>CADBPM010000022.1 GCA_902796595.1 uncultured Lachnospiraceae bacterium | reverse complement strand
AGTAATTTCGTTTACGATAAACGTCGCCGAGAATTAATGCTGGATAGACTTGCTCTATCCGCAATTATTTTCTTCGCTTACTATAAATAATGCTATAAAACTTCCCTCATAAGACATCCTTTGTAGCATCAGTCATTCTCCATCATTCCAAGCAGGTAAAATCCCTTATTTTCAGTTATTTTTACATTTACAAGTTTTCCGATAACATCTGAGGGGGTTTTATTATCAGGCAGTGAAAAATGAACAAGCACATTTGTCTTTAATCTACCTGTTACAAGTTTTTCATCCTCTTTATCTATATCCTCAGCAAGAACCTCCATTGTCTTTCCAACAGCATCGGCAAGACCTGAGTCGGAAAATTCACCAACTGTTTTCATAAGTCTTTCGAACCTGTTCTTTACCACATCAGCAGGAACCTGATTTTCCATTGAAGCTGCAAGTGTTCCGGTTCTCTTTGAATATTCAAACATATATGCCGCCTGATAGCGTACTTTTTTAATTACATCAAGGGTTTCGTTAAAATCTTCCTCTGTTTCGCCTGGGAAACCTACTATGATATCAGTTGTGATAGCTGCATCAGAAATACGCTCTCTTATCTTAAGAGCAAGGTCAAGGTAGCGTTCTTTTGTGTAACGACGGTTCATGTCCTTCAGCACTTTGGTACTTCCAGACTGCAAAGGAAGATGAATATGATGGCAGATTTTTTCCGAATCTGCAATAACATCAATAAGCTCATCAGGAAAATCCTTAGGGTGCGGCGTCATAAAGCGGATCCTTTTTATTCCGTCTATCTTTTCTATCATCTTCAAGAGTTTTGCAAATGTAGCAGGGCTTCCGTCTGCCATTGTGATTCCTTTTCCATAGGAATTCACATTCTGACCAAGAAGCATAACTTCGATAACACCCTGTTTTGCAAGACATTCTACTTCTTTTACGATATCCTCCGGTCTTCTGCTTCTTTCACGTCCTCTTACATAAGGAACGATACAATAACTGCAGAAATTATCACAGCCGTAAGTTATATTTACAGAAGCCTTGAAACTGTATTTTCTGTCATCCGGAAGTTCCTCTACAATCTTATCACTGTCCTTCCAGATATCGATAAGCATGTTGTGCTTTATCTTCAACTTGCCGTTTTTCTTTACAGGATTTGCAGCAAGATAAGCCTTGTCCGCAAGCATTTCAAAGACAAGCTCACCAAGCTTATATATATTATGCGTACCGTAGATAAGGTCAACAAAGGAATAGCTTTCCTTTAATTTTTCTACTACTGTTCCCTCCTGCATCATACATCCGCAAAGGGCTATGATCATATCAGGATTGTTTTCCCGACATTTTTTCAGATATCCGAGATTTCCATAAACCTTAAGATCTGCGTTTTCTCTTACTGTACAGGTATTCAGGATAACAAAATCTGATTCGATCTTATCACTCTTTACAAAGCCGATCTTTTCAAGTATACCGGAAATCTTTTCAGAGTCTCTTGCATTCATTTGACATCCAAAAGTTATACAGTTAAATGTAAGCTCTCTTCCGACATTTGCAACTACTCTTTTTAGAGCATCGCATGCCTTGTCGATAAAATAGTGCTGTCTTTCCGGTTCTGTTTCCGGAGCGGCATTTCTTACTGCAATAAAATCCTCGTCTGAAACAAAGATATTTGTCGGTACTTCTTTAATATTTTCCATCAAAAACTCCAATGATCAAGGCCTTATCTGGCCATTTCCTATAATAATATATTTCTCACAGGTAAGTTCCTTAAGCCCCATCGGTCCCCTTGCATGGATCTTCTGAGTGCTTATTCCTATTTCTGCACCAAAACCGAATTCATTGCCATCGGTAAATCTAGTACTTGCGTTTACATAAACGCAGGCTGCATCTACAAGGTTTAAGAACAATTCTGCGTGAGTCAGATTTTTAGTAACGATTGTCTCCGAATGTTTTGTATTATATCTGTTAATGTGGTCAATAGCTTCTGTTACATCACTTACGATCTTAAGTGAGATTATCCTGTCGAGGTATTCCATGCCCCAATCTTCTTCTGCTGCCTCCCTGAAAGAAGGGCAGATCTTTCTTGCTCTTCCATCTGCACGTACTTCAATGGAATGCTTCGACAGCATTTTGGCAAGGACAGGCAAAAATGTTTCAGCTATCTTTTCGTGGATCAAGAGGGATTCACAGGCATTGCATACACCTAAGCGACTTGTTTTAGCATTCTCAATTATCTTTAAAGCCATGTCAGGATCGGCTTCATCATCAACAAAAATATGGCAATTGCCGGTACCGGTGTGTATTGCCGGCACCGTGGCATTTTCAACGACAAAATTTATAAGCCCTGCTCCTCCGCGAGGTATGACAAGATCTACAGTGCCGGAAAGCCCTATCAACTCTCCTATGCCTTCATGACTGGTATCAGCAATATATTGCAATATGTCTTCATCAATCCCATTATAACGAAGAGCTTTTTTTAAGGAAGCGGCTATTGCAAGACATGAATTACAGGCATCACTTCCGCCCCTCAAAACAACTGCATTTCCGCTTTTAAAGGTAATGCCGAAAGCGTCACTTGTCACATTCGGTCTTGCTTCGTAAATAATGGCGATAAGCCCGATAGGTACTCTTTTTTTGCCTATCATAAGCCCATTCGGACGCTTTGTCATTCCGCTTATCTCACCGACAGGGTCCGGAAGAGAGGCTATATTCCTTAATCCTTCCGCCATATCTGCTATTCTTTTTTCATTAAGCATAAGCCTGTCTATAAGAGAGTCCTTCATGCCGTTTTCTTTTGCCTTGCAAAGATCCTTCTCATTTGCCCTTATTATATCGGCAGAATCACTCATAAGGCAGTTTGCGGCATCGCATAAAACCTTATTTTTTACGTTTGTCGATAAAGTAACCAGTCTGTAAGAAGCTTTTTTTGCCAGTAGTGCCTGCTCTTTAATATTCATTTTTCCCCCTTGGATACCTGTTGTATCTTATGATCAAAAAGCAACCGAAATCATTCTTCTCTCACTTACGATCAGCTCTATTCTTTCATCCCACGGTTCTGCTATCGCATCCGGAAATTTTGATACAAGCTGCACATCAAACGCCAGAGCACTTTTATGAATCAGGTTTTTGTCCACCTTTTTTAAATATCTGTCATAATATCCTCCGCCTTGGCCTATTCTGTAACCAGTCAGATCATAGCAGACACCGGGTACCACCATTTCAACCTTGTGCCCAAGTTCATTGATATTGACCATCTCTCCTGAGTCAGGCTCAAGAATGCCCCATGTTCCGGGTGCAAGTCCTGAAAGATCTGTGATCTTACAAAAAACCATATCTCCCCCTTTTGAAACCGGAGAAATTATCTTAGGAAGATACACGTTTTTATTTGACTTCAATGCGTCTTCAATAAGAAGAGTCGTAGAAACCTCGTCTTTAAGTGAACAGTAGATAAAAAGGTCTGTAGCCTCCTGATAATGGTCAAGTGCCATATATCTTTCTACTATGTTTTTTGAAAACTGCTTTTTATCATCTTCAGACAAAAGCGCGATCTCTCGTCTGACCAGTTCACGATATGCTTTTTTACTTTCAACAACACTTTTGTTGATTTTTCCCTTCTTCCTTTTTTTCACAATGTCCCTCTTTACTAAAATGGTCTGTATTTCTCAATTATCTTTTCTGCAGTTTTTATTCCATCTACAGCGGCACTTGTAATACCGCCTGCGTAACCTGCTCCCTCTCCGGCAGGATAAATTCCCTTTATTCCTGCTGCCATAAGGCTCTCTTTATCACGTACTATTCTTAAAGGCGAACTTGTTCTTGCTTCAACACCAGCAAGAATTGTTTCCGGGTCATCAAACCCCTTTATCCTTCCTCCGAAGCTCTCCATCCCTTCGTTAAAGGAATCAATTATATAATTCGGAAAGATCTTATTAAGGTCTGCAAATGCATATTCACCTTTAAACCGCGGTTTTACCTTTCCAAAGCCTGTGCTTTCCCTTTTTTCCTTGAAATCACCAAAAAGCTGAACAGGAATCTTTCCTCCAGCCAGTGAATAGGCTGCTTTTTCAAGCTTTTCCTGAAATCTCACGCCCGCAAGTGCGTCTTTGTTGTCAAAGTCATCAGGATTTACGGAAACAATTATCGCACTGTTGGCATTTTCACCTGCCCTGTCATGATAACTCATGCCGTTTACTACTGTACCGCCCTTTTGTGAGGATGCATTTACTACATATCCGCCCGGACACATACAGAAGCTATAAACTCCCCTGCCATTGGAAGCAGTATGAGTAACCTTGTAATCTGCCGCAGGAAGCTTATCTGCCAACTCTGCATATTGATTTATGCTTATAAGCTTCTGAGGATGCTGAACTCTCATACCTACGGCAAAGGGCTTCGGTTCCATTACAACCCCCTTGCCGGTAAGCATTTTAAACGTATCTCTTGAAGAATGACCTACTGCAAGTATAAGGTCGTCGCACTTAATTTCCCTTGCGCCTGCATCACTTTCAACGGTAATACCTGTAAGACAACCTTCCTCTATATGAATATCTGTCATTTTTGTTTCAAACAGATATTCTCCGCCAAGCTCTGTTATCACTGTCCGCATGTTTTTAAGGATAGTTTTAAGCACATCCGTTCCTATATGCGGCTTGTGAGTGTAGATAATGGCAGGATCGGCTCCATACTCCACAAAGGTTTCAAGCATATATGCTATCCTGCCTGTAGTATCCTTGACCATGGTGTTGAGCTTGCCGTCTGAAAAAGTACCGGCTCCGCCCTCGCCGAACTGAACATTTGTCTTTTCTGAAAGCTCTCCCGTCTCCCAGAATTTATCTACAATACCTGTTCTCTTATCAACATCAGCCCCTCTTTCTATTACAAGGGGACACAGGCCTCTCTTTGCAAGTAAAAATGCGGCAAAAAGTCCGGCAGGGCCACTTCCTATGATAACAGGTCTGTTTGAAGGCTGTCTGCTGCCATTTTGAGGAATGGTATATTGGACTTTTTTAAATAACGATATATCCGGAAGTTTCGTTTTTGACTTTGCAATTTTTCCGTTAAGCCTGACTGTAACAGTAAGACTGTAATGGATATTGTCTTTCTTTCTGGCATCTATAGAGCTTTTCCTTATTTTTATCTCACCAATCTCCGAATCTTTTAGATGCAGTTTCTTTGCAGCTGCCCGGATAAGGTCCTCCCTAGTATATCCCACCGGAACCTTAACTTGGGATATCTGTAATATCATTTCATTCATGTAATTTATTTATGATCTCCTGTATGGCTGTGTATGCAGAGGCAAAGGCCCAAGTCAGGTTATAGCCGCCGCATATCCCGTCTGTATCAAGGATCTCGCCCGCAAAATAAAGTCCTGAAACATTTTTAGCTTCAAGATTTTTGGTGCATTCCGATAAAAGTATTCCTCCATGTGTGACCTGTGCTTCACCAAAGTCACCCTTCTTATCAATATGAAGCAGCATATATTTAGTAAGGTCTTTAATCTTTGACAGATCATCTATTTTAAGTTCATCTACTGTAAGAGACTTTTTTAATGCCAACTTTTCAAGAATATATGCTCCAAACTTTGGAGGAAAAAGCCCTTTTAAAAAACTTGCTGCAGGATGCCACTTTAAGCGCCTTCTCCTTTCCTCTAAATAAGTCATTGTTTCATTATCGCTCATATTTGGAAAAAAGTCCAGCAAAAGAAGATCGTTTCTATCATTTATAAGTGAAGAGAGCTGCATTGCAGGTATGCCGCTCACAGCCTTAGTACCAAACTGGATCTCTCCCACTTCCTTAGTATATACTCTCTCCTCATGCATAAGGCTTATCTTACCCGTCATCCTGACCCCTGCCAGATTTTGCAGGTTTTCTTTTGTATAGATCTTTGTAAGGGCAGGAGTCATTTTGGAGACTTTTATGCCTGAGTTTTTTACTATTTTAAGCATAGAGCCGTCGCTTCCTGTTTCAGGCGCTGCAAGACCTCCTGCAGAAACAAGGACAAATCTTGACTTATATGAAAAAGCATTGGTCATATCCTCTTCACCACTTGGAATCGTGGTTACGTTAAAACAGCCTTCTTTCTTTTCAATTCCGCATACATGAAGCCTTGTTTTATGCTTGACCTTAAGAGCATTCATTTCAACCTGAAACGCCTCTGTAAAGTCTGCAGCACTTTCACTTGCAGGATAAACATATACCTTCCTTGCATCATCAAATTCGCGACCGCATCTCTTGTAAGGCTCAATTCCAAGACTTCTCATAAAATCGATTATCTTGTCCGGTCCAAATTTTTGAATAATCTTAAAAGATGCCTCTGTATCACTGCCTCTATAACATTCTATGCTTTGATACAGATTTGTGTAGTTGCATTTGCCATTTCCTGTTACAGAAAGTTTTTTTCCGTATGAGTCATTATGTTCAAGCACAAGAACGGAAAGCCCCGCTCTGCCTGCCATCACTGCAGCAAGCATACCTGCGGGGCCTCCACCTATTATAATAAGATCTGTAATATTATCTTTCATATCACTCAAAAGTCACCATGTTGGCTCTATCCTTAGGGAAAACAGCATAGTAGGTTTTTCCCGGGTTTACTTCTACTTCTTTAGTGAATCCCTTGTCATAGAAGAAAGCGGTCTTTGAATTTGCGTTTCCCTTTTTCCAGTATACCTTTATAGCGCGTCCATTTGTAATATAATATCCGCTTCCGTTGTTATTAATAAGATCCATGGTCTGGTAGCCGTTATGATCTATATTATATTCATTAACAAACTGAACAAAAAGATTTTTAAAGGTAAGTGCCTTTCCTGTTCCCCTGTCCTTATGAACAGTTCCAAAGGCATATCTTGTATATTTTCCAGTTTTTTTGTTATAGGTAAAGTATGGTGTCATATAGGCTGAAAAAGGAAGTGTGACTTTCGCTGCCTTATTTGAATCATCCATTTTATTATCAACTGTCTTATCATAAACAAAGTTGAAATGAGACTCTATACCATCGCGCAGTTTTGTACTTATATTTTTATTTTTTGTTCCTTTGGCAATACCATCTGCCGAGGCAAAAGCATTATGCGGTGCAGGGATACTGTAATCTCTGTAAAAGACTGTAGAGCCTTCTGCTGCAAGTCCGGAGAGTTCATCAATTCCAAGCTTTTTTATCTCGGCGGTTGCATATTTTGTCTGACCGTAATGAATATAAATTGCATCATATTCATTTGCAAAATCTACATAATAATGTCTTGCACTTCTTGCTGATCCTATCCTGTCGCCCTTCATGTTGTCAAAGATTCCCATAAGTCTGGTGATTCCGCCCTCGGCAAGTATTTCATACAGAACACCTGCCCTTCCGGTACCGGTCTGCGGATATGCATTTCTGATATTATTAAACATAAATGCATAAGGACGCACATTTTCATATTTATCATCTATGAGAGAACCTGTGATAAGGCTGCGAGTCTTGCCTTCAGGGACAACAGAAGGGTCTTCTTCTATCGCTGCATCTGTTGCTACAGCGGCAGGTGAAACTACAGTTACTACCGGACCCGAATCGGTATCGGTATCAGAAACAAGGTTATTATCAGCAATCCCATTTTCACGATTTAATTCTTCAGCTCTTTCATTCAGGGACTTACCTTGTGTATTTCCGCCGCATCCACCAGTTGCTGCTATCATTGTCACTGCAAGGATCATGCAAAAAAGTCTTCTGAATCTTTTCATTTTACGTAATTTCCCTCGTTATACCAAGATTATTTAATATTTCTCTCTGCTTATCTTCCATCACCTTGCGCTCATCTTCTTCCATGTGATCATATCCGAGAAGATGAAGCATACTATGTGCCACAAGAAACGCAAATTCTCTTTTAGGGCTGTGTCCGTACTCTTCTGCCTGTTCATAAACTTTATCAACCGAGATTACTATATCGCCAAGCAAAAGGTCACCTGTCTCCGGGTTGAAATAGTCATCTTTCGAACTTTCTGCAATTGAAAAATCTGCCGGTTCATCATAATCCACCATAGGAAAAGAAAGAACATCTGTAGGTCTGTCTATTCCTCTGAATGAAAGGTTGGATTCATGAATTTCTTTATTATTTGTCAAAGTAACACTTACTTCCGCTTCATAAGGGCACTTCTCATATCTTAATGCCTCGATCACTACATCATTTATAACTTTTTTGTAGTCAAAATCAAGGCTTTTTTCTGCCTCATTTTCAATCAAAATATGCATAAGTGTCAGGAACCTCCATAATAAGGTAATCTTTTATCAGTTTATATTCAGAAATCGTAAGCCCCGAAGCATCGAGTCTGCCATCCATAAGACAGGAATCACACACTTCATCGATAAGAAGGTCTGGCTTCATCTTTTTTCCTGTGGACTCGAAGTATTCAATCGTATTGTCAAGTTTATCGATAAGCATTATAAGAGCGTTTTCCTTACTCTTAGGATGTCCTACCTTAAAATTATGTTCCTTCATGGCAGATACTACCTTTTCAGGCAGATCATATTGCTTTGCAAGCTTTATGCCTTCTTTGATATAGTTTTTGCTTACGATCCTTCCACATTCACAATAAAAAGCTCCGGCAGCAGCAAGTGCCTGATTAAGTCCTGCCCTTTCAGCCGCACCTTCTGCAAGGAAAGACCTTACAAGTGCCTTTTCATATACTTCTTCATTTTCCTTCACACAATCATATAAAGCAAAATCCTCTGTGAGCAATGCGGAATAGTCTATTTCTGGCTCTTTGCTATCGTTTTTGCCATGCTCGATAGTAAGAAGTACGACCTTTGGAGTGATTTCATCCTCTGCATCAATTTCAGGCTCAGACTCTGCAGGATTTTCTGTCACTGCTTCTATTACAGTTTCCGTTTCCACTGTAGGCTCTGCTTTAAGTGCAGCTTCTGCTTCTGCTTCAATTTCAGTTGTAGCTATAGCTTCTGCTACTTTTATTTCAACGTTAGCTTCTTCTACAGCCCGAGCTTCCTGCGCAGATTCATTTTCAACTGCTTCTTCGGTCTCTATCCGAGGGGTAGTTTCACCTTCACCTTCTGTTTCAACTTTTGCTTCAAACGTTGCTTCTGATTCTACTTCATCCTTAATATCAGCTTCTTCTTTAACTTCGGTTTCCTTGTTATTTTCCTCGCTCTCATCAGGCTTTTTATTTAATACATCAAACTTCTTACCCGCAACGAAAGCAATGATAAAAGAAAGTATGATAACCAGAACATCAACCACATGATCGGCAGTAAAGAGCCCTGCTATAGCAAAATTATTTATTATAATGAATAAAGCTATAACTAGCGCAAGTTCTGTTACTAACATATAAGGAATACTGCCTGCATCATCCATATATTTAACAAGGATAACAGCCAATACACCGGCTAAAAGGTACAATGTTATCGTGGCACCTGATGCTCTTGAAAAAAGCGTGATCATTGATGCGTATATGCAAACAGCCGCCAGTCCATGCATAGTTCCTGCAAATAAAGTGCAAAACAAGATACCTGTAAGAAACAGCCAGTCAAAATACGGCTTTTCAAACAGCAGTGCTCCAGCTATAACTATGATAAATCCAATCTGAGATAGGATATTTACCAGAGGATTGCCGTTATCCTTAACATCGTTAGGAGCAATTTTATCCAATTGGTCATATACAAAGCATATTGCGGCAATGAAAAGGACGAGAGCCGCAAATTCGTATATATTTGTAAACTTCAAAAAACCTAATATAATTCCTACAGGTATGGAAGCAAAAAGAATATATCTGTTATTTTTTATAGCAGATTCCGTATCTGTATGGCTCATCTTCTGAGTCCTCTTTTCTTTGCCTTAGCAGCCTGACGTTTATCAAAGTCATCGTATGCCATGACAATCTTTTGTACAAGCGGATGCCTTACGACATCCTTGTTGGTGAGATAAGAAAATCCTATTTCTTTTACATCCTTAAGAACCTTAAGTGCATTTTCAAGTCCTGACTGTGTTGTTCCCGGAAGATCCTTCTGAGTAAGATCTCCTGTGACAACAACCTTAGAGCCAAATCCTATACGGGTAAGGAACATTTTCATCTGAGCTGGCGTTGTATTCTGCGCCTCATCAAGAATAATAAAGGCATTATCCAAAGTTCTGCCTCTCATGTAGGCAAGAGGCGCCACCTCTATAAGCCCCTTTTCAGAATTTGTTCTAAATGTTTCTGCTCCCATTATCTGATTTAAGGCATCATAAAGAGGTCTAAGATAAGGATCGACCTTACTTTGAAGGTCTCCTGGAAGAAAGCCCAACTTTTCGCCCGCTTCAATTGCAGGTCTGGTTAAAATGATCCTCTCAACCTCATTATCCTTAAATGCCTGAATAGCCATTGCCATTGCAAGATAAGTCTTGCCTGTACCGGCAGGACCTATGCCAAAAACTATCATTTTATCCCTTATACTGTCAACATAGCTTTTCTGTCCGAGTGTTTTCGGCTTTACAGGCTTTCCTGTAACAGTATATGCGATAACTTCTTTATCTATATCTGCGATATGTTCTATCTTTTCTGTCTTATCCAAATGAACTCCGTTCTGTCTGTAAAGATCGATAGCATAATTTACTCTTTGTTCATCGATTGATTCCCCTTTGTTCACAAGAAGAATCAGCTCATTTACAACACTCAATGCTCTTTCAAGTACGCTGCTTTCACCCTTCATACGCATAACGCCGTCTCTTGAAGTGAAAACAACCCTGAATTCTTTTTCTATCTTTTTTAAATTGACATCAAACGGACCGGCTATATCCGCTTCGTGTCCGCCTGGAATATCTATAATTATCTCTTTTTCCAAATGTTCCCCCAAAACACGAAAAAGAACGCAGAAGCCGAAACCTCTGCGTCCTTTCGTAAACTGAAATTATTTAAACTTGCGCTTTCTTGCAGCCTCAGACTTCTTCTTACGTCTTACTGATGGCTTCTCGTAATGTTCTCTTTTGCGAATCTCCTGCTGAATACCAGCCTTAGCGCAGTTTCTCTTGAAACGGCGAAGCGCACTATCAAGAGTCTCATTTTCCTTTACAATAACGCTTGACATATCTACCTACCCTCCCCTCCAGTTGCAGAATAAGATATTGTGCCGACAACTGATTGGGTATAATCCATAGCACAGTTAATATATTACACGCTATTGAATCATTTGTCAAGCTGTTTTTTTACTTCAGTTACTACAGCTGCAATAGCATCGTCTATCTTAGATGGGTCCTTGCCTCCAGCCTGTGCCATATTAGGCCTTCCGCCGCCACCACCGGCAACTATCGGTGCAATATTCTTTATGATTTCTCCGGCCTTAACACCCTTCTTTACGATCTCATCTGTTACCATTGAAAGAAGGCTTACCTTGCCGTCCTTTGCGGTTGCAAGGAAAACAACACCTTCACCAAGCTTATTTTTAAGATCATCGCCCAGATTTCTGAGTTCATTCATGTCTGTATCAGGAACCTTTGCGGCAAGTACCTTAACGCCATCAACTTCCTTGACATCATCCATTACATTGCCAAGTGCATTTTTGGCAGCGGCAGCCTTAAGAGCCTCATTTTCATTCTGAGAAGCCTTGAGATCAGCCTGAAGATGTTCTATTCTTTCGCAAAGCTTATCAGGGCTTGTCTTAAGAAGAGCAGCTGCCTTATTAAGCTCCGCCTCAAGCTTTTCGTAATATGCGTTTACGTTGTTTCCGGTAATTGCCTCGATCCTTCTTACTCCGGCTGCAACACCATTTTCAGAAAGAATCTTGAATCTTCCTATAACGCCTGTGTTGGCAACATGAGTACCACCGCAGAATTCCTTTGAGAAGTCGCCCATCATGACGACTCTTACCTTGTCACCGTACTTCTCACCAAAAAGAGCCATAGCTCCGGTCTTCTTGGCTTCTTCTATTGTCATTACCTTGGTAACAACAGGGATATTTTCAGCAATCTTTTCATTTACAAGGTCTTCAACCTTTTTTATCTCTTCGGCTGTCATTGCCTTGAAATGACTGAAATCAAATCTTGTGCGGTATGGATCCTGATATGAACCTGCCTGCTCAACGTGATTTCCTAAAACCTCACGAAGTGCTCTCTGAAGAAGGTGGGTAGCACTGTGGTTACGGCAGATTGCTAGTCTGGTCTCACTGTCAACCTTCATGGTAACGCTGTCGCCGGTCTTAAACATACCCTTTACAACTGAACCGATATGAGCTATTTTGCTTCCAGCAACGTGTACAGTGCTTTCAACCTTAAAGCACCCTGATTCAGTTTCGATCATACCATTGTCGCCGTTCTGACCGCCCATTGTTCCATAGAAAGGAGTAACATCTGTGATGATAGCGCCCTTCATGCCATCTGTAAGAGCATCTGTAACAGCGTTCTCCTCTTCTTCATTTTCATCATGAAGCTCGCAGAGAGCAATGATCTTTCCTGCTGCCTCAGTCTTATCATATCCGATAAATTCTGATGTGAGTGAAGCGTCTATCTGCTCGTAAACTGTGGCATCCGCCCCCATGTAATTGGTAGTTTTACGAGCCTTGCGGGCTGTCTCTTTCTGGTGAGCCATAGCTGCATCAAAACCGTCTTTATCTACAGTATAGCCCTTTTCAGCAATAATCTCCTCTGTAAGGTCAAGAGGAAATCCAAATGTATCATAAAGCTTGAAGGAATCCTCACCAGAAAGCACCTTCTTGCCGCTCTTATCAAGTTCCTCTTCCATCTGGGTAAGTATTTCCATACCCTGATCCAGAGTCTTTTCAAACTTCTCCTCTTCCTGAGCGATCACATTAAGGATAAATTCCTTTTTTTCTTCAAGCTCAGGATAGCCGTCCTTGCTTCCCTTTATAACAGATTCAGCAAGCTTAGGAAGGAATGAACCCTCTATGCCAAGCTTTCTTCCATGACGGATAGCACGACGGATGATCCTTCTTAATACATATCCTCTTCCTTCATTTGAAGGCATGATACCATCTGATATCATGAATGTTGTAGAACGGATATGGTCTGTAATGATCCTGACAGAAATATCTGATTCATGTGTATCTGCCTGCTCATACTGAATACCGCCTGCGAGTGCACAGACATCATCACGAAGAGCCTTAAGTGTATCTACATCAAAGATAGAACCAACATCCTGAACAGCAACAGCAAGACGCTCAAGTCCCATACCTGTATCTATGTTCTTCTGTTCAAGGTCAGAATAATTGCCATGACCATCGTTATTAAACTGTGAAAATACGACATTCCACACTTCCATGTAACGGTCGCCTTCGCCGCCCATTACATCTTCAGGGCCATTGCCATATTTCTCGCCGCGGTCATAATATATTTCTGTACATGGACCGCAAGGGCCTGAACCATGCTCCCAGAAATTATCCTCCTTGCCGAACTTATATATACGCTCAGCAGGAATATGCATTTTATTTACCCAAAGATCGAAAGCTTCATCGTCCTTTTCATAAACTGAAGGGTAAAGTCTTTCAGGGTCAAGGCCTACTACTTCTGTAAGAAATTCCCATGCCCACGGAATTGCTTCTTCTTTGAAATAATCTCCAAAAGAGAAATTACCAAGCATCTCAAAAAAAGTACCATGACGGGCAGTCTTACCTACATTTTCAATATCGCCTGTACGAATACACTTCTGACAGGTAGTAACTCTGCGCCTTGGCGGTATCTCCTGTCCTGTAAAGTATGGCTTAAGCGGTGCCATACCGGAATTGATTATAAGAAGAGAATTGTCATTATGTGGCACAAGTGAAAAACTGTTCATTCTAAGATGTTCTTTACCCTCAAAAAATTTGAGAAACATCTCACGTAATTCATTAACTCCGTAAGCTTTCAAAGCTTCCCTCCAATATCGAACTGATTATTTTTTAGGACGGTACTACTCTCGATCGGCAAGCTCTTCACAAATATCATCCCATGTAAGACCTGACTCCACCATGAGCACCATAAGATGATAAAGATAATCAGCTATCTCGTATCTAAGTTCTGTTCTGTCAGGGTTCTTTGCCGCTATGACTATCTCTGTTGATTCTTCCCCACATTTTTTAAGGATCTTATCTATGCCCTTATTGAAAAGATAGTTGGTATAAGACCCTTCCTTCGGATGCTCCCTTCGATCTGTGATCGTAGCATAAACATCCTTGAATACCTGCAAGGTGTCATTCTTTTTACCGGACTTGTCAAAGCCTGCAAGATCTGTAAAGAAACAGCTGTGATTGCCTGTATGGCAGGCAGCTCCAACCTGATGAACTTTTGCAAGAATCGTATCCTTATCGCAATCGATAGAAAGATTTCTTACATATTGATAATGACCTGACGTAGCTCCTTTTACCCAGAGCTCATTTCTGCTTCTGCTGAAATAGGTCATTTTTCCCGTCGCAACAGTCCTATTATATGCCTCTTTGTTCATATATGCAAGCATCAAAACTTCACCAGTTTCATCATCCTGCGTTATGCAGGGAACCAGACCCTTTTCATCCGTTTTAAATTCTTCAAAAGGGATTTCTGACCTGCGATTTTTGACATCTATGCCGGATGAGATCAGTACATCCTTTACATTTCTGACATTCTTTCCTTTGTAATGGGTTGTGGCAACACCCAGTACTGCATCATGTTCAAGTAAGGTTGTCAAGTCATTTCTCATAAGAGAATCTCTGATAAAGACTTTAAGGTCTGTATTTGCAAGTCTGTCAAAAAAAGCCTTTGATTTGTCAACATGCTTTATCATGATGTGGACCACACCAAGTTTCTTAAGCTTTTCAAAAACTTCCTTACTGCATTCTTCCTTTGAATAGTCAAGCTCCACACCGACCTTGTCACTGCCAAATCTTGCAACGCCTGCCATGATAACTTCCGGATCTGTCTGCAAATGAAGGAAGACACAATCGGCTCCGGTGTAGTATGCCTTTTTTATGTCTTCAAATCTGGAAGCCGTTATACCGGTTGCAAAGCTTACAGGGCAGGCATTTTTTATATTGCGGAGTTTCTTTATAAATTCATCTCTTACATCACCGTCTTTTGAAAAATCGTAAATATAAAAGCCGTCAATCTCGTTTTCCCTGTATTCAAGCACCTGTTTTATAAGCTGCTCACTTGTTTCATTTATAGCATTTATATCTGCACATATAAGTTTGTTCATCAGATCACTCCCTTCGCTGAAAGTACACCTGTTACCTTCGGATCTATGTCCACTCCCTGCCGCAAAGCTCTTGCAAAAGCCTTAAAAGAAGCCTCTATAAGGTGATGTGTGTTTTCTCCTGCAAGTTTCCTTACGTGTATGTTCATCATTGCGCTATAGGACAGAGCATAATAAAACTCCCTTATTAGCTCTGTGTCAAAATTCCCTACTTTTTCGGTTAAAAGAGGAAGGTCAAATCCAAGGTAGGGTCTGCCGCACAGATCAAGTGCACAGACTACAAGCGCATCATCCATAGGCAGTATACATTCCCCATACCTGTGGATCCCCTTTTTGTCTCCGAGAGCTTTAAGGATTGCCTGTCCAAGCACGATCCCTATGTCTTCTGTTGAATGGTGACAATCTACACATAGATCCCCCCGGCAGGAAACTGTAAGATCAAAAAAGCCATGTTTTACAAATGAATTGAGCATGTGGTCAAGAAAGCCTATCCCTGTATCTATCTTAGCTTTTCCTGTGCCGTCGAGATCTATTTCAACATGTATGTCTGTTTCAAGCGTTTTTCTGTCGACAACAGCTTTTCTGCTCATTTCAACCCTCCGGAAAACGTACTGCTATGCTGTTTGCGTGTGCCGTAAGTCCCTCTGCCTTTGCAAAATACTGAATATCCTCGTTAAGTTCTCTAAGTGCTTCTTCAGAATAGTAAATGATACTCGATTTTTTTATGAAATCATCAACCCCAAGCGGTGAGAAAAACTTTGCTGTACCACTTGTAGGAAGAACGTGGTCAGGTCCTGCCATGTAATCTCCAAGAGGCTCGCTCGACCATTTTCCAAGAAAGATAGCACCTGCATTTTTAACCTTGGTCATAGTCTTGAATGGTTCCTCCGTGATTATCTCAAGGTGCTCGCTTGCGATCTCGTTTACTGCCTCGATCGCATCATCCATGTTGTCGGCAACAAGAATATAGCCGTAGTCATCAAGCGACTTCTCTATTATCTCTCTTCTTGAAAGTTCAGGTAAAAATGAATCGATCTCTGCCGCAACCTTGTCTGCAAGCTCTTCGCTCGTCGTAACAAGTATCGCGCTTGCCATCTGGTCATGCTCTGCCTGAGAAAGAAGGTCTGCAGCAACATATCTTGCATCGGCAGTCTTATCTGCAAGAACCATTATCTCGCTTGGTCCAGCAACAGAATCTATCGATACAAGCCCATAGACAGATCTTTTTGCAAGGGCAACATAGATATTTCCGGGACCTACTATCTTGTCTACTTTCTTTATGGACTCTGTTCCGTAGGCAAGGGCTGCAACCGCCTGAGCGCCGCCGACCTTGTATATCGTCTTTACGCCTGCCTCCCTTGCAGCTACAAGTGTGCCTTCGTAGACTTTGCCGTCTTTCCCCGGAGGCGTTACCATTACAATCTCATCTACTCCCGCAACCTGTGCCGGAACTACATTCATAAGGACCGTTGAAGGATAAGCTGCCTTTCCGCCAGGAACATATACGCCTACTCTTTCAAGCGGTGTTATCTTCTGCCCCAATATGGTTCCGTCCAGCTTTGGCACAAAAAAAGAATTGCGAACCTGATGCTCATGATACTCCCTGATATTTTTGCTCGACTTTCTTATCACTTCGATAAGTTTCCTGTCAACCTTTTCATAGGCCTCGTCAATTTCTTTTTCTGTAACCTGTATATTACCGGCATTTATCTTTGCCCCGTCAAACTTTTCTGTATACGAAAAGAGGGCTTCATCACCTTTTATTTTAACATCGGCGAGAATGGCATCTACTCTTTCCTGATACTGCGCAAAGCTTGCAGGACTTCTTTCAATAAGGTCATTCTTTATATTTTCACGTGTTTCTTTTGTCAACTTTATCTTCTTCATCATACCTCTTCCCTGATCTCTTTCGTAAGTCTGTCTACAATGTCATTTATCCTGTCTTTTTCAAGCTTCATGCTTGTTTCATTTATTATCACTCTCGCCGAAAGGTCCATTACTTCAGCAAGGACCGAAAGCCCATTTTCACGAAGTGTTGTCCCTGTTTCCACTATATCGCAGATAACATCCGAAAGCCCTACGACCGGCGCAAGCTCTATCGAGCCGTTAAGCTTTATTATCTCTACTGTCTGATGCTTCTTATTATAAAAATAATCTCTTGCTATATCCGGATATTTTGTTGCAACCCTAAGAAGGCTTCCATTTTCAAGCTTTTCTGCCGCCTCGGCTGGCCCTGCAATGCACATACGGCATTTTCCAAAGCCAAGATCCAGCACTTCGTAAACCTTTCTGCCTTCTTCTGCAATGGTATCTTCCCCTACAATGCCGATATCTGCCGCGCCATATTCCACATAGGTCGGCACATCCGGTGCTTTTGCAAGGAAAAACCTGATTTTTTTCTCTTTATTTTCAAAAATAAGCTTTCTTGTATCGGGGTCTTCCATCTCCTCGCAGGGAAAGCCTGCTTTGCTAAAAAGCTTCATTGCCTTTTTAGCAAGCCTTCCCTTTGCCAATGCTACTGTTATGTATCTCAATTTTCTCCCTCTCTTATCTCCACATCTGCTATGGCATCATCTATTTCAATAACTGATGCTATATTCTGGTTGAAATATTCCTCTCTCTTTTTTATTGCTTCTCCTATCTTTTTCCTTGGAACAGATATATGAACCATCTTCTTTGCAGTATGTGGATGAATGCCGTTTTTTGAAAGCGAACTCATAAGTTCATCCATATCGATCGACATCCCAACCGCAGGAGCATTTTTACCAAACTGGCTTACAAGATTATCATATCTTCCGCCTGAAAGAATTGCCTTTCCTGAGCCGTATGTGTAACCCCTAAGGATTATTCCTGTGTAGTAGCCAAGTTTTCCGACCATTCCAAGGTCGAATGAAACATAATCTATTACTTCATACATTTCAAGAAGCCTTTCAAGCTGGATCAGTCTTTCCAAGGCTTTCTCTGTCTTTTTGAGATCAGTCTTTGCAAGGATATCTTTCAACTTGCTTTTTTTTAAGATCTCTCCAAGGCTTCCAAAGTCCTCTGTGATATCCGAAAGAATGTTTCTTATATCCTCCGGTATCTGGTCGCTCTTTTCAGCAAGGAGAGCCTTAAGTGCAAACCGATTTTTATTGTCGATCAGATGATAAAGCTCTATGACCTCTTCATCCGTAAGAGATAGCCTTACTATAAGCGAGTTGAGGAAGGCAGCAGAACCTATTTCAACCTTAAAGTCCTTCATACCGACAGCAAGAAGACTTTTAACTGCCACAGCAATCACCTCAGCATCAGCAAGGACACTTCCGTCGCCTATAAGCTCCACGCCGGTCTGAATGACCTCTTTCATCTGTCCCCTGTGCCCTGGAGTGTTTCTGTAGGTTTCCTCACTGTAGCAAAACCTGAGAGTCCCAGCTTCCTCGTTGAAATATCTCGCCGTAAGCCTTGCGATCGCTGGCGTTATATCAGGTCTTAATGCAAGTGTGTTTCCGTCAGCATCAAAGTACCTGTACATCTGATTGCCAGGCACCGAACCCCTCTCCTTACTGAAGACCTCAAAATATTCAAGTCCCGGAGTCCGCACATTCTCAAATCCGGACAAATGAAAAACTGACATGATCTTTTCTATGGCTGCGCTTTCATCAAGACATTCATCGTTGTAAATGTCCCTGAACCCCTCCGGCGTGTGCAAAAGTCTGTCTGTAAGAAGCATAATATTCTCCTTTGATTGTATTATCGGACAAAGACCGGTAATATACTCTGCCTGCTATCGCAAGAGTGATGGCAAGCTAATCCATTTATCGACTTATCAACCCATTTTTTTGAGTTCCACTTTAGCGTGCTAACGTGTTATCATGGTAGCATAAAAAAGTGATTGCTGACAGTATAATTATTTAAGTCCCCTATGTCAACCCTTAATCATCCTAAAAATCAAAAAATAAAGACTTGTGATAACTTTTTAAAGTATATTGCCTAATAAGAGTTCTTCTCTTTATATACCTTAAAAACAGTTTATCACAAGCCTGTTTTAATGTCTATTATGGCCTGTATTCTATTTAGTGATAGCTTGAAGCGGCAAGTCTCATTTCAACCCTTCTCACCTTACCATGGTGTCAGTTCAAGATACAGGTTCTTATACTGCCTTGCGGAATTTTGCCACGAAACATCCTTATCCATGTCCCTGAGTGCCATCATATCCCAGTATTCTCTCTCGGTAAAATACAATGTCTTGGAGCGATTGATAGCATCCAGCAGCAGCCCGGATTCATAACGGTCAAATGTAAATCCGTTACCGCTTCCGCTATACTGATTGTAAGGTTCCACTGTGTCCTTTAATCCACCCGTCTCACGAACAATCGGTATCGTACCATAATGCATCGCATTAAGCTGAGTAAGACCGCAAGGTTCAAATTTTGACGGCACAAGGAGCGCATCTGCTCCGGCATATATCCTATGTGCCCTTGCTTCGTCATACTGGATGCAGGCACTAAAGCGTCCATGATAGTTGTTCTCGTAATTTCTGAAGGAATTCTCGTAATTCTTATCTCCCGTTCCTAGCACAATTATCTGTGTGAATTCATCCAGCACATTCGGAACAATATCATTCACAAGATCGAGACCTTTTTGGTTTGTAAGTCTTGATATGAGACCGATCACATACTTGTTCTCATCCTCTTCAAGTCCAAGCTCCTTCTGCAACGCAAGCTTATTGGCTTTCTTCCCCTGTACCATACTTTCACGATCATAATGTACCGCAAAAGAAGCATCAGTCGCAGGGTTCCACATTTCATAATCTATACCATTTATAATTCCCCTCAGTTTGCAATTATGAAAACGAAGATGTTCGTCCAGACCCTCGCCATATTCTCCTGACTGTATTTCTCCCGCATAATTCGGGCTTACTGTCGTGATACGGTCCGCAAATGCGAGACCGCCTTTCATGATGTTTGCATCCAGCCATTTCTGACCAAAAAGTCCGGGATTATCAAAAACATAATCCGGAAGTCCTGTCCAGTAACGGATTGACTTTATGTCATATATTCCCTGAAAGCGTAAATTGTGAATAGTAAGGATTGACTTTGCGCGTCCCACCGGCGTTCCCTCAAACAATGTACGAAGATAAGCCGGCACAAGGGCTGCCTGCCAATCATGACAATGAACGATATCCGGTATCCAGTTCAAAAAGTTCAGTGCCGCAAGGGCTGCCTTTGAAAAAAGGCAGAATTTAGGGATATCGTCGATCAGATTGATATAAGGTTTCGGACCGGAAAAGAATTCCTGATTGTCGATAAAATCATAGACAACCCCGTCTTCTGCATATTCCATGATGCCGACATATACATTGCGTCCGGTATTTCCGAGGTTCATATAGAACTCACCGCGATATTCCATTTTCTCCTGATATTTCCATGGTATGCATTCATAACGCGGCAATATCACCCGGACATCACAGTTCATCTTTGCAAGTTCTCGCGGAAGCGCATACATCACATCACCGAGACCACCTGTCTTAACAAATGGATGACATTCAGAACCTATAAACGCAACACTTCTGCGAGGCTCTTTATACTGAACTACTGCCACTTCATTTGCTTTCTTCAGACTGACTTCATCCATCTCTATTTTTGAATCAGCCACCTTAGGCTTTATATCCTTTTTCATTGTGGTCTTCTTCTCAGAAGTTTTCTTCGTCGCCTGATTTTTATTTGTTCTTTTAGATGTCTTTTTCTTCGTCATCACTTTGTCGTTTTCAGCGTCGTTCTTCACTGTTGTTTTCCCCTTGATTTTTGTCTCTGCCATGGTTTTATCCTTTCCGTATAAACTCTATATCTGCTCTTCACATATTTTCATAAGCATGCCGGAAAATGGTACTATATTCTGGTTGAAATATTCCACTCTATTTTTAATTGTCTCCTCTGCCCCCTTTTTAATCCCCTAAAAAGCAAAAAAGACCTGTGATAACTCCTTTAAAGTGTCTTACCTGTAAAGAACCATTTTCTTTATACACTTTAAAATTAGTTTATCACAAGCCAGTTTTAATGTCTATTATGACCTGTATTGTATTTATAGTAAGCGAAGAAAATAATTGCGGATATAGCCTGCTCTATCCAACATTAATTCTCGGCGACGTTTATCGTAAACGAAATTACTTATTTCGTTTACGATAGCTATTTTTATTACATCCAAAGAAACTCAGCCTTCATTCTCAGTTCTTTGCTTGATCACAACAATATCTGATATCTTAAAAGATAAGCACACCCACACCTCTTACAATCAATGCCGCAAACCATGCAACAACGCACTGGAATACAACCATTATTAGCGCATATTTTGTACCTCTTTCCCTCTTTATGGATGCAACTGCAGCCACACAAGGATTGTAAAGCAGACAGAAAGTAAGGAAGGATGCCGCCTGCACTCCGGTCAAAGTACCTGTAAGCGCTGCACTGCTACCATAAAGTACCGAAATCATGGAAACTATGCTTTCCTTTGCCATGAAGCCTGATATAACAGCTGTCACTATCCTCCAGTCGTTTAAGGCAAGTGGTTTAAATACTGGAGCTATTATTCCAGCAACCCACGCAAGGATTGAATTTTGCTGGTCTGCTACCATATTTAAACCAAAATCGAAGCTTTGCAGGAACCAGACAATTATTGTAGCTATAAAAATGACACTGAATGCTCTCTGAAGGAAATCTTTTGCCTTGTCCCACATAAGATGAAGAACATTCTTAGGCGCCGGCATTCTATAATTAGGAAGTTCCATTACAAATGGCACCGCCTCGCCCTTAAAGACTGTATTTTTACCTATAAATGCAATGAGTATCGCCATTGCGATTCCGCCAAAGTAAAGACAGACCATTACAAGTGCTTTATATTCAGGGAAAAATGCATCTGCGAAAAATGCATAAATAGGCATTTTGGCAGAACAGCTCATAAATGGTATCAGAAGCGTTGTCATTCTTCTGTCTCGCCTTGAAGGAAGGGTCCTTGTTGACATTGTTGCCGGAACCGAACAGCCAAATCCTATAAGAAGCGGAACTATTGATCTGCCTGAAAGTCCTATTTTTCTAAGGAGTTTATCCATTACAAATGCAACACGCGCCATATACCCGCTGTCTTCAAGTAATGACAAAAAGAAAAACAAAACAACGATTATAGGCACAAATGAAAGGACTGAACCTACACCGTTAAATATTCCATCAACAGCAAGCGAATGGAGTGCTGGCGATACATTTAAACCTGTAAGCCCTTTATCCACAAGCTCTGTCAGATATTCTATTCCCTTGGCAAGCAAGTCCTGAAAAAAAGCTCCGATTACATTAAAGGTCAGTAAAAACACAAGAACCATTATGAGCACAAATAAAGGAATTGCGGTCCATTTTCCTGTAAGAACCTGATCTATCTTTCTGCTTCGTTCATGTTCTTTGCTTTCATGAGGTTTGACAACTGTAGCATCACAGAGCTTATGTATAAATGAAAATCTCATATCGGCAATAGCAGCTGCCTTATCAAGACCTCTCTCCCTTTCCATCTGCGACACAATATGCCCCATCATATCCGCTTCATTATTATCGAGGTTCAAGGCTTCTTCTACAAGTTTATCACCTTCAATAAGCTTGCTTGCCGCAAAGCGGACAGGTATCCCTGCTCTTTCAGCATGATCTTCAATAAGATTCATGGCACCATGGATAGCTCTGTGTACAGCTCCACCATGCTCATTTTTATCACAGAAATCTTTTCTTTGCGGTCTCTCGTTGTACTTTGCCACATGAATAGCATGATTTATAAGCTCTTGAATGCCTTCATTTTTAGCTGCGGAAATCGGCACGACAGGTATCTGCAGGAGTTCTTCCATTTCATTTATACGGATAGAACCACCATTGCCACGCAGTTCATCCATCATGTTTATAGCAAGGACCATAGGTATGTCCAGTTCAAGCAGCTGCATGGTAAGATAAAGATTTCTTTCGATATTTGTGGCATCGATTATATTTATGATCGCAGTTGGCTTCTCGTCGAGAATATAACGCCTTGAAACTATTTCCTCATTTGTATAAGGCGACAGAGAATAAATTCCCGGAAGGTCTACTACTTCAGTTTCAGGATGTCCCTTGATCGGACCGCATTTTCTATCCACTGTAACTCCCGGAAAGTTGCCAACATGCTGATTGCTTCCAGTAAGTGCATTAAAGAGGGTCGTCTTGCCACAATTCTGATTGCCTGCAAGAGCAAATGTATATGTTCTGCCCGCAATCTTTTCTTCCATACGTTCCTTATTTGAACGAACTTCCTTCTTATCCTCACCAATGCGCGGGTGAGCAGATTCTTTTTTACCTGCAGTCTTTGCCGGTCTGACTGTATTGATTTCTTCTTTGCCTACTTCTGTTACCTTGATGCGGGCTGCATCATCTTTTCTAAGAGTAAGTTCATAGTTCTGTATACGAAATTCCATGGGATCTCCCATTGGAGCGAATTTAACAAGTTCAATTATTTCTCCCGGGATAATGCCCATATCAAGAAAGTGCTGTCTCAGTGCTCCATCACCGCCGACAATATCCACTCTCGCCTTATGACCTATCGCAAGTTCATTCAAATTCATAGTTTATCCTCATGTTTATTCAAGTATAAAATAATGATGCAAGGAGCAAAGGTAAAAATCAGTCTTTCGCTGCATTAAGCATAACAAGCCCCACCGCAAATGTGAGCATTTCTGTTACAGGAAGGGCAAGCCATATACCTGTTATTTTAAAAAGAACCGCCATTACAAATGGTACCGGTATCGCAAGGATAAACCCTCGTAAGGATGAAATGATCTGACCCGGTACTGGACTTCCTGATGCTGCAAAAAAGGACGCCATTACGATATTTATACCTGTAAAAGGCAGGGAGATAAAATAAAGAACAAGTCCATTTTCTGCAATCTTTTGTAAAACAGTGTTTTTTTCGCTGTTAAACACACCGACTACCCATCCCTTATTTACAAAAAGTCCAAGGTAGGCAAGTCCTGCAATAGTGCATACTGTTAAAACAGCCATGAATAAGATAAACTTCATATCACGCCTGTTACCAGCCCCGGCGCTTTCGCTTACAAGAGGCTGTGAGCCCTGCGCCACGCCGTTAAACATTGCATTGGTAACAAGTGCAATGTTGGCAATGACTCCATACGCAGCCACACCTGTATTTCCGGCATATTTAAGAAAAAGCATGTTAAAAACAATTATAACAATTCCTGCTGACAATTCGGTAATAAATGACGGCAGACCAAGCGCAAAAACCTTGCCAAGGATCGCAGGCGAAAGTTTGGTCTTTATAAGGCAGAAAGAATTTCTTTTTCTTATAAAATGCACCGACATGACAAGCATGCCCACCACAGGAGAAAAGCCTGTCGCAAGAACAGCTCCAAGCATTCCAAGTCCAGCCGGAAATATCAGGATATAGTCCATAACGATATTGAAGAAGCTTCCCGAAAGTGTTGCAGCCATGGCAAGCCCCGGAGCTCCATCATTTCTAACAAAGGTCATTATAACCGAATTGAGCATAAATGCAGGTGAAAAAAGAAGAACAACCTTAAGATATATTCTTGTCATTTCATAAACCGCATCATTGGCACCAAGCAGTCTTGATATATTACCCGAAAAAAATAATCCGGTTAAAATAAAGCAGATGGCAAAGATGGTCAGAGTCAATATAACATTTGTAAATATTTTATTGCCCTCGGTCTTATCTTTACCTTCTGCTTTTCTTATCGAGAATAAGGTTGCACCGCCGACTCCAGTCATCATACCGATTCCATAGATGAGATTGTACACCGGCAGTGCAAGATTCAGTGAAGTAAGTCCGTCTGCTCCGATACCCTTGGAAATAAAATAGGTATCAGCAAGAATATAGAAAGACAAGCCTATCATTCCAAGGATATTTAGGGAAACGAAGCGGGCAAAACGTTTTAACATCCATTCTTACCTGCCTTATGATCTTCTATTGAGCAGGCTGACGCACCAGAATACTCTACCAATCCGGCATCAGCAGGATCAAGGGAAACTCTTCCGTCTTCAAAAAGAAAGCAAGGAATACCGATATCTCCGATTTCTTTTGAATGGTCAAACTCAGGTCTGTTATCCCTTAAATCCATGAATTCATGCATATTTCTAACATCAGCACCTATATCGATATAGTTAAATTCTTCTCTTCCTTTAATCTGTGGCTGTAAAAAGTCACAATATGGGCATGTATGCATGCCAAATATCTTGATCATATATCCTCCAATTTATTTCAACACTCTGTCAGTCAAGGTCTTTTGCAAAATTTCTGCCGTATTCCTCTGCTTCTTTAAGAACAGATTCATCCGGAACCCACATTTTTTCAAAACCATCATTTGCAACTTCAAAACCGGCTGTCTTAAGCTTTTCTGTAAGCTGCTTTACAGCACCGCCACCCCAGCCGCAGCTGCCAAATGCAGCAGCTTTTTTATTCTTAAAACGAAGCCCCTTTATAAGCTCCATCATTCCTGCGATAGAGTATGCATAGCCCAAATTGATGGTAGGTGAGCCTACAAGGACAGCCTTAGCCTTGAAGACCTCTGTGGCAATATCATTTTTATCTTCTTTTCCTGCATTGAAAAGCTTAACTGTATACTCAGGCTTTTCCTCACAAATTCCCTTTGCTATTGCTTCACCAATCTTTCTTGTTGATTCCCACATCGTATCGTAAAAGATTGTGACTTGCTTTTCACTATAAGCATTTGCCCATTCAAGGTATTTATTCACAATCTCTGTAGGATTGCTTCTCCAGATAATACCATGACTTGGCGCGATGATATCAAGCGGCAGGTTCATGGCAAGGATATCCTTGATCTTCTTTGTTGCCTGGGCAGCATAAGGGTTAAGTATATTTACCCAGTATTTCATTGCCTCATGATATACTTCCGACTTGTCTACGCAGTCATCGAACAGAGATTCTGTTGCATAATGCTGACCGAATCCATCATTTGAAAATAAAATATGCTCTCCCTCTCCGGCATCCATATAGGTAAACATGGTATCAGGCCAATGAAGCATGGGTGCTTCGATAAATGTAAGCTTTATATCCCCAAGGTCAAGAGTATCTCCTGTCTTAACATTTACAAAGTTCCACTCTTCATGGTAGTGCCCTCTAATGATAGTCTGACCTTTGGCGGTACAATAAATCGGAGTATCAGGAATAAGACGCATAAGCTCTGGAAGAGCACCTGAATGATCCGTTTCATTATGATTCATTATCACATAATCGATATCCTTAAGGTCTATCTCCTGCTGCAGCCTTGCTACAAATTCTCTGTCATAAGGTCCCCAGACTGTATCGATAAGAACAGTTTTTTTGCTTCCTCTTACCAGATAAGCGTTATAAGAAGACCCCTTGTCAGTCGAGAGTTCATTTCCATGAAAGCTCTTAAGCTCCCAGTCGATCTTTCCGACCCATTTTACATGTTCAGACACTACTTTGCTCATTTTGTACCGCCTTTCTTAAACACATATTGATAAAATTCTTCAGTTATCTCTTCTTTCAAGGTCAAGTTCTATTGCTGCAAGATAATGCAAAGGAACGCCTTCTCTCGTGCCTATTTTAAAGCCTTCTGTAAATTCCTCGTATTTTACGCTCTTTCTGCCGCCATCTTTGGCTCTGTCCCAGTATTTTTCCATTTCAACCAGGGGGCAATAATAATACTCTTCCCACAAGGCAAAATAAATGACAAAGAAGGAAACACCGCCCTGCTCTTCCATATCCTTCATAAATCTGATCTGGTGAGCATGGACATTTTGAAGCGGAAAGCTTTTTGCCGCACATTCCTTTGCATCAAAGCATATAGGTATGCCCTGCACAGCCCCTATGTAATCGACTGTACTTTTCTGGTCGAAATACGCAAGGGTTATCTGTTTGTTATCAGGGTCTATCCTTACCGGCGTTATCGGCGTAGGAACTTTTTGAACAATAGCAAGCTTCTCTTCCCTATATTTTTCATTAGACATATTTATAAGGCTTTCAAGAAGAGATCCTCTTAATCCACGTGAATTCCATGAAGGCATTCTAAAAGTCCCATCCTTTCAAGCACATGTCGGAGATTCTCTGGAAGCGGTGCTATAAATTTTTTCCTTGAAAGTTCTGCAAAGCGTTCATCTGTATTTTCAGGAAATACAGTCATATAAGAATGTAAAAACTGACTTCTCAGCCCGCACCTTTTTGCAAGTTCAGTCTCAGATTTTATGCCATATTTTGGATCACCAAAAACAGGGTGATGTATGTAGGCAAGGTGGGCCCTTATCTGATGGCTCTTTCCGGTTATAAGCTTCACAAGCAAAAGAGTATGTCCGTTTGCACAACCTACCGGAGTGTATTCTGTCTTTATAAGGGATGCGCCCTCTGTTTCCCTGTCAAAGATCTTCACCTGATTATGCGTCTTTGATTTCAAAAGATAGGCCGTTACAAGCGCCTTTTCCTTAACCTCGCCCTGCACAAGTGTAAGGTAATATTTGTCAAGCTTTCTTTCCTTTATCATGGCAGAAAGAAAACGAAGACCCGGAAGAGTCTTGCCTGCAAGTATCACACCGCTGGTATTTCTATCAAGCCTGTTCGCGGCAGCAGGATGTACAGTCAGATAATCATCTTTGCTGAAGCCATTCTTTATCACATAGGATAATATCCATTCATTTAAAGAAGGCTCACTGCCGTCCGCAGGCTGCGAAAGCACATCCGCGGGCTTATTTATAACTAAAATGTCATTATTCTCATATATTATCTGAGGTTCCTTAAACTTCCATTCAAGTTTACTTGCCTTAAGGAATTCCTCTGGAATTTCGGTTGAAATGTTTTGCCTCTCCGTATTTCCTCCGTTTCCAGAAGGTCTTCCGCCAAATTTAACAACTGTTTCATCGGATAAAAAAAGCTTTATCGCATCACCGGCGGAAAGCTTCTCTGTTCCGGCAGCCTTTTTCCCATTTAAAGTAATGTTCTTTTTACGGAGCATCTTATAAATAAAACTTGATGGAGCCTCTTTTAAAAAACGGCAGAGATATTTATCAAGTCTGCCGCCTGCGTCATTTTCATTTATTGTTATCTCTGTCATACTACAAAGTACTCCATTGATTTTTTTAATTCTGTAATTTCTGTACTGACTTCTTCTGTAAGCTCCCTATCAGCAGGAAACGCATTTATAAACTTGTTTATATCGTCAAAAATGACAATCTTTTCGCCAAGTCCCTGATTTTCAAGGTGCTTATCAATATATTTCTTTGCTTCCTTAAGATTTTCCTCATGAGTCTTTTCGTTCTTTGAAATACCCCTTGCCTCATAACCAAGTATTCTGCCATGGAAAAGCGCGATCATGTTGAGGTGCATCGGTCTCTCGCTTGAAGTAAATACCGCTTCATAAAGAAGCATGCCCTTTCCTTCTATAGCCTTCTCTGCTTTGGCATAGTCATTTTCATCCGCTTTCTTATAAGGCAGAAGGATAAAAAGTTCAGCAAAACTTCTTGCTATCGGCAGTATAAAAAGCATTGCGATCACAGAAAATATATTTCTAAGTTCAAATTTATTTACAAGAAGACCAAATATAAAAACAGCCAAGGCTGCCAGAAGATTAAAAAACATATTTAAAATAAGCTTTTTCTTTCTGAAGCCAAAGTATCCTTTTTCGTATTTCTCAATTTTCTTCATTCTTAAATTCTTAAATCCTAAAATTCCGTTTATATTGTGCTTTTGCGAAGCAATACGACATTTTCTGGAACCATTCGCTCATGCAAATCGCTTGACAGCGATGAGCGAAGGCTACATCGTATATTGTGCTTTTGCGTAGCAAAAGCGCTAAGGTACAGCAAGCTGATACAGAATGTATTGCTTCACAATACGACATTTTCTATTTCTTCTTTGGTGAGCTCTCTAAACTCGCCCGGCTCAAGTGTTGGGTCAAGTTCAAGAGTTCCCATTTTAAGCCTTTTTAGAAAAGTAACCTCTTTTCCGCATTTTTCAAACATTCGTTTGATCTGGTGAAATTTTCCCTCACTTATTGTCACAAGAGTCTTTGCTCTGCCCAGCGCAGACTCCTTTACAACTAACTTTGCAGGCTTACTTGTAAAATCTCCAAGATTCATGCCTTTTTCAAAAGCCTTTATATCTCCCTCGGTAACTTCACCGTCTACCTCAGCATAATAAAGCTTGTCAACATGGCTGTTTGGAGAAAGCAATCTATGGTTAAGCCCACCATCATTTGTGATAAGTAAAAGACCCTCTGTATCCTTATCGAGTCTTCCGACCGGTGCAAGCTCTGCAAAAGCAGGACAGTCTATACCAGCTTCAACAAGAACATCCATAACTGTCGGAGTCGGTCCTTTTTCTGTAGATGTTATCACTCCCTGCGGCTTATTTAACATATAGTAAAAATATGTTGTATGAGTGACCGTCTGTCCTGCGACCTTTACCACGTCAGTCTTTGTATTAACCTTTGCTGCCGCATTACGGACCATTTCACCATTTACAGTGACCGCTCCCTTGCGGATGAGCTTACCAACCTTGCTTCTTGTTTCAACACCCATATCTGCAAGATATTTATCAAGCCTTAATTCTGTTTTTTCTTTTGAAGCCATTTACATCATTCTCCAGCCAGCAAAATATTTGTTCTTTATCGTTGTACCTGAAAGCTTGCCCCATCCCAATGGATAGTCATTAAGCCCTACAAGAATATATTCGCCTTTTGCAATATCAGCTAAGCCGTTCTTTTCCTTTTCTTCTTCTGTTATATCGATCGTTTCACACTTAAGATATTTCTCGATTCTTGGGTCTTCATAAGGAAGCTTTAAAAAGTACTTTGCCTCACTTGCCTTTACAGACATGGCAAAAGGCTGTGAAGGTTCAAATCTTCCCTTCCTTCTGTCTCCAATATAAAGCCCGTTTCTAAGGATTCTAAGTCCCGTAATATCCGGAAGTCCTTCAGGAATCAGATATAACTTATCTCCATGGGCTTCTATCCTTTTCATTTCATCCTTTGAAAGCCCGTAAGAAGCAAAAAAATCTTCCTCTTCCTTACTAAGCTTTACAGGAGATATTTTAGTCTGACAGGATAGTCCAACTTCGCCTTCTTTTTTATGAAGAAGGCAGCAGAAATGCCCCTCTCCTTCCATTTTATGAGGCCAAATCCTTACAGCATTTTTTATTTCGTCGTGAAAACTTCCTATATATTCCGGATGACCTGTATCAAACCCCTCATATTCATTTTCAGAAGGAATCGGCACGATCTCCATTTCCGGTCTGTTATTAAGCAGGAAATCCATAGTTCCTTCATCTTCATCAGGTGAAAATGTACAGGTGGAATAAAGCATGTAGCCGCCAGGGGTTAACATATCAGAAGCCTTAAGGATTATGTCCTTCTGTATGTCATTATAGTAGCCTGTCCCGTACTGTTCCCAGTTTTTCATAATAACAGGCTCTTTTCTGAACATTCCTTCTCCCGAACAAGGGGCATCCACAAGAATCCTGTCGAAAAACTTATGGAAAAACTTAAGTAACTGCCCCGGTTCACAGCTTGTGATAAGTGATGTTTTTGAGCCAAAAACTCCAAGATTTTTAACAAGTGCCTTAGCTCTTGTGGCAGAGATATCATTTGAAACAAGGAGACCTTTGCCCTGAAGCTTTGCTGTAAGCTCAGTGCTTTTTCCGCCCGGTGCGGCGCAAAGGTCAAGAACTCTCATGCCCGGTTCAACAGGCAGGATATTGGCCGGTGTCTGGGCACTTGGCTCCTGTATATAATAAAGTCCTGCATAATAGTATGGGTCTTTTGATGCATTCCAGTCATTGGCATCATAATAATACCCGTTATCTATCCAAGGAATCTTTCTTAACGTTGAAGGAGAGATTGAGTCCCATTTTTTAGGGTCAATCTTCAACCTGTTAAGCCTGAGACCGGCAAGCGGCTTTTTTTCATAACTTGCTAAAAATGCCTCATATTCTTTATTGTCAAGTTCCTCTTTGATTCTTGCCTTAAAGGCCTCAGGTAATGTAAATGCCATCAATAATTGCTCCCTGTGTCGAAATTCGGAAGGCTCTGCGTGTGATAGCCTTCCACGATATGGTCAAGTTCACGGTTGAAACGTTCCAATGTATCAAGGTCCCCTTCTTCATAGATAAAGTAAAATTCATCCTGAATCTTGGCAACCTCTCTGTCATTTCCAACCTTATAAAGATTTTGTATGTTATTAAGGATCTCCGAAACTATCCTTGCCTTTATTTTAAAAGAATTTTGTGCATCTACGATCTCGTCGCGGATAGCAGACATTTCTTCATCGAGTTTGAGAATAGCGCTTGCCGAATTTGTAAGTCTCTGAGATACATTTACAGGAAGCTTTCCCTTATATTTGTATTGCAGAGAATGTTCGATCGTAGCCCAGAAGTCCATTGCAAGAGTACGGATCTGAACCTCAACCTTTACTGTTTTGGCGCCGTACTCCGTTTCAACGCTGTAGTTTATTATAAGATGATAACTCCTGTACCCACTCTGCTTTGCATTAGTAACATAGTCCTTTTCTTCAACGACAAAGCAGTCGCTTCTGTTTTTTATCATATCACGCACAGTGTATATATCATCAGTAAACTGACAGATAATCCTTATACCGGCTATATCTTCGATCTTCTCTTCTACATCGTCAAGATCGATGCCCTTCTTCTGTGCCTTCTCCAGAATACTGGAAATGCGCTTTACTCTTCCAAGTACCGACTCTATTGGAGAATACTCCCCCCTCGAATTATACTGGTCTTTTACATGACTGAACTTAACAAGGAGTTCATCCACTGCAAGCTTATAAGGCTCAAGAAGCTCACTCCACATTCTGGTTTCCATAAATTTCTCCTAGTTCTTAAAACTATGTATAGGTGCCGGTATCCTGCCGCCGCGACCTATAAACTTTTCACAACTGAACTGGTTGACAGGCATTATCGGAGCATATCCGAGCAAGCCGCCAAACTCGACCTTATCACCAACGCTCTTCCCAACAGCCGGAATAAGTCTTACCGCTGTAGTCTTGGCATTTATCATACCAATTGCCATTTCATCTGCTATTATTCCTGAAATTGTACTTGCAGGAGTATCACCAGGAATAGCTATCATATCAAGACCGACCGAGCAGACACAAGTCATGGCTTCAAGCTTTTCTATTGTAAGTGAACCAGCCTCAGCGGCATTTATCATACCTTGATCTTCACTTACAGGTATAAATGCACCGGAAAGCCCGCCAACATAAGAGGAAGCCATTACGCCTCCTTTTTTTACCTGATCATTCAACATTGCAAGAGCAGCTGTCGTGCCCGGAGCACCAGCCTTTTCAAGTCCCATTTCCTCGAAAATATCAGCTATGGAATCTCCTATAGCGGGCGTAGGTGCCAGTGAAAGATCAACTATGCCAAAAGGTATACCAAGTCTTTTTGAAGCTTCAAGTGCAACAAGCTGTCCAACTCTTGTGATCTTGAAGGCAGTCTTTTTGATCGTTTCTGCAAGTTCACCAAAGTCAAGATCATAGCAATGTGACAGAACGCTCTTTACAACGCCAGGACCGCTTACGCCCACATTTATGATCGCATCTGCCTCGGTAACTCCATGAAAAGCACCTGCCATAAAAGGATTGTCGTCCGGAGCATTGCAGAATACAACGAGCTTTGCACAGCCAATTGAGTTATTTTCCTTAGTATATTCAGCTGTCTCCTTTATGATCTCACCCATGAGCTTTACGCCGTCCATATTGATACCCGTACGGGTAGCGCCAAGATTGATAGAAGAACATACGTTCTCTGTCTCGGCAAGTGCTCTTGGAATGGACCTTATAAGAAGTTCATCTGCATGTGTCATGCCCTTGTTTACAAGTGCAGAATAACCACCTATAAAATTTACTCCTGTTGTCTTGGCAGCGGCATCAAGTGTCTTTGCTATTGTCACAAAATCATCACTTGTCTTGCAGGCAGCTCCGCCGATAAGAGCTATAGGAGTTACGGATATTCTTTTATTTACGATTGGAATACCGAATTCCTTGCCGATATCATTTCCTGTTTTAACAAGGTCATGTGCTATATCAGTGATCTTGTTATAAATATTTTTATTTAATTTATCAAGATCATCTGTAATACAATCAAGCAGGCTTATACCTATAGTGATAGTGCGCACATCAAGGTTTTCGTGCTCGATCATTTCATTGGTTTCTTTTACTTCATCAAAAGTGATCATTTTCTCCCCCTGTGTTATCAGATGCGGTGCATCTTGTCAAATATCTCTTCTCTCTGAACGTGAATCTCTACACCAGCCTCGGCAGCAACACCCTTAAGATCATCAATTACAGAAGTAAACTTATCATCTACACCTGTTACATCAATTATCATCATCATGGTGAAAAAACCGCCTACAATAGTCTGTGAGATATCAAGGATATTGATTTCTTTTCCTGCAAGATATGTGCACACCTTTGCAATAATACCCACACTGTCTTTTCCTACTACAGATAAAACTGCCTTTTTCATAAATTCACCTCTTATTTTTCTTATACTGTTACCAGATCCGTCGGAATATCTCTATTCGCTGTTCTGATAGATGTATATATTTCATAATCCCCGTGCTCCTTAGCCATTTCATTTTCAACCGCTGCAAGAGCAATCTGAGGGAGATTATTCTCCTTTGAAAGATGCCCCAAAAAGACATACTTCATATTTTCTTTCCAGATTTCAGATATAAGTTTTCCTGAATTTTCATTGGAAAGATGACCTCTGTCACCAAGTATCCGGCATTTAAGCTCATAAGGGTAACTGCCTGCTTCAAGCATCCTGACATCATGATTTGCCTCAATGACCATGGCATCACTGCCGGCGATATGCTCCCTTATAGTGTCTGTTGCAATACCGATATCAGTGCATACGCTCACCTTCTTATCATCTTTTACAAAGCACCATCCGACCGGTTCTGCCGCATCATGAGGAATATCAAAACAGGTTGCTGTAATATCCCCTATCGTAAGCTTTTCTTCCTGTCTTACTATGTTAAAAAGCCCCTTATCACACTCGTTCATCGCCGGGTTTCTTAGTATTTCATCAATTGTACCTGCCGTTGAAAAGACAGGCACATGATATTTTTTTAGAAATACTCTTAAACCTTTAATATGATCCGAATGTTCATGAGTTATAAATATACCGGAAAGCTTTTCGGGCTCTACTCCCTTTTCTTTTAACCCTTCTGTGATCCTTTTGCAGGAAACCCCGCAATCCGCAAGAACAACCGTAGATTCTGTGCGCACCATTGCCGCATTCCCACTGCTGCCGCTCGCTATCGTACAAAGCTGCATTTTAGTCCTCATCCTCGCTCCACTTAAGAGTAAGTTTATCTCCATCATGAATCCTGCCCATAAAATCATGAACAGTTCTGCCATTTATCCTCTGCACAAGTTCTCCTCTTAAAGAGCTCATATCAAACTTGTATTTATCAAGCACATCCACAAATATATAATTTGCCTTGCCCGAAAGAGTGACAGGTGTGTTGTTTATCATTACAGTGATGTCCCTTGCCGGAGCTTCCGGCTTTTCCTCTTCCTCATCAAGGTCTGACTCATCCACATCAGGAAGATCTTCAAAGGATTCTGCAACAGAAGTGTCTTCTACTTCTTCATTTGTAGTGACAACCACACTTTCCTCTGCCTTTTCTGCTTCCTTTAGAGCTTCCCCTTCCACTTCTTTATTAGGATCGTCATTCTTCTTTTCCTGTATCATTTCAACCATCTTCTCGGTTGAAATGCTCTTCATTTCAGGACTTGTTATTGAAAACTGGTCAAATACCTTGGTGTCCTTGTCCGCAGGAGCATTATTCACAAGATAACCCTCTCTGTAAGGAAGGTCTGACATTTCAAGTATCTGTGATAAGGTATAGTAATCACGGATCACTACCTCATCACCGTCATTTATCGAATAGAAACCTGAAACCAGCTCACCGTTTACCTCGGCAAGCCTTGGGCATACAGCTTCCCTATCATCAATCCTTACAGTAAAGGTTTCCTTCATTTCCTTAAGATCTGCTATTGTAATCTCTGCATCCGGTCCTGTGGTGGATGCCACTATCGTAACGGAATCATTCTTTTCAACAGGTTTGCTTATTCCGGCCGGTATGCCGTTGAGCTTGATCTCTGCTGCCTCGCCAAGCTCACCTCTGGCAATCCTTCTTTCACCTCCAAGAGTGAAGTTAATAGACCTGCCACGCTTTGGAAGGACATCATCATTAGTGTAACCTTCCTGCATGATCACATCGAGAACAGTAAGCTTACCGTTGTCATAAAGCTTTATCCTATCGCCATTCAATGTAACATAGATAAAGTTGTTTCTTGCTTCATAATAGCTGTAGCAGATACCGATAGGAGTTACAAGCAGAGGGTCCTTTTCATATTCATTTTCATCAAATTCAACATCATGAAGAACTTCCTTGCCTCTAAGTGCAACTCTTTCTGGCGCAAGATCAAGCACCTTTGCAAGACTGTCGGTAAATCCTGTGACCTTGCCGCCACCTCCTACTACAAAGACAGCGCTTACGCTCTTTCCGCCATTAAGTTCCTTTATCTTGGCGCCAATCTCTGCAGTTATAGAATCTATAGTAGGCTTTAAAGCCTCTACGATATCCTTTGAAGCCATTGTCTGGTTTAACTCAAGGACATCCTTATATTTTACATTCTTTAAGCGGGTAGAGTCTATTTTTATCCTGTCAGCTGTGTTGAAATCTGTAAGGCAGAGCTTTGCAATTATTTCTGTAAGTTCATCGCCGGCATGAGGGATCATACCGTAGGCTGTAACCGCACCATCCTGAGTTATACAGATATCGGATGTACCTGCTCCTACATCGACAAGAGCAATATTAAGAAGCCTGAATCTCTCCGGTATGGCAACATCAATGGCTGCAATAGGCTCCAGAGTCAGATTGGCAACAGAGAGACCCGCATTTTCTACAGAAGTATAAAGTCCGTCTACAACATCCTCAGGCAAAAAAGTGCCGATCATTTCTGCTTCTATCTTGGCAGCCTTATGTTCCTCAAGATTACCCATTATATCTCCATTAAGATAATAATGAGTGACAGAATAGCCAACGCAGAAATATTCATCCTCTGTGCCGGTCTCCTGCCTGATCTTTTCGTAAGCTTCTTCAACGCCAAGCATTTCAAGAGCATGTATATCATCCCTGTTTACAATCTTTTCTTCGTCAAAATTTACTTCACAGTGTACATTTACAGTCTTAAGTACACGTCCGGCAGCGGCAATACATACGTCACTAAGCTGCATGCCAAGTTTGGTCTCAAGGCGCTGTTTCATTGCCGCAATAGATTTTGCAACCTTTGGAATATCATGAATCTGACCATCAAGCATGGCTCTGGTGTCGTGCTCCGCGATATCCATTGCCGCAACTCTGAATCGGTGTTCATCAAGCCTCGCTCCGACAACTCCGACTAAGTTCCTTGTGCCGATATCAAGACCAAAAATCAATTTTGAATCATCATATTTACTGCTCATAAAGAGTAATCTCCTACTTAAGTAAAATTCACCATCTTACGTCCTGTCTTCATTTTTCCCCGCAGACAGACGTACTTGTCAAGGATCTTTTCTATCTGCTTTTTTACTTCTCCCTTTGTCGTGCTGTTTTCTATAACATCATCAGAAATTTTTATAAAGGCATCTTCCTTCTGCTGTTTTTCCATTATGGAAACTGCCTTCTCTTTGTCCATACCTCTTGACTCATAAAGCCTCTTAAACCTTATTTCTCTGTCTGCATGCACATACCAGACTCTATCGCAGAATTCGCTGTAGCCTGCTTCTATTAACAATGCGGTTTCAACTAAAGTATAAGGTGCACCCTCCGCACGGTATATTTCGATTCTCTTTTCAACTTCATCTCTCACAGCAGGATGCGTGATATCATCAAGGAGTTTTAGCTTTTCCTTATCACCAAAGACAATCCCTCCAAGCTTCTCTCTGTCAATGCTCTTATTTTCATCAAGAATGTCCCCTCCAAAAGCTTTCACGATACCATTGTAGGAAGGCATACCCGGTTCCATGAGTTCATGTGCAACAGTATCCGTATCTATTATCCTTGCACCATGTTCATTTTTCATTATATCCGTTATAAGAGATTTTCCCGATCCTATACCGCCGGTAATTCCTATAACCAACATTTAATGTACCTCATACCAGTCATAACCATACATAACGTCTACAGAAAGAGGAACCGAAAGCTTTACTGCATTTGTCATTTCATCGGAAAGAAGCTTTCCTATTGCCTCCTTATCCGCCTCCGGCGCTTCGATAAGAAGTTCATCATGAATCTGAAGCAGGAGCCTTGCATTGGGGTAATCCTTTTCAAGTCTTTCATTTACCCTGTTCATAGCAATCTTCATAATATCTGCTGCCGTTCCCTGTATAGGCGCATTCATTGCAACCCTTTCAGCAAACTTCCTCTGGTTGAAATTATTGCTTTCAAATTCTGGTATAGGTCTTCTTCTGCCAAACAGCGTCTCTGCGTACCCCTTATCCTTTGCACTGTCGACAAGAGAATCGAGGTAAGCCTTTACTCTCGGAAAAGTCTTAAAATACTCTTCGATAAATGTTTCCGCATCTTTCCTTGAAATGCCAAGATTTTCACCAAGTCCAAAGGAACTTATACCATATATGATACCAAAGTTAACAGCCTTCGCATTTCTTCGCATTTCCGGAGTCACTTCTTCAAACGGAACATGAAAGACCTTTGAAGCTGTAATTCTATGAATATCCTTTTCATCATTATAAGCTTCGATAAGTTCAGGATCTCCTGACATGTGCGCCATTATCCTTAACTCTATCTGGCTGTAGTCGGCATCTACAAAGGCATAGCCTTCCTCTGGCACAAATGTCTTGCGGATCTTTTTACCCATTTCAACCCTAACAGGTATATTCTGTAAGTTCGGATCAGTACAGGAAAGCCTGCCGGTTGCAGTTATCGTCTGATTAAAGGTGCAGTGTATCCTGCCGTCCTCGCGTTGAAATGCTTCGAGTCCGTCTGTGTAGGTTGATTTAAGCTTGGCAAGCTGCCTGTATTTCAACACATTATCTACAACAGGGTCCTCATATCTTATCCTTTCAAGCACATCCGCACTTGTTGAATAGCCGGTCTTGGTCTTTTTACCATAAGGAAGGTGGAGCTTTTCAAAAAGGATAACTCCTAACTGCTTTGGTGAATTGATGTTGAACTCTTCGCCGGCGCCCTCATATATCTTCTTTTCAAGCTCGCCAATCATGCCCGCAAGCTCTTTGCTGTAGTGCCTTATTTCGGGAGCCTTAAATAGTATCCCTCTCTGCTCCATCTTAAAGAGAGTATATATAAGCGGCATTTCCATTTCACAGAGAATCTTGTCCATTCCCTGCGCTTTGACCATGTCTACAAGCTTATCTCCGGCAAAAAATGCTGTTTCCGCTTCATTTACCGGATCGCAGTCACTAAAGACTTCCTCAAAATCTTTCCTGCAATCCTCACCTGAATGACTGCTTACAAGCGGATTCAGAAGATAATGCACTACAGAAAGATCGTAAACATTAGAATAAAGCTTCACATCACTGCTTCCTTCAAACATTCTATGAAGCTCATCCTTAAGATTAAAGGTAAAAAAGTTTACAGCCGGATTTCTTTCTATCACTTCTGTAAGCTTTTCTGATATAAAGGCATCATTTATAAAAAGAGCCTTTATTATCATGGTATCTTTTTTATCTGTAACTACATTTACAAAGTCTCTGTCAAGAGTAAATCCTATCGTTCTTCCCTTGTAATTAAGAAGCTTTTTAAAGAAGTCCGTTACCGCATCAATGTCGCTTATAGTAACCCTTTCAAGCGTTCTCTTCTTTAAAGGAGCCACATCTTTCCTTACTACGGTCATTTTTTCCGACTTGCTCTCAAGGTTTGTGATAAGCTCTAACCCATGCTCTCCCATAGTTTCAACATCCATGGAAGCCTTCATGGAGAAAGGAAGGTTTTCTATCTTTGTGGTTCCTTCGGTTGAAATGAATTCTTCCGGAATTTCATTTTTAACATTTATAGAAGTGAATTCAAGTGCCTCAAGAATCTTTTCCGCCTTTTCCTCATTCACCTTAAGCTTAAGGTCGTCAAGAGTAAGCCCTTCTAAAGGAATATCCCTTTTTATTGTGGCAAGTTCTTCTGAAAGCCTTGCAGATGCCTCCCCCACCAGTTCTTCATCGGACTCTTTAAGAAGGAAATTCACAGGTGATCTCTTTATGCCAAGTTCCTCTTTCCAAAACTTCTTTACCTCATCTAACTCACCCTTGCTCTTGTCCTTTATAGCTGAATAAATGTTGTCAACAGTGTGATAATATCCTATAAGTGCTGTAGCCGTAGCAGGACCTACGCCGGGAACTCCTTTTATATTATCACTTGTATCACCCATTATTCCCTTAAGCGAGTTTACATTGCAGGCATCTACGCCGAATTCACTCTTTATAAGAGCTGTATCATAGACAAAGCACCTAGCCGGTGCATTTACACCTGACTTGTCTATATTATATTTATCATAAAGTTCATCTGTCTTCTCTGCGCTTGAATGCATAAGCCAAAGCTTTGTCTTATCATTTACAAGCTGAAGATAATCATTATCCTTTGTCATTATGAAGACAGGAATCTCATTTTCAAATCTGTTGGCAATAGACCCACAAAAATCGTCAGCCTCAAATTCATTGCTCATAAACTGAGGTATTCCAAACTGATCCATTACCTTTTCACAAATGGCGAACTGATCAGAAAGCGGAGCCATAGTCTTGCCACGATTTCCCTTGTAGTCGGCATACATCTTTCTGCGAAATGTATTTCTTGAAAGATCCCATGCGATCGCAAGGTGATCAGGTTTCTGCTCTTTTATTATCTTAAGCAGATATTTTACAAATCCAAAAACTGCATTGGTATAAAAGCCGTCTGAAGTCTGAAGGATCTTGCCAAAATATTTTTCCTTCTCCTCATCAGTCTTTGCAAAAAGTATCTGTTTTGGAAGTGAGCCGAAAAACTGTGTTGTCAAAAGACTCGAACCATCTATCAATAATAAGTAACTGTCATTTTTTATCGCCATCTTTATTTCCTGTAATCTGTAAAATCTTATCTACAGTAATATTCTGTTCATAATATCTGTGCTGGTCACTGAAGCGAAATCTAAGCACAAGGTCGTTATCGGTAAACTCGGCAGCGGATGTCGGTGTAACAGTTGTTGCACTGTCCGGCCGTTTTACCGAAAGTCCGGCAGCACTGATCGCAAAAAGTGTAACCATAGGAAAAGCTATCCTGTGTGTCACCATTCTTCGGTAATACTTCTTTACCATTGCTGCGGACTGTTTTAAAAAATCAACAAATCTTTCGTGAAAGTTATCCGATACATCCTCATCTGTGTCAAGCTGTCTGACACAATTGAGGATTATATAGTATATTTCAAGCTCATCTCTGCATGAACTGCAGTCTTCACAATGATAGAGCATTTCCTTCATTTTTTTCACAGACAAAGTGCCATTTATAAAAGGAATGATATTTTTCTGAAATTCATCACAGTTCATGCGTCAGCCCTTATTTTTCTTCAATCTTCTCAGGTTCAGGATAATTAACACCCTTTGTGTTAATTGTTATTCTATGTATCTTCTGTGTTTTTAAAGGCTTGTCATCAAAATCAGTAGCAGTCAATGCTATTTCGTTCACAACATCCATTCCTTCTATGACCTTGCCGAAAGGAGCATAGCTTCCATCAAGATGATTGGCATCTTTATGTACGATAAAGAACTGGCTGCCGGCAGAATCATAATCGGAAGCTCTTGCCATGGAAAGAACTCCTGCAGTATGAGTAAGCGTGTTGGTCTTGAAACCATTGCGTGGAAATTCACCTTTTATAGAATATCCTGGTCCGCCTGAGCCGTTTCCTCTTGGATCTCCGCCCTGGATCATGAAATTTTTGATGACTCTATGGAAAATAAGTCCATCGTAGAATCCACTCTTTGCAAGTGAGATAAAATTATTTACTGTATTTGGAGCCATTTCCGGATAAAGTTCTGCAACAATAAATCTTCCGGTATCCATTTCAATTGTAGCAACCGGATGAACAACCGGCTTGCTTTTTTTCGTCTTCTTGCTAAACTTGTCAAATAAACCAGCCATAATTTATACTCCTATATACAAAAATAAGAAAACTGTTCAACAACTGGACAGAATAATCCATGTTGAACAGTTATATGATATAACACTGAATTTCATTAGTCAATGGTACACATTACCTTGATGCAGGAATTTCAACCATGCAGCTTGATTCAAGCTTTTCCAGAACATAATCTTCAATGTCAGCCTTGTCTTTTTTAAGAACAAATGACAACTCACCAAAAACATGCTCTCTTGCTGCCTTGGTGTAGCGTTCATCCATTGCTGTCATTTTACGCCCCTGTGCGCTCCTGCTCTTTTTACGTACATACATAGTCTTAAAAAGTCTTAACCACTCTCTGCAGTCATCCTTTTTTGCGACTTCTTTGTATTTCTCCTCCCTCGCTCTATCAGATACAGGGTGAATCTCATCCATTTCAGAAATACTGTCGATAATGGATTTGGCTTCCTCAACTGATACAGGCTTTCGCATTACAACTTTGTTCTGCCCTACTGGAACAAAAAGCTGACTGCCAGGGTCGTCAACAGGAATAAGACAATAATAAAGCTTTTCATCTTCAGAAAAACTTAAAGTCGTTACCTCGTTAACTCGGCAGAGACCATTAGCGCCATAAATTACATAGTCTCCCGGTGTAAACATGTGACCTCCATTTCTTTTGAATTGCATCGGCACTATTGCCGAAATGCCCCATCTATTCTTTATTATAGCACAAATTTTAAAATTAAGGTAACTTTTTTTGAAAATGTCTTGAAATTTGTGAAATTATATGATAACATATGTTGATCGCGTTAGGCAGGAGTGGCGGAATGGCAGACGCGGAAGACTCAAAATCTTTTGATGGCGACATCGTGAGGGTTCGACCCCCTTCTCCTGCACTTAAATTCATAACAGCAACCCTGATCTTATAATTATTCGGGTTGTTTTTTTTATCTCATACTATTTCTCATCTTACATTGCTCTTTCTCCATGCTGTCGGCGACATCCCGCAGAATTTTGCAAAGGCTCTTGAAAAATGCAGCTGATTTTCGTATCCTACCGCATGACTTATCTCCCCCACTGACATAGGAGAATTTTTTAACAGGTCCTGCGCCTTGCTTATTCTGAATGAAAGTAAAAATTCCTGCGGCGTGTAGCCCATTGCTTCCTTAAATATCTTACCAAAATAGCTTCTGTCTAATCCGCAGTTTCTTGCGATATCCTGTACAGAAATATCCTTTTCATAATTATTGTCTATAAAAGCTGTTGCTTCACGCATATAAAAATCAACAAGTTTGTTTCTTTGAGGTCTGTATCCTTTCTCGTTTACAGACCTGATAAGTGCATGCAAAAACAGGTATAAATGCCCGATAAGGCACACCGTATCTTCATCCTCATGATTTAAGATATAATACATGTGTTCTTTTATTTCAGGCAGATATTCCGTAAATTTGGCCGTAAATACGGGGTTTTTCCCTGTAAGCCCTGCTATATCCATCAGTCCTCTTGCCCTCATTCCGTCAAATTCGATCCACATATATTCCCAAGGTTCACTCGCATCCGCAATATAAGTCGTAAGCTGTCCCGGTTTTAAAAGAAAGCCCTGATTTTCCCCTATCTCATAAGATGGCGTTAAGTTTCTCAGATCATGGTCGATTAAAATTCCCTTTCCTCTTATTATATAATGGAATAAAAAATGCTGTCTTGCTGCAGGTCCGAATGAATGTCCGGGTTTACATTTCTCATGTCCGAACTGGTACATGTCAAGGTCTATAAAATTTTCATTTGGAAAAACATGCGCTTCAAAATCTTTTAACATAGTGTCTCCGTTCTACATACCCTTTTGCGTTATACTTTTATGATTATATCACACCACCACGCAAATTGGTATATAGAATAACGCGCCTTGTAATTTACTCTATCCTCCTGCCGGTGTAATATTAAATGCGTAAAATAAAGCGTTGGCTGATTATTTAGTCTGCCGTATTTCAAAACGCATATTGGGAGATTACACTTATACTAGGGAGGATAATACCTTGATAAGATTTGACAAAAAGAATAATTTATTTATTCTTGAAACACCGAACACAAGCTACATAATAGCAGTGATCGATTCATTTTACCTTGGTCACATTTATTACGGAAAGAAACTTTCTTCAGAGGACGCAGATGCGCTTATAAGACTTTCAAGAGCAGATATAGCTCATGGCGTTCCTTCAGTTAACAAACGTGATAAAGTAGGTTTTCTTGACAACTATCCTATGGAATATTCCTTTGCAGGCACAGGTGATTTCAGAGAAGCATGTATAGATGTGACTGCCGAAAACGGCGATCAAGGTCTCGAACTTCACTATGACTCATACAAAATATATCCAGGTAAAAATGCACTTACAGACCTTCCATCTGTCCGCGGATGCGAAAAATGCTGTGATTCTCTTGACATCATTCTTAAGGATGATGTGCTTTCACTGAAGGTCATCTTAACTTACAGCGTTTATAAAGACAGCGATGCTATCACAAGAAGTGTAAAGATAATAAACGAGTCAAGCGAGACTTTGCACCTTACCAAAGCTCTTTCAGCATGTATGGATATCGATATGCAAGGTGGAAAGATCCTTACTCTGCATGGAGCATGGGGAAGAGAAAGAGAGATAACAGAAGTGGAGGCGCTCCCTGGTGCTGTTGTTGCCGAATCAAAAAGAGGCAAGAGCTCTGCCGAGGAAAACCCATTTATCGCCCTGCTTTCAGATAAGGCAGACTTTGATAACGGCGAAGTTTACGCTATGAATTTCGTTTATTCCGGCAACTTCCTTGCAAAGGCTGCCCGCGACCAGTCTGACAAGGTAAGAATGGTTATGGGAATACATCCTTTCCATTTCAACTGGGAGTTAAGGTCAAATGAGTCTTTTCAGACACCGGAATGTGTACTTGTCTACTCAGATAAAGGCTTGAACGGAATGTCTCATTGCTTCCACGACCTTTACAGAGAGCATCTTATCCCTGAAAAATGGGCTCACGCCGAAAAACCGGTTCTTATAAATAACTGGGAAGCCACTCTTACAAATTTCAACAAGGATATCCTCGTTGATTTTGCAAAGGAAGCCTCCAAGCTAGGCCTTGATATGCTTGTTATGGATGATGGCTGGTTTGGAAACAGGTTTGATGATAACAGAGCCCTTGGCGACTGGTATGTAAACGAAGAAAAGCTTCCTGGCGGGCTTAAAGCTCTTTCAGAAGAGATAAATAAAGCCGGTCTTAAATTTGGCATCTGGGTTGAGCCAGAGATGATAAATGAAGACAGCGACCTTTACAGAGCTCATCCTGACTGGGCTTTCCACCTTAAAGGCAGAGAAAAGAACCTCGGAAGAAACCAGTGCGTGCTCGACCTTACAAGAGAAGAGGTATGGAACGGCGTTTATTCACAGATAAAAACCTCTCTTTCAAGTGGAAATATCGCTTATGTTAAATGGGATATGAACAGGGCTCTTACCGACGTTGCAAGCCTTGCTCTTCCAGCCGAAAAACAGGGTGAAGTATTCCACAGATTTGTGCTTGCAGTATACAGGATGCAAAATGCTCTTCTTGCAGATTTTCCTGATATACTTCTTGAAAACTGCTCTTCAGGCGGCGGCAGATTTGACCCTGCTATGCTTTACTACAGTCCTCAGATCTGGACCAGTGATAATACAGATGCGATAGAAAGACTTTCTATACAAGAGGGAACAGCCCTTGTTTATCCTATGTCTACAATGGGCGCTCATGTTGCGGACTGCCCAAGCTTTGCAACAGGCAGAACAACTGATTTCGAAACAAGAGCAGATGTAGCTATGGCAGGAACCTTTGGCTACGAACTTGACATAAGAAACATAAAAGACGAGGAAAAAGAGCTTATCCCTGACCAGATAAAGCGCTTCCGCATCGTAAATCCTATAATCAGGGATGGTGATTACTACAGGATTGCATCCTATCGTAAGAACAGGTTCTATGACTGCTGGGAAAGTGTAACAAAAGACAAAGAAAAGGCTATATTTACCTTTGTTGAAATACATGCAGAGTCAAATAAGCCTTCAAGAAAAATAAGATTTAAGGGACTTAACCCTAACAAGGAATATACTTTAAGCGTTCTTCACGATGGCAGAGCCAGAAAGAAAGGTGAAAATGCCTCCGGACTTGATGGACTTAAGGCTCATGGTTCCACCCTTATGAATGCAGGTATAATAATAAACAGAATGAGTGATTTCAAATCATTGCAGATTCTCTTACATTAAATATAGTGCTTTTGCGAAGCGAAAGCACTAAGGTACAGCAAGCTGATACAGAATGTATTGCTTTGCAATATGACATATATGGAACCATTCGCTCATGAAAATCGCCTAAAGGCGATGAGCGAAGGCTGCATCGTATATT
>CADBPM010000021.1 GCA_902796595.1 uncultured Lachnospiraceae bacterium | reverse complement strand
TACCGGACTTCATCCGGCAATACGATAAAGGACTAGCCGACCATGTATAATCGCTCTCGCGATGGTTGGCAGAGTGTATTACCGGACCTTGTCCGGCAATACAATAAAGGAGGCTTTATGGAAAGAAGAGACAAGGTAAATTATTATCTTGATCTGGCAGAGGTGGTGAGTCAGAGAAGTACCTGTATGCGCAGGTATTATGGAGCTGTTATAGTAAAGAACGATGAAGTTATAGCAACAGGCTATACCGGTGCGCCGAGAGGAAGAAAGAACTGTTCTGATCTTGGATATTGTATGAGAGAGAAGCTTAAAATACCGAGAGGAGAGCGCTATGAGCTCTGTCGTTCTGTTCATGCGGAACAGAACGCTATCATTTCAGCGTCAAGAGAAGAAATGATAGGGGCATCCCTGTATCTTTGCGGGATTGAGGCAATAAGCGGAGAATACGTAAAAAACGGCAGCAGTTGTGCTATGTGTAAAAGAGTTATAATCAATGCGGGCATTGAAAAGGTATATATTAGAGATGACAAGGACAATTTCCGCATGATCGATGTTGGTGACTGGATAGAAAATGACGATTCATTGACCGGAGAGAGAGGATATTAGACAGTATGCGTATAGGAACCGGATATGACGTACACAGACTTACAGAAGGAAGAAAGCTTATTCTCGGAGGGGTTGAAATTCCATACGAGAAGGGTCTTCTTGGACATTCCGATGCGGATGTGCTCGTACACGCGATAATGGATGCTCTGCTTGGAGCGGCAGCTCTTGGAGATATAGGAAAGCTTTTTCCGGATACGGATGATGCCTTTCTTGATGCGGACAGCATGAAGCTTTTGGCTGTTGTAAGAGACAGACTGGCTGAAAAGTTGTATGTTGTAGAAAATATCGATGCAACTATAATTGCCCAAAAGCCAAAGCTTGCAGGGTATATTCCACAGATGAAGGAAAATATAGCGAAAGTTTTAGGACTTGACCCTGACAGGGTAAATGTAAAGGCTACCACAGAAGAACATCTGGGATTTACCGGAAGCGGTGAAGGCATGAGTGCGCAGGCAGTTGCCTTGATAAATGAAGTTATAAATGATGACAGTTTTCTTTCGGGAAATGCAAGGTGTCCCGGGTGTCGTGGTTGCGGACAGTGAGAAAGTATATAAATCCAAAGGGAGAAGGAAATGAAGATCTATAACACACTTACCAATAAAAAAGAAGAATTTGTACCGGTTAAGGATGGCGAAGTGTCCATGTATGTATGCGGTCCTACTGTGTACGATTTTATGCATATAGGTAATGCAAGACCTATGATAATATTTGATACACTCAGAAGATATCTTGAATATAAAGGTTATAATGTAAAATATGTATCAAATTTTACAGATGTTGATGACAAGATAATAAATAAGGCGATCCAAGAAGGCGTTTCTTCAGAAGTTATCGCAGAAAGATATATAAAAGAAGCCCGCACCGATATGGAGGGGCTCAACCTTGAAAAGGCATACAAGAACCCTCGTGCTACAGAAGAGATAGGCGGAATGATAGAAATGATAAGCACCCTTATAGAAAAAGGACATGCTTATGCTAAAAATGGAAGCGTGTATTTCCGTACAAGAAGTGATAAGAATTATGGCAAGCTTTCAAATAAAAATATAGATGACCTTGAAAGCGGAGCAAGAGTAGAAGTTAATACAGAAAAAGAAGATCCGCTTGATTTTGTCCTCTGGAAGCCTAAGAAAGAAGGAGAGCCTTTCTGGGTGTCACCTTGGGGAGAAGGAAGACCTGGCTGGCATATTGAATGCTCGGTTATGAGCAAAAAATATCTTGGAGAGACAATAGATATCCATGCTGGCGGAGAGGATCTTATCTTCCCTCATCATGAAAATGAGATTGCACAGAGCGAATGTGCCAATGGAAAGCCATTTGCAAGATACTGGATGCACAATGGGTATCTCAGGATAAATAATGAGAAGATGAGCAAATCTCTCGGCAATTTTATTACAATAAGACAGATAAGCGAGAAATATCCATATCAGGTACTTCGCTTCTTTATGCTCGGTGCTCACTACAGAGGACCTATCAATTTCAACGACGAGGCTCTTCTTGCTGCCAAAACCGGACTTGCAAGAATAACAACAGCGGTAGAAAACCTTGACTTTATCATGGATAAGGCTAAAGACAGGGAATTAAATGAGGCAGAGGAAAAGCTCTATAATGACCTTGACTCCTATCGTAAAGAATTTGAATCTGCCATGGAAGATGATCTTAATACTACAGATGCGATAACAGCAGTATTTAATACAGTAAAGATGGCAAATACATCACTTTCATCTGACAGTGCAAAGAAGCTTATAAAGGCTGTAAAGGACCTTATAGTGGAACTTTCAGAGGTACTTGGTCTTGAAGTCAGTGTTAAAAAGGATGACCTTGCGACAGAAGTTGAGGCTCTTATTAAGGAGCGCCAAAATGCAAGAAAAGCAAAAGACTTTGCAAGGGCAGACCAGATAAGGGATGAACTTCTTGCAAAGGGCATTGTACTTGAAGATACAAGAGAAGGTGTGAAGTGGAGAAAGGCTTGATGGAAAACATTTCAACCGCCGGACAAATAGAGGATTTTTTTAATATAAAACCTCAGGACATACGGTCATTTTCACCTCTGACGCTTGCCTTTATAGGTGATGATGTCTATGACTTGGTAATAAGGACTATTGTTGTTGAAAAAGGAAATGCTCCGGTAAATAAGCTTCACAAAAGAGCGACCGCGATAGTTCGTGCTACGGCTCAAAAAAAATCAATGGAGATGATAGAGCCCCTTCTTACCGAAGAGGAGCTTGCTGTCTATAAAAGAGGCAGAAATGCCAAATCCTATACCAAGGCAAAAAATGCTTCTGTGGCAGATTACCGTATAGCCACAGGTTTTGAAGCCCTGATAGGATACCTCTATCTTACAGGAAAGAGTAAAAGAATGTTTGAGCTTATAAAGAAGGGATTGGAAACGTGAGAAACAGACGAAATTCAGATGATAAGCATTACGCTAAGAATGAGGCAGAAGAGAGCATGGAGACAACAGGCCTTATTGAAGGGCGCAATGCTGTACTTGAAGCTTTCAGATCAGGTAAGACCATAGACAAACTTTTTGTACAGGAAGGTCCTGCGGAGGGCGTGATCCAGACTATACTCCGCACTGCAAAGAAAACAGACGCAGTCATTACCTTTGTTTCAAAGGATAGACTCACAGAGATTGCAGGAACCGACAGACATCAGGGCGTTGTTGCCAGAATGGCGGCGTATGATTATGCCGAGGTAGATGATATTTTAAAGGCTGCCGAGGAAAAGGGTGAGCCTCCTTTCATCATTTTACTTGATGATATAACAGACCCTCATAACCTTGGAGCAATCATAAGAACAGCCAATCAGGCGGGAGCGCATGGGGTCATAATCCCTAAAAGGCATGCAGTCGGACTTACAGATGTAGTGGCAAAGACTTCTGCGGGTGCTCTGAACTATACGCCGGTGGCAAAAGTTACCAATATAGGTCAGACCATAGATGATCTTAAGAAAAAGGGCATGTGGTTTGCCTGTGCAGATATGGACGGCGAGACCATGTACAAGGTGGACCTTACAGGACCGATGGGGCTTGTGATAGGCTCTGAAGGTGATGGCGTAAGCCGCCTCGTGAGAGAAAAGTGTGATTTCATAGTAAAGATACCTATGTTTGGACAGATCGATTCTCTTAACGCATCGGTTGCTGCAGGAGTTCTTTCTTATGAGATAGTAAGACAGCGTTTGGCTAAAAATGGAAATTAAACTAAAGAAAAGATGGTGTGGTTTAAATGAGTTCTGAATTAGATTTTATTCCGGTTCTCCTTGGAACGGATGCCAATGCTTATGGTATGGCAAGGTCATTTTACGAGGAATATAAAAAAACAAGCCTTGCAATAGGCAAAGGTGCCCTTGTTGCTACAGCAAACAGCAAGCTTGTAAAGGTTGTTAAAATAGAACCGGACCTCGAAGATGATGAAGTTTTTGTAAAAACATTAAGAGATTTTGCAGCAGAGCATACGGAAAAGACTCTTCTTTTAGTGCCATGCGGTGATAATTACATAAAGCTTCTTGCAAGAAATCAGGATAAGCTTCGTGATCTGTATAAATTTAACTGTGCTGATGCAGACCTTTTAGAGAAACTTTCTATCAAGGAAAGCTTTTATAAAGTCTGTGAAGAGCATGGCTTTCTTTATCCGAAAACTGATGCCTGCACATACGAAAATTATAAGACATATATTCCGGAATTCGGCTTCCCTATGATAATAAAGCCGTCTAATTCAGTTGCATATTGGAATTGCCATTTTCCATACAAAAAGAAGGTTTTTGTGGCTGAAAATGAGGAGGAATATCATAAGATCCTTGATGCGATTTACGGTTCTTCTTATAAGGATACACTTATCCTTCAGGAGTATATCCCAGGTGATGACAGCCACATGAGAGTTATGAACTGCTATTCTGGCAAGGATGGAAAAGTAAAGCTCATATCACTCGGAAGAGTTCTTCTTGAAGAGCAGACGCCAGAAGGAATAGGAAGTTATGCCGCAATAATAAACGGCTATGACAAAGAACTTTCTGAAATGATGAAAAACTTCCTTGAAGGAGTCGGCTACAAGGGCTTTGCCAATTTCGACATGAAGTTTGATGAAAGAGACGGCAAATACAAGCTCTTTGAAATGAATCCTCGTCAGGGGCGCAGCAGTTATTTTGTTACAGCCGGCGGACACAACCTTGCAAAGTACCTTGTTGAGGACGTTCTTCTTAATAAGGATAATGGGCTTACAGTGGCAAATGACAGAGTGCTCTGGTCCATGATACCTAAAAAAGTAATATTCAAATATGTTTCCGATACAAAACTTCTTAGTGAAGCAAGAGAGCTTATAAAAGAAGGACGATTTGTAGAATCTATGTTCTCAAAGGACGATGCAGGCTTGAAGAGAAGAATATATTTCCTTATAAACCAGCATAATTATGTGAAGAAGTACAAAGAGTGTTTTGGAAATAAGGGGCTCAGATGATAAAAAAGACAATCCCTGATCTTGACCTTGCCCAGACCGCGTACAGCGGGCAGGTTTTCAGGATGCTTCCGGTAGAAGAGGAGCGGGCGAGGGAGATTTCAACTAAGATCTCCTTTCCCGAAGACTCCCCTTGCTTTAGGGCTGTGACGGGCTGCCATCAGGTTGAAATATGCCAAAACGGGCATGAATTTGCTTTTATGACAAGTGAGAGTGAATTTGAACTTGTATGGAGAGATTATTTTGACCTTGATACCGACTATAGCGAGATTAAAAAGTTATGCGATCCCGCCGATACTTACCTCCTTGCGTCAATAAAAAAAGGCTGGGGGATAAGGATATTAAAGCAGGATCTCTGGGAAGTCATAGTGTCCTTTGTTATTTCTCAGAACAATAACATCCCGAGAATAAGAGCTAGCATAGAAAAGCTCTGCTCTCTTACAGGAAATGATACCATTCCGGACCCTGAGTTTTTGTCGCAGATTCCTGTTAATGTCCTGCATTCCTTTGGGCTTGGCTACAGAGACGAGTACCTGCACAAGATTGCAGTAAATGTAATGGAAGGGACTTTCATGCCGGGAAGGCTACGTTCCATGTCTTATGAAGATGCAAAAAAAGAGCTGATGAAACAGACCGGGATTGGAAATAAGGTTGCGGATTGTATCTGCGTTTTCGGACTCCACATGTTAAATGCCTTTCCTATAGATACACATGTCAAAAAGATACTTTCAGAGCATTATAAGGACGGCTTTCCGTTTGATAAATATGGAAAGTACGCCGCTGTTCTCCAACAGTACATGTTTTATAATGATTTGACGAAGTGAGATGTGCGTACTGCGTATTATTTAGTCGGGGGCAATTTTTTGCCTCCGATATCACAAATTATATGAAAAAAAGTTCTTGACAAAAGAAATGCTAAAGTGTATACTTAACAAGGTTGTTTGAGCAAAGCTCATCAACGTGCTGCTGGCATGGCTCAGGTGGTAGAGCGTCGCATTGGTAGTGCGGAGGTCCCGGGTCCGACTCCCGGTGCCAGCTTAAAAGCATTCGCTTTTAGTATTTACAATTAAATAAGAACAACTGCCGAAGACAGCAGGTATACCTATTGGTATGTAAGCATTGCGCCTGCCGAGGATTGAATTTATATAACACTAAATTTATTATCCCGTAGTCTTTGACTACGGGATTTTCTTCGCAGTTAGGGAGGAGTTATCTCCAAAGGGGATTAGAAGCGTTGCCCCGTCATCCCGCATAAATCGCTTCGGAATGGAGGAAAAGATATGCCTAAGGTTGAAATTAAGCAGCCTATCATTGATGAGATCAAGAAAAATGCTGAGAAGGCAAGTTCAGTAGTCGTTGTAGATTACTGTGGTCTTACCGTTGAGGAGGATACAAAGCTCCGTAAGGAACTCAGAGAAGCTGGAGTAGTTTATAAGGTTTACAAGAATACTCTTTTAAAGAGAGCATTCGAGGGAACAGACTTCGCCCAGGTTGATGCATCACTTGAAGGCCCAACCGCTGTTGCATTTTCTTATGAAGATGCTACTGCTGCTGCAAGACTTATCCACAAGATTTCTAAGGACGCTAAGAAACTTGAGATCAAGTGTGGTGTAGTTGGCGGCACACTTTACGATGCAAAGGGCATGGAGCTTATCGCTTCTATCCCATCAAGAGAAGAACTTCTTTCAAGACTCCTTGGAAGTATGCAGTCTCCTGTTGCAAACTTTGCTCGTGTACTCAAGCAGATCGCAGAGAAGCAGCCTGATGCTCCTGCAGCTGAATAATTATTACTGGTCGTATATCAGTAAAGCTTATGTTATAGCATAAGCCATTAAAGCAAAAAATAATCTTTTAAATCTTAAATGGAGGAATTTTAAAATGACAACACAGGAATTTATCGATGCCATCAAGGGTATGAGCGTTCTTGAACTTAATGATCTTGTTAAGGCTTGTGAAGAGGAGTTCGGTGTATCCGCTTCAGCTGGTGTAGTAGTAGCTGCAGGTGCTGCAGGTGGTGCTGCTGCAGAAGAAAAGACTGAATTCGACGTAGAGCTTACAGAAGTAGGCGCTAAGAAGATCAACGTAATCAAGGTTGTTCGTGAAGCACTTGGTCTTGGTCTTAAGGAAGCTAAGGAAGCTGTTGAGGCTGCTCCAAAGGTTCTTAAGGAAGCTGCTTCTAAGGATGAAGCTGAAGATCTTAAGAAGAAGCTTGAAGAAGCTGGCGCTAAGGTTACTCTTAAGTAATTATTCTTTATACAGAATATCGGCACTCGGGTCTTTGACCCGGGTGTTTTTTTATTTTCTTTCCTTTCTTCTAATCTTCGCAATATTTGAACAAAAGAATACTAAAAATTAAATGAAATTTCCCGTGGGTAACCGTATATTGATATTAGCAAAGCATTATAGGGATGCTTGCAAAAAACTTATTTTGGGGGTGTCTATATTATGGACGACATCATTTATCTAACTTATCCATTGCTGTTGCTTGCTCTGCTTGCGGGGGCGAAATTTGCAGGGCGAGGCAGCTACAATCCTGAATTTATGAGCCTTAAGAACACAAAATATATTCAGGGCTTCTTTGCAATCTGCGTCATGCTTCACCACATGGGGCAGAAGACATGTGCATCTTGGCATGATCCAAAATATATCGTGCATGGTCTGGATATGTTTGTTGGTATCGGCTATTTATTTGTAGCCATCTTTTTCTTTTATTCAGGATATGGCTTGTTTGTGAGCTTTAAAAACAAACCAGATTACCTTCATGGCTTTGTAAAGCACAGGATAATACCTATTATCATAGCCTTTTACATGGCACAGCTGATCTTTCTTCCGGCAAGGTATCTTCTCGGTGAAAAGATAAGTACCCGCCAGTTACTTTACTATCTTACAGGCGCACAGCTTTGCAATATCAATACATGGTTTCCTATAGCAATTGTCGCATTTTACTTTGCTTTCTATTTCAGCTTCAAATATATAAAGAATGAAAATCTTGCGATATTTGCAACATTCCTTGCAGTCTTCGCATGGACCTTTATCGGAACATGCATTAACCATAACGACTGGTGGATGCGTGGAGAATGGTGGTACAATTCAGTGCATACATTCTGGATGGGGCTTGTCTTTGCAAAATTTAAAAAGCCAATCACAGAAGGCATAAAGAAGCATTACTTTATTTACCTTATCCTTGCAATCGTTCTTTTCTATGCATCATGGAAGCTTTGCGTTTTTGTTCAGAACGGAGCTTTTGGCTTCTCATATTACTGCGAGACAAGCTGGGGACCAAAGGGACCTTATGCCACACCGTTACTCGTAAAACTTTACAAAAAATGGGGCGTATTAGCCGCACAGATCTTATACTCAACCCTGTTCCTTGTCGTTGTACTGCTTATCAGCATGAAGGTACAGGTCGGAAACAAGGTGCTTGCATTCATGGGAAAGATAACCCTTGAATTTTACCTTGTTCACAGCCTTTTTGTTGAAATGTTCGGCTACACCTTTGCAGATTCACTGCATCCTGTTTACTATATAAAAAATGTCGCACTTTTTGCAGTAGTAGTAATTGCATGTTCAATTCCTGCAACACTGTTATTTAAGAGAGTTCTGCAGCTCCTTACACTTTTTTGCAGGAAAGAAAGAGTAGAAAAGAAAGACTATAAGGCTAAAGTAAGCCTGGACTGATTTATTGAAAGATAGCGTTTTTATAAATCTATCAAAAAAGCACTACAAAGGGAGAATAATAAAATGTCCGTAAATGAATTTTTTGAGATCACAAAAGAAACTGTACTTGTAAGAGGGGAGGAAGAATTTTCCGGAGTAACTAAAGTTGCAGGCATAGTAAAGCATGACCTTGACAGGGTGTTTTCGTGCGATATGAAGCTTGAATCGGTATCAGACCTTAAAAGAGAGCCTGCCCGTAAATGTATCATTTTTGGTACAGCTTTTAAAGGTGGTATTATAGATAGCCTTATTGATACAGGCAAGCTTACAGGAAAGCGTGAAGTATTTAGCTTTTCTCTTGTCAAGAACCCCATTCCAGAAGTAGAAGAGGCACTTGTGATCGCAGGTTCAGATAAAAGAGGCACTATCTACGGACTTTTTACTCTCTCAGAGCTTTGCGGAGTGTCGCCTTTCGTCAACTGGAGTGGCATTGAACCGGAAAAAAGAGATACTGTAAAAATAGAGTCAACTGCACTTATAACGTCAAAAGAACCGTCTGTAAAGTACAGAGGTATATTTATAAATGATGAATGGCCTGCCTTTGGCAACTGGGCAACTAAAAGATTTGGCGGTATAAATGCCGCCTGTTATGCAGAAGTCTTTGAACTCATCTTAAGGATGAAAGGAAACTATTTTTGGCCTGCAATGTGGTCGTCCGTATTTTCAGAAGATGGTCCGGGGCTTGCGAGTGCGGAACTTGCAGATGAACTTGGAATAGTAATGAGCACCTCTCATCATGAGCCATGTATGCGTGCAGGAGAAGAGTATTCAAGGCTTCGCGGGAAAGATTCAATTTATGGTGATGCATGGGACTTCATTTCAAACAGAGAAGGAATAATAAGATTTTGGGAAGATGGTCTCAAGCGCAATGGCAAATTTGAAAATGTCATTACTATGGGAATGCGCGGAGAGCGTGATACCGCGATAATGGCAGAAGCAACCCTCGCGCAGAACATTGCCCTCTTAAAGGACATAATAAAGACTCAGAATGACCTTATAAGAAAATATGTAAATCCCAATCTGAGTCAGGTTCCAAGGCAGTTAGTCCTTTTCACCGAGGTTGAAAAGTTCTACTACGGCGATGAAAATACTCCGGGACTTATCGATGATCCTGAACTCGATGGAATCACTGTTATGTTCAGTGACAATAATCATGGTTACACAAGAACCCTTCCTTCTAAAAAAATGCTTTCGCATAAAGGCGGATACGGTATGTATTACCATGTGGACATGCATGGCGGAGCTATGTCAGATGAATGGATAGGCGGCACACATTTAACAAGGATACAGGATCAGCTCCTTACTACTTACGACTACGGTGTGCGTGAAATCTGGGTCGTAAATGTCGGGGATATCGTGACTCATGAACTTGAAACCTCCCTTATAATGGATCTTGCCTACGACATAGACAAATTCAAGGGTGACAACCTGAACGCCTACGAGCCTTATGTGCGCAGATGGATAGATAAGAATTTTACAGACCGTTTTGATGCGACTGACAAGGATAAGATTTTTGAGATCATTTCTGCCTACACCCTTATGCTGGAGCGTAGGAAACATGAAATAATGAACTACAATGTATATCATCCGGTTCATTTCAACGAAACCGCAAATCTTATTAAAAATTGCGACAGTGTGATGGCGGCATGTGATGAGCTTCTTCGAAAATGTGATGAGTCTGTAAAGACAGGCTTTTATGAGCTTGTTTACTATCCGGCATACGGAACCTGCAATCTTATGAAGGCGTGGTGCGCTTCCGCACTGAATCGTTTTTATGTTGACCAGAACAGAAACATAGGAAATCTTTGGAATGATGTGATCGATAAATGCATAAAGACCGATAAAAAAATTATCAGAGATTTCCATGCTCTTGCAGATGGCAAGTTTTATGGACAGGGGCTTTCGAAGCATTTTGGTTTCAGAGATTGGAACGATAACAACTGTCAGTATCCGCTGAGGTTATATTGCTATCCGGCAGACGGCGTAAGGCTTATCATTTCAAAAAAGGACGAGAGCTGGTACATGACCGGTCGCGAATATTCAAACCGCAAGGCTTATATTAATGATTTTATGGACCCTGACGTTACCAGTTTTATTCTTGAAATGTCTTCCGCAGGAGAAGAGGAGGCAGTCTACAGGTTGAAATGTGACTGCGACTGGCTTTATCTTTCTAAAAAAGAAGGAAAGACAGAGCTTACAGACGAGATTACTGTAAGCATAGACAGGGAAAAATTAAAGGGAAAAGAGTCTGCGACAATTACAGTTACCGGTGAAGAAGGTATATCTGCAGAACTTGTTGTAAATGCACAGACTGCTAATTACTATAAAAAAGAGGCAGGACTTGGCAAAGGCACATTTAGTGGACCTGTCTTTGCGCCGCCGAGAGGGTATATTGCAGTAGAGGCAGAATATTTTGCAGAAAAAAAGGATGTTTGCGAGGCACATTACGAACTCTTGAAACCATACGGTATCACCGGATGCGGCATGAAACTTTTTCCAAACACCTGCGATGCAATGAAATTAGGCGAAAAGCCGCTTCTTGATTATAAGGTATATGTGCCGGAGGGCGGTGAATATGAGGCTGAATTTTCCTTTGCACCTTCCACGCCTGTAAGCGATGTGCTCATGCAGGCATTTGGAGTTTCTGTAAATGGCGGTGATATGCAGACAGTCAATACAGTAAAGGATACAGGCAGACCATTCCACAACAGTCCTCAGTGGGCGTGGGAGGTAAGAAATAATGTTAAGCGTATAAAATGTAAGCTTACCCTTAAAAAGGGTATCAATACACTTTCATATTGTCAGCTTTCACCTAACTTGATACTTGAAAGATTTGTTATAGCAAAGGACCTTAAGAAGGTTCCTGAAAGCTACCTTGGACCTGCAAGAAGCTATGCATTCAGGTCTGAATAAAAGTTTTTATAGTAAGCAAAGAAAAAATTACTGATAGAGCTTGCTCTATCCAGCAATAATTCTCGGCGACGTTTATCGTAAACGAAATTATTTATTTCTTTTACGATAAGGCGCGATACGACATATTGTGGCTGATTGGGATATTTCTAGTTGACAATGATTCTCAATAAGGATATACTGTTGTTGTATTGAGGTAAAAATTAAAGAATTTTATGAACCCCGTACATGTGGTACGGGGTTTTATTATGACAGAGGGGTTAGCTTAAACTAACAAAATAATAAGGAGGCAGAACCATGCCTGAAAATGAAAGAAGTTTTCTTGAAATTGTAGATATTTACAAGAGTTTCGGCAAAGGTGAAATGAAGCAGGATGTGCTTAAAGGAATGAATTTTTCTGTTGTAAAAGGAGAATTCTGTGTGCTTTTAGGACCGTCCGGTTCTGGAAAATCCACTTTGCTCAATATCATCGGCGGGATTGACACGGCTGATTCAGGCTATATTGAGATAAATGGAGACCGCCTTAAGGATATGGATGAGAAGAAATTAACCATGTACAGAAGAAAGCACCTCGGATATGTTTTTCAGATGTACAACCTTATCCCAAACCTTAATGTAAAGGAAAATATTGAAGTGGGAGCGTATCTTTCGGATAAACCGCTTGATATAGATGAGATCCTTCATATTCTTGGTCTTTGGGAGCATAGATATAAGTTGCCAAATCAGCTCTCCGGAGGGCAGCAGCAGAGAGTTTCGATAGGACGCGCGATCGTAAAGAACCCCGACATACTTATGTGCGATGAGCCGACAGGCGCTCTTGATTATAAAACATCAAAGGAGATCTTGGGGCTTATAGAGGATGTTAATAAAAAATATGGAAATACGGTGATAATGGTCACGCATAACACAGCCATAAAGGATATGGCGGATCATGTTATAAAACTTCGTGATGGAGTAGTTCGTCATAATGATATGAATACCAAGAAAATTCCGGCAGCAGAACTTGATTGGTAATGGGAGATTTATATGAAAAATCCATTGATAAAAAGATTGCCAAGAGAACTTGTCGGTGACTGGCATAAGTATCTGGTAATACTTATTTTTATGACTTTTATGATCGGGGCTGTTTCAGGGCTATACGTGGGCAACAGTTCCATGCTTAAGACTGCTTCTGATGGCAAAACAGCCTACAATCTGGAAGACGGGCATTTTGAACTGGATAAAAAAGCGGACAGTGAACTTATAAAAGACATTGAGTCGGGTAAATTGGCAAATCTTAAAGAAAAGTTCCCGGAGGAAATATACAAAAAGATTGAAGATGAATACGACCTTGACGACCCCGATTTCAAAGTGCACAAGGTTAGTGTTTTCACGCACTTTTATAAGGAAGAAACAGAAAATAATGGTGAAAATGAAGCGACTGTCCGTATTTATAAAAGTGACTCAAAGGTGGATATGGCATGCTTTAATGAAGGAAGAGCACCAGAAAAAGAAGATGAGATTGCAATCGACAGGATGCATGCAAACAATGTTGGTATCAAATTGAATGATGAGATTAAGATTGGCGGGAAAAAATTCAAAGTAGTCGGTCTTATTTCATTTTCAAACTACCGTACCTTGCATAAAAAGAATACAGACCTTATGTTCGATGCCTTCGGTTTTGATGTAGGCATGGTAATCCCTAAGGCGTATGAGAGCATTTCAACCAGAGAGCACTATGATTATGCATGGTTCTATGACAGGAAACCGGAAACAGATGTTGAAAATGTAGACTTTTCGGAAAGCTTTCTAAAGGCCCTGACTACTCACGTACTTGCGGCAAATGTGAATATAGAAGATTATGTCCCTGAATATCTTAATCAGGCGGTGCATTTTTCTACTGATGATATGAAAAGCGATGCAGCAATGGGCGGCGTTCTCATATACATCCTTATTGCGGTCATAGCATTTATATTTGCGGTAACCATCAGTACGACCATAGAAAAAGAAGCAACAGTAATAGGAACGCTTCGGGCTTCCGGCTATACCAAGGCAGAACTTGTAAGGCATTACATGGCTATGCCACTTCTCATTACCCTTATAGGAGCAGTGATCGGAAATATATGCGGTTACACGCTTTTCAAGGATATTGTTGTTAAAATGTACTACAACAGTTATTCTCTGCCTTTATATAAGACAACGTGGAGTCTGGATGCCCTTGTGCAGACGACCCTGATCCCGCTTGCTCTTATGTTTGTCATCAATCTCTTTGTAATAATAAAAAGCCTGCAGTTAAGTCCTCTGCAGTTTTTAAGAAGGGACCTCAAGAAGCATAAGCGGTCAAAGGCAATGAGGCTCCCTGCATGGAAGTTTATAAGGAGATTTCGCCTGCGTATTATTTTACAAAATATACCTAATTACCTGATTCTCTTTTTTGGAATTGCCTTTATTGAAATGCTCCTCTGCTTTGGAATAGGCTTTCCACAATCTCTTGATTCCTATTCAAAGAAAGCACCGGATATGATGTTTGCACCATACCAGTATGTGCTTCTTTCAAATAAGGATAAGGAGGGAAAGGTGATTGGGACAGATGAGCCTTCGGCAGAAAAATTCAGCCAGGTGGGACTTCTTAGAAAAAGTGATGTTCACAATGAATCGATAACTGTTTACGGAGTGAAAGAAGATAGTAAATATATCAGCCTGCCTTCTGAATTGAAAGAAAAAGAAGTCCTTGTGTCAAGTGCCTATGCAGGAAAATATGCTGTGAAAAAAGGTGACACGATTACCTTAGATGAAAAGTATGAAAACAGACATTATGATTTTACGGTTGCAGGTACTTTTGAATATGACGGCGGTGTAGCGGTCTTTATGCCGGATAAAAATTTTAAAAAAGTTTTTGAACGCGATGAAGACAGTTTTACAGGATATTTTTCGAAAGAAGAAATAACAGATATCGATGATAAGTATATTGCAACTGTTATCACAAAGGCTGATATCACAAAGATAACTGACCAGCTTAAACACTCTATGGGCCAGTTTATGACAATGTTTCAGTATGTGTGCATAATACTTGCAACTGTACTTATATATCTGCTTACCAAAATGATCATTGAAAAGAATGAGAACGCTATATCAATGACAAAGATCTTAGGCTTTTCAGATAAAGAGATAGCATCTCTATATATCATTTCAACAAGTCTGATGGTTGTTTTATTTACTGTTGCAGGCTTTGCGATAGGCTATGCAGTTATAAATGAGCTTTTTAAGATTTTCCTGCTTAAGTATGACGGATGGTTTACATTCTATATGTCATCGCTAGGCTCGGTAAAGTCTATAATATTTGTTTTCATTGGATATGCGATCGTAACGGTTTTTGATTATATACGAATCCGCAGAATACCAATGGAACAGGCACTAAAAGGTATGGACTAAAATGTCTTATTGCCTTTGGCAATAAGATGTAGCCTCGACCATTGCCGTAGGCAACAATCATGGGAGAGGTTCCCCAAAATGTCTTATTGCCTTTGGCAATAAGATGTAGCCTCGACCATTGCCGCAGGCAATAATCATGGGAGAGGTTCCCCAAAAATGTCTTATTGCCTTTGCGAAAGCACAATATGCATAAATCCCCGGGCAACGATGCTTGTCCGGGGATTTCGCTTGCCTGAGTCTTCTATACGATCATTTTTTGAGGTGATTTTTTATGTGCAAGAATTTTTTTAGCCATCTTATCTGGCTTTTCTGCAACAAGATCTTCTTTTTTAAACAGGTTGAAATGTTTAAGACTCTGCTTTATTTCTTCTTCTTCAATTCCTATGTAGCGTAAAGTGACCGCAGGATCGCAGTGATTCAATATTTTCATAAGAGTAACGATATCGCCCGTCATTTTGTAATAATGATAGCCGAAAGTTTTGCGCATGCTGTGTGTGCCAAGCCCCCAGACCCTGTTATCCTCGCCGGCTTCTCTGATAACCTTGTACGCCTGAACCTTGCCTATGGGGCGCACAGCGCCGTCCGGGCGGTGTTTTCTGCTGGGAATGAGATAATCATGATCAACCATCTTATTATCATCAATATAATCGTAAATTATTTCTTTTACTTCATCACTTAGATATACAAAACGTTTTTTGTGGGTTTTTCTTTCATAGATTTTATCGACGTCAAAATGTCGTACATCATGAACTCTTAAAGGAAGAATATCGGAGATTCTAAGTCCAGACTCACATCCTAGAATAAACATAATATAGTATTTCTCATTACGTTTTTTTAGGGTGATCGCTATAGAACGTAACTTATCCCTGTCCCGTATCGGTTGTACTTCGTACATAGAGGCGCTCCTTTCCTGTAAAATCACGGATTACAACTTCGTTGTTTGCTTGACATCAAGCTCATAATTTGTTCCAAAATCATCTCAAAATAATCCTACATAATGTAATGCCACATCAGGAAAAACAAATTCAGGCGAGCATATTATTCACGAATTTTGGTATGTTCAGATATAACAATTCTTACACGCACGAAAGGATGACAGAAGTCATAATGAATGGATTGAAAAGGTACATTTAACCAGACACGTTTACAAAATTGAATTGAGGTATTTTCGGCAATTATAACATAAAAATCGAATTTGTGACAGACATTAGACTAACTTATTTTCATAAAAAAACAATGGAAGAGATGGGATACAGTAAGACTAAACCTTTTTGCACATAAAAAAAGCCAGGAACCAATTTAAGAAAATTGGTTCCCAGAGTCTAGCTTAATAACTAATTTCACACATATTTACACGACGATTACATCATGGTTTTGCAACATCCTTGATTGCAGCGGCAGTTATCTCCGTACTAAACGTAATTGTTACGTCACCAGTAAGGTCTTTCTGACCACTTGCAGCATCGGTCGTTGCAAGCGAAGCATCATTAAAGGTTACAACTGCACCGTTCACTGTTGCCCCAGGTATTGTGGTTGTTATTGTCCAATCCCCAGCGTTCGTAAGTGTGCCGGCCTTCTTAAGTGTAGCAACTATCTTGCCAAGCTCAGTTCCGTTCGCTCCGATAACGGTTAAAGTCTTTTCCGTTGCAACGT
>CADBPM010000020.1 GCA_902796595.1 uncultured Lachnospiraceae bacterium | reverse complement strand
TGTCACCCTGCAGCATGCGCCTTAAAAGGTAGCTTGATTATTTAACTTTAACAGACTTGACAGCACTGTATTTACCATACTGGTTCTTGCCGTCAACTGTATTGTAAGCACGAACTCTTACATATACCTTCTTGCTGCTTGTAAGTTTCTTGATAGTAGTGCTTCTCTTTGAAGAAGAAAGAGTAACCTTCTTTGCATTCTTCATGTTCTTCTTGTAGCTGTAGTATACAACATACTTTGAAGCACCCTTAGCCTTTTTGAAAGTAACCTTTACAGTATTCTTGGCTGTGCTCTTTACACTTGAAAGAGTAACCTTTGCAGGCTTAGCCTTCTTGGTAACTTTGGTTTCTTCCTTGGTCTCAGGCTTTGTTTCTTCCTTAGCAGGTGTATATACAGGATCAGCAGCCTTTACCTCGTCCATAGTGATAGACTTGATATTAGGTGTTCTTCCATCTTCTGAATCGTGAAGTTTAAGCTTTTCTTCTTTAACAAGCTTGTTTACTTCTGCTGTATCAGCATCAGTCCATGTCTTACCTGTGATCTTCCAGTTGTTGTCAACTATCTTTGCAGGATCGATAACGCCGTTGAGGTCATTCTCGATATAGTCAAGGATCATCTCACGAACGCCTTCACCGGCATTTACATCTTTCTCGATAAGCTTTGGTACATCAGCTTCATTCTTGATTACACCATTCTTTGTTGAAGCGAGCTGTGATGTAAAACGATAATTATTTACAGCCATGATGATCTTGTCAGAATCAAGGACAGGAGCCTTGTTATCTGAATAAACAAGATTTTCAATACGGCTTCCTGCAGGCTTGCTTATATTGATATCATAGTCAACACCTGCAAACATATCATAGAGATATGCTTTCATTTCAGGGTTGAAGGAAATTGAAGCATCTCCTTCTTTAGCCTGGTTGAAATAGTTTGCTGACCATTCCATGTATTCCTTAAGTGCCTTACCTGAAATCTCTACTTTATAAAGTGTGTTATCAAACTTATATACGTTTGAAGCATCGCTTCTCTTGAAGCTGCCCGGCTGTACATTGGCTGATGTTGAGAAAAGAGCAGCTGCAGAAACTCTTGCGCCTGCCTTCTTCATCTGAACAGTGTTGATAAGATCCATGAATGCAGAATCAGCAACCTGTCCCTGTGGGATACCTTCTACATCAGCTTCACCGATAAGAGGGCTTCCTGAAACAGCTCCGATAACCTTGGCTGCATAAGCCTTGGCTGCTGCATCATACTTTGCAAGCTTCTCAGAAATTACAGGATCTGCTGCAACGACCTTGTCACCATTCTTGACATTTACAGATTCAGTCTTAACGCTCTTTACTGAATATGTGCCGTCCTTTTCCTTTTCCATGGTGATCTCAGCCTTGCCAAGAGTCTGACCCTGATTGATGTTCTCCATAACATGGATATCATTTACGATACCCTTGTTCTCTGTCTTGGTTCCATCAACCTGTTCATGGCCATGAGCAGCAAGGATAAGAGGAACATCGTTGCGGTTAAGGGCATTTGCCATGTCAACATAACCTGAATCCTTGGCTCCAAGTTCATTGTCACTGCTCATGTGAGTAGCTACAATAATAAGGTCTGCTGACTTGTCAGCCTTGATCTTGTTAACAATCTTCTTTGTTTCTTCTACTGGATCAGTAACCTTATAATTCTTAAGATTTTCTATATCCCAGTTATCAATGTTAGGAGTAACAGAACCGATAACTGCGACTCTAACTCCGCCTTTGTTAAAGATCTTGTATGCCTGACCTGAAAGAAGTGTCTTTCCGTCAATATCGTAAACATTGTCGCAAAGAACTGCGGTAGGTGAAGCAATCTTACTGAATACTCTCTTAAGAGTAGGTACGCCGTAATTGAACTCGTGATTTCCATAAAGAACAGCATCATAATGAAGCTCGTTCATTCCGGTGATCATAGGGTTCATGTCATATTCTTCAGTATTGAAGATACTGTTCATATTGTCCTGAATAGTATCACCGCAGTCAATAAGAAGAGTATTGTCGTTTCTGTACTGCTTGATAAGGGTAGCTACCTGTGCAAGGCTTCCCTTATCGTCAACTGATGCTGTAGCATAGTTGAAAGGAAGGAACTTACCATGAAGGTCACTTGTCTGAAGGACCTGGATAGTAACTTCATCCTTGTCTGCTGCTTTTACAGTAGCAGGATTCTGTGCGCCTGCGATAGTTAAGACCATAGCTGCAGAAAGCACTGTTGCGATAGCTTTTTTCATTGAGCTCGCAAAATTTACCATTTGCATTTACCTCTTTTCCTCTAGCGTGTTGCATAGGCAATCGCGCATCATATTATGAGCTATATAATAATACCATATATTCTCAATCTTTTCATCAAAAATTTTAGTGCTCTTTCACTTTTTGTTGAAAAATATAAAAATATCAACAAAATTATATGTAGTTTTAATTACTACGATATGTAGAACGAATTTCAAAAATTGTATCTTACAATCTGTTTAACTTGAATTTATAATTATATCTGCTAAAATAAGAGAGTTATCGTTAAGAATGTGTCCGGCGTTTTATTTCAACAAAGATACTCTGCCGGCGAAAATAAAAAGGAGTTGTTTTAATGTCCGACCGTATTTACAGGCTTGGAGTCGATATCGGCTCTACAACAGTAAAGATTGCCATTATTGACGAAAATAGTAACATAGTTTTTTCCGACTATAAAAGGCATTTTGCAAATATTCAGGAAACACTTGCCTCACTTTTGAAGGAAGCGATCGATATCTGCGGTACCGTTAAAGTTTCCCCTGTTATCACAGGCTCAGGCGGTCTTGCCATATCAGAAGTGCTTGGTATACCTTTTGTTCAGGAAGTCATTGCTGTTTCAACCGCCCTCAAGACCTTTGCTCCGCAGACAGACGTTGCGATCGAGCTTGGTGGCGAGGATGCCAAGATAATTTACTTCACAGGCGGTATCGAACAACGTATGAACGGAATGTGTGCCGGTGGTACAGGGTCTTTTATCGACCAGATGGCAACACTTCTAAAGACAGATGCAGCCGGTCTTAATGAATATGCTAAGACCTACCAGTCAATATACCCGATAGCGGCCCGTTGCGGTGTTTTTGCAAAGTCCGACATCCAGCCGCTTATAAATGATGGTGCAACAAAACCGGATCTTGCCGCTTCAATCTTTCAGGCAGTTGTAAATCAGACCATATCCGGTCTTGCCTGCGGAAAGCCGATAAAGGGACACATTGCATTCTTAGGCGGTCCTCTGCACTTCCTTACAGAGCTTCGTGCTGCATTTATAAGAACGCTGAACCTTACCGGTGATGAGATAATCTCACCTGACGATTCGCACCTTTTTGCCGCAAGAGGCTCAGCTATGAGCAGCAAGTATGAAGTAGCTTTCGATATAAGTGACCTCTATACAAAGCTTCATAACCATGTTGAAATGAAGGCGGAGGTTTCAAGAATGGAGCCTCTCTTCAAAAATAAGGAAGAATATGACGCTTTTATAAAAGAACATAATGCTTCAAATGTAAAAAAAGCAGATATTTCAACCTATAAAGGCAACGTATACCTAGGAATTGATGCCGGTTCTACCACGACCAAGGTCGCTCTTGTCGGTGAAGATGGGGCTCTTCTTTATTCATTTTACTCAAGCAACAACGGCAGTCCTTTAAAGACCGCCATAAGAGCAATGGATGAGATAAACACTCTCCTTCCTAAAGAGGCAAGGATCGCAAGATCATGTTCAACAGGTTATGGTGAAAAGCTTTTAAAATCAGCCTTTATGCTTGATGAAGGTGAGGTCGAAACTGTAGCCCATTATACAGCTGCCGCATTCTTTGACCCTGAAGTCGATACGATCCTTGATATCGGCGGTCAGGACATGAAGTGCATCAAGATAAAGAACGAGACTGTTGACAGCGTACAGCTTAACGAGGCATGTTCCTCCGGCTGTGGTTCATTTATTGAGACATTTGCAAAATCTCTTAATTATGAAGTTAAGGACTTTGCAAAGATCGCACTTTTTGCCGAAAACCCTATTGATCTTGGCTCACGCTGTACCGTATTTATGAATTCAAAGGTTAAGCAAGCTCAGAAGGAGGGCGCTACTGTTGCCGATATTTCTGCCGGTCTTGCTTATTCAGTCATAAAGAACGCGCTCGTCAAGGTAATCAAGCTTACCGACCCGAAACAGCTTGGTAAAAATATCGTCGTGCAGGGTGGTACTTTCTACAATGATGCTGTTCTTAGAAGCTTCGAACGTATCTCCGGCTGCAAGGCTATAAGACCTGATATTGCAGGAATCATGGGGGCTTTCGGTGCTGCGCTTGTTGCAAGAAAACACTATCATGAGGGTGACACGACCACTACCCTTTCATTCAACCAGATAAAGGCACTCACCTACGATACCAAAATGACGCACTGCCATGGCTGCAACAACAAGTGTATGCTTACTGTCAATATTTTTAATGGCGGTAGAAGATTCATTTCAGGAAATCGCTGCGAAAGAGGACTTGGTCTTACCAAAAACTCTGAAAATATCCCGAATATGTACGAATGGAAAATGAACAGAGTTTTCGGTTATAAGCCACTTGAAGCAGATAAGGCGCCAAGAGGCGAGGTTGGTATTCCGCGTGTCCTTAATATGTACGAGGACTATCCGTTCTGGTTTACCTTCTTTACAAGACTCGGCTACAGAGTCGTGCTCTCTCCTGTTTCAACCAGAAAGATATATGAGCTTGGCATAGAGTCGATCCCGTCAGAATCAGAATGTTACCCGGCCAAGATATCACATGGTCATGTCATGTGGCTTTTACAGAAAGGGTTGAAATACATCTTCTACCCGTGTGTGCCTTACGAACGTAATGAAACACCAGATGCAAACAACCATTACAACTGCCCTATCGTTACCTCTTATGGTGAAAATATAAAGAACAACATGGAAGAATTATCAGACCCTTCCATAAACTTTGAAAACCCTTTCCTTTCATTTGAGAGTGAAGAGATAATCACAGACAGGCTGGTTGAAATATTTAAAGACCGCATAAGTACACAGGAGATCAAAGCTGCAGCACATGAAGGGTGGAATGAGCTTCTTAAGGTAAAGGAAGATACTGCCAAGGAAGGTGAAAGAGTCATTTCCCACCTTAAGGAAACAGGCCGCAAGGGAATCGTGCTGGCAGGTCGTCCTTATCATATCGATCCTGAGATCCATCACGGTATACCTGACCTTATAAATACACTTGGGGCAGCAGTGCTTACCGAGGATTCAGTTGCACATTTAGGACACGTTGAGCGCCCTCTTATTGTCATGGACCAGTGGATGTATCACAGCAGACTTTACAAGGCAGCCTGCTATGTGAAGACAAACCCCGATCTTGAACTTGTCCAGCTTTCAAGCTTCGGTTGTGGTCTTGATGCTGTTACTAGAGATCAGGTGGGGGATATCCTTCAAAGTGCAGGAAAGATTTACACTGCCCTTAAGATTGACGAAGTAAATAACCTCGGTGGTGCAAGGATAAGACTCAGATCTCTCCTCTCCGCTGTTCGCGACAGGGATGAAAAGGGAGTAAAGGCAAAAGATGTTTCAAGTGCTTTTGTAAGAAATGTGTTTACAGAAGAGATGAAGAAGGATTATACCCTCTTCTTCCCATGCATGAGCCCTATCCATTTCAAACTTTTACAGCAGGCTGTAAGCAGAAATGGCTACCACATTGAAATGCTTCCTGATGAAAAGAGCGTTGTAGATATAGGTCTTAAGTACGTTAATAACGATGCCTGTTACCCTTCTATCCTCGTAGTCGGTCAGTTTATGAAAGTGCTAAAAAGCGGCAAATATGACCCAAATAAGATTGCCTTCTTCATAACTCAGACCGGTGGCGGATGTCGTGCCTCAAACTACATAGGCTTTATAAGAAGAGCACTTAAAAATGAGGGATACCCGGACATACCTGTTATTTCAATCTCAGCGCAGATGTTTGAGAAGAACCCTGGCTTCAAACCTACTCTTGGCATGGGAAGCCGCGCTATTATGGCATTTGTTTTAGGCGACGTTATAATGAGGTGCCTTTATGCCACAAGGCCTTACGAAGCAGAACCGGGAAGTGCCAACAGGCTTTATGAAAAATGGAACAAAAAATGTGAAGAGGTCATAGACAAGGGGTCCATGTCAAAGTTCCGTTTTGCCTGCCGAGATATCATAAAGGACTTTGATAACCTTCCACGTATTGAAGGGCTTACAAAGACAAAAGTCGGCGTTGTCGGAGAGATTCTTGTAAAGTTCCTTCCTAGTGCAAATAACCACGTTGTAGAGCTCTTAGAGCAGGAAGGTGCCGAGGCAGTTGTACCTGACCTCCTCGATTTCTTCCTTTACAGCCTTTACAATACAAATTTCAAGGCTGAATACCTTGGAAAGAAAAAGTCTACTGCCTTCTTCTCAAATCGTGCTATAGACTTCTTAGAGCACTACAGGGCAGCAGCCAGAAAGGGCTTTGCAGAAAGCAAGCATTTTGACCCGCCAAGGCATATAAAAGAACTTGCTGATTTTGCCTCTCCTATCGTTTCTATCGGTAACCAGACAGGTGAAGGGTGGTTCCTCACAGGTGAGATTGTCGAACTTATAAAAGAAGGCGTTGCCAATGTACTCTGTACTCAGCCATTCGGATGTCTTCCCAACCACGTTGTAGGCAAGGGTGTCATCAAGAAGGTACGTCAGATGTATCCCGGCTCCAATATAATGCCGGTTGACTACGATGCCGGTGCAAGCGAAGTAAACCAGTTAAATCGTATCAAACTTCTCCTTGCAACAGCAAGAAATGAACTCGAGGACAATTCTTATCATGGTGAAAATGGAGCCGACGGAGATATGATCGGCTGATCATTTAAGGAGCGACCTATAACAGGTCGCTCCTTTTCTGGCATTAGCTTCTCTATTTGTAGCATATGCAACATGCAGATGCTTGTTAAATAATAAACAAACTGATATAATCGATTTTGGACTTAGGGATAATACCGGTAGGTTTTTCATGATAAGGAGGATTTACGATGGATTACGGAAAAGAATCATTGAAAAAGCATGCAGAATGGAAAGGCAAAATAGAAGTAAAGGTCAGAGCGGACGTAGCTTCCGATGAAGCTCTTGCATTAGCCTATACGCCCGGTGTTGCTGCTCCTTGCCTTGAAATACAGAAAGACCCAGCAAAATCTTATGATCTTACAAGAAGATGGAACACAGTTGCAGTAGTAACCGATGGAACTGCTGTCCTAGGACTTGGTGATATAGGTCCCGAAGCAGGTATGCCTGTTATGGAAGGTAAGTGTGCTCTCTTTAAGGCGTTTGGCGATGTAGATGCAATTCCTCTTTGCATCCGTTCAAAAGATCCGGATGAAATAGTTCACACTGTTTCTCTTCTCCTTGGCTCATTCGGAGGTATCAACCTTGAGGATATTTCTGCACCAAGATGCTTTGAAATTGAAAAGAAATTAAAAGAAGTATCTGATATCCCGATCTTCCACGACGATCAGCATGGTACTGCAGTTATCACACTTGCAGGTCTTATGAATGCCCTTAAGGTTGTTGGTAAAAATATAGAAGATATAAAGATTGTCACAAGTGGTGCCGGTGCAGCCGGAATTGCCATTATAAAGCTCCTTATGGCAATGGGACTTAAGAATGTCATAATGACAGACAGAAAAGGCGCTATTTACGAAGGCAGAGAAGGCCTTAACCCTATAAAAGAGGAAATGGCTAAGATAACCAATTTTAACCATGAAAGCGGTTCTCTTGCCGACGTAATTAAGGGCGCAGACTGCTTCATAGGTGTATCTGCTCCAGGCACTCTTACACAGGATATGGTCCGCAGTATGGCAAAAGACCCTATTATCTTTGCCTGCGCCAATCCGGAACCTGAAATTTATCCTGATAAGGCAAAAGAAGCCGGTGCAGCTGTTGTTTCAACCGGTAGAAGTGATTTTCCTAACCAGATCAACAATGTACTCTGCTTCCCTGGTATCTTCCGCGGTGCTCTTGATGTACATGCAAGTGATATCAATGATGAAATGAAGATTGCCGCTGCAAAAGCTATCGCAAGTCTTGTTTCAGACGAAGAACTTACTGCAGACTATATCCTTCCGCATGCATTTGACCCTCGCGTAAAGGATGCTGTTGCAAGTGCAGTTGCCGAAGCCGCAAAAAAGACCGGCGTAGCGAGGATCTGATAATGGATATAAAGGACACTACTCTCTGCTATATTGAAAAAGACGGCAGATACCTGATGCTGCACAGGGTAAAAAAGGAAAAAGACCTTAATGCAGGTAAATGGATCGGCGTTGGCGGCCACGTTGAAGCTGGTGAAACGCCGGAAGGCTGCATAAGAAGGGAAATTGCTGAAGAAACCGGACTTACAGCAGGAAAGCTTATCTATCGAGGCGTGGTTGATTTTATCTCTGACAGGGATGAATGTGAAAGGATGTTCCTCTACACCTGCAATGACTTTCGCGGAAGTCTTAAAACCTGCGATGAAGGAATTCTTGAATGGGTAGAAAAATCAAAGATCAGTACGCTGAATCTTTGGGATGGAGACCTTATTTTTCTTAATGCTCTCGCAGAAGATAAGCCATTTTTTCATTTGAAACTGTCTTATCACAATGATACACTTGTAGATCACTTCTTTTACAGACGTATCATTCTTGCGTCCAACTCTCCAAGACGCAGGGAATTGCTCACCCAGATAAATATTTACCCTGAGATTCTGCCGAGCACAAAGGAAGAAGTAGTCACGAGCAGTGATCCTTCCGAAGTAGTTTCCTCATTATCAAGGCAAAAGGCAGAAAATGTAAATGAGCTAATTTCAGACAGAGATGACTGCTCTTTAGCCCTTATCATTGGTGCTGATACAGTAGTTTATGCAAATGACAAGATACTCGGCAAGCCCAAAACTCATGAGGAAGCATTCGACATGATAAAAAGCCTGTCGGGCAAGACTCATCATGTATATACAGGCGTTACGATCATAGATAAAGAAAAAAATAAAACCCAGACCTTTGCAGAAAAAACAGATGTGACCGTATACGAAATGACTGACGATGAAATAAAAAAATATGCCGACAGTGAAGAGCCTATGGATAAAGCAGGAGCCTATGGGATCCAAGGAACCTTTGCAAAATATATCAAGTGCATATCCGGCGACTACAATAATGTAGTCGGTTTGCCTGTCAGCGCCCTTTATCAGCGAATCAAAAAACTCTACTAAATGTTGTTTGCTCTGTTGCGCTAACGCATTAACGTTTTGGCGTAGCAGAGCAAAAATATTATTTATTTATGTTCTCAATCTGCCAGTCTATTGGTTCCAGCCCATTTTTTTCAAGAAATTCATTAGCTTTTGAAAAATGCCTGCATCCAAAGAAGCCTCTGTTTGCCGATAGTGGACTTGGATGAGCAGATGTCAGGATTAAATGTTTCGGGTTTGTGAGCATTGGTATCTTACTCTGAGCAGGTTTTCCCCATAATAGAAACACTATAGGTCTGTCCACTTCATTGACAGCCTTGATTATAGCATCTGTGAAGTTCTCCCAGCCATGCCCTTTGTGGGAAAAAGCCTCATGAGCCCTTACAGTAAGAACTGTATTTAAAAGCAGCACCCCTTCATCAGCCCATTTCTTAAGATATCCATTATCCGGAATATAGCATCCAAGGTCATCATTAAGTTCCTTGTAAATATTTCTTAATGAAGGAGGTATTGCATTTCCCGGAAGTACCGAAAAAGACAGCCCATGAGCCTGATTAGGTTCATGATACGGGTCCTGCCCTAAAATAACAACCTTCACTTTACTTAATGGAGTCAGATGCAGAGCATTAAAAATATCATCTGACGGAGGATATACCACATATTCTGTGTATTCTTTTTTTACAAAATCAAAAAGTTCTCTGTAGTACGGCTTTCCACACTCGTTTTTTACCATTGGAAGCCAATCATTTGTAATCATTCCCATAACTAAAACCGACTTTATATATTTCAACCCGCAGCACCGCCCATGAAATAGCAAACCGCAAGATATACCCATTAAAGCCTTATACTTATACCTCTTTCCTTCAAGTATTCCTTCACTTCTCTTATAGTCAATTCATTATAATGGAAAAGTGATGCCGCAAGTGCCGCGCTTGCCTCTCCATCTGTAAGAACTTTATAGAAATCCTCTTTGCTGCCAGCACCACCAGAGGCAATCACAGGCACATCAACTGCCTTTGACACAGCCCTTGTCAGTTCTATATCATAACCACTTTTTGTACCATCAGCATCCATACTGGTTAAAAGAATCTCTCCGGCGCCAAGTTCTACCGCCCTCTTAGCCCATTCTACAGCATCAATGCCACAATCGACTCTTCCACCATTTTTATATACGGTAAAATGTCCATCAGCGGTTTTCTTTGCATCTATTGCGATCACCACACACTGCCTGCCAAATTTCTCCGCTGCCGCACAAAGTACATCCGGATCATTTATAGCCGCAGAATTTATTGCAACTTTGTCGGCACCTGCTCTTAAAATATCTCTGAAATCTTCCACAGAGCTTACTCCGCCGCCAACGGTAAAAGGTATAAATACCTTCTTTGCAATAGCCTCGACCATATCTATTTTTGTTTTTCTGGCGTCGCTTGAGGCTGTAATATCAAGGAATACAAGTTCATCCGCTCCCTCCTTGTCATACGCCATTGCCGTCTCTACAGGGTCTCCTGCATCTGTCAGGTTAACAAAATTAACGCCCTTTACAACCCTGCCATTCTTCACATCAAGGCATGGTATTATTCTTTTTGTAAACATACTATGCCTCCTTTGTAATATCTATAAAATTTTGAAGTATCATTAGACCTGCCCTGCCGCTTTTTTCAGGATGAAACTGACATGCAAAAAGATTATCCCTCTCAACAGCAGCATCTATCTTTACTCCATAGACGGTTCTTGCGGCAATATCGCAAGGATCATCCGCCTCAAGGTAATAAGAATGAACAAAATATACGTATTCGTTTTCTCTTATTCCCTTAAAAAGTCTTGATGAAGGATTTATTTCCAACGAATTCCAACCCACATGCGGCACCTTTAAGCCGTTTTCTGCAGGAATCTTTCGTATCTTTCCGGACAACAGATTAATTCCCATAGCTCCCGGTGTCTCTTCACTCTCATTAAAAAGAAGCTGTAATCCAAGACATATTCCCAAAAAAGGGCGCCCGCTTTTCAAATAATCAGGTATAAAATCTACAAATCCATTTTTTTTAAGATTTTTAACTGCCTCTCCGAAAGCTCCTACTCCCGGAAGAATCAGACCAGAAGCATTTCTTAGCCTGTCAAGATCATTTGTAGCAATACAATCTTCTCCCAGATACTCCACGGCCTTGCTTACACTGGCAAGGTTGCCCGCACCGTAGTCCAATATTCCAATCATAAATTTCTCCAATGTGCAAAAACATCAATAGTCTCTTAAGATGTCGGGATCAAAGACATTTGTCCCCGACTAAAAGGATAACACTGAAACGACCTGATATCAAGAAAAAAATCCTCCGGTCTTTACGGGACCAGAGGATTTAATATATTTAGGAGATCATTCAAGGAACTCAGTTGGTTCCTTATCTGCATCAGGTCTCTTAAGATTAAGAGTAGCCACATATTCATAAATTCTTTCACTATATTCAGTTCTGCCTGTAATCTCCATGATCTCTTTGGCATCCTGATCGGAAAGTCCAAAGACTTCACTGAGCTTACCAAGTATCTGCTTCCTTACATAAGCAAGATCACTTGTTACACCCAGTTCATCTGCAAGAGCATAATATTTGTCATATCTTTTGAGCCCTTTTATAAGAGCATCCAACGCACTTGCAAAATCTCCGGCGGCATAAAAATTATTGAAAGAATTAAGTTGTTTATTAACATACATAACCGTATATATCTTATCGTGAAGGATCATATCTTTTTCCTTCACAGTTATACCAGATATGTCATCAAAAGCTTTATTGTATTCCTTATTTGTAAAATCTGCCTTGGCGGCCTTTATACTTCCGCTGTAATTGAATACACTTGACCCAACTACAACTCCACCTGCAATAAGTACAAAAAATACAAATACAATAGCCGCTCCCGACTTATTTATATGTCCCTCAGGACCTTCAGCAGCTTCTTCGGCGGCTTGTGCCTGCAGTCTTGCTTCTTTAGCCTCCTGTTTTGCCTTTAACTTTTCAGCCTTGGCAGCTTTGGCGGCTTCCTGCTTTGCTTTCTTTGCCTCCGCCTGCTCAGCTTTCTTTTGCTCAGCGGCTGCTTTTTTAGCCTCTTTAGCTTCAGCGGCTGCCTTTTTCTTCTCCTCTTTAGTCTGTGCTTCCTGCTCTGGGGTAGGAATCGCAGCCAATTCAGCGTCAGTATAAGGAATATTATCAAAAAGCTTATGGAAAAAGCCAGCTACCCCCTTTTTCCTAGGTTCTGCTCCACTCTCTTCAGTTTTTTTCTTCTTACTCCCTTTTCCTGTCGCCTTTACAGAGTTGTCTTTCTTATCATCACCAAGCAATCCGGAAAGGTCCACATCTTGCATTGCGGCAGCGCGTTTAGATATTTCCGGTGTATCAGTGTCAGTATTATAAATGTCCGGTATTTCACCGATATCATCAGCAGGCACCGCATCCGGGCCACCCATAAGATCAAGCAGGCTTGAAATACCTTCGCTTGTATCCGCGCTGATCTCTTCCATTACAGGAGCACTTTCTGCTTTAGGGGGAGCCGTATCGATCTCACCTGCTCCTATTTCATCAGCTCCGATTTCTTCTGCAGTTTCGATTCCACCAGCAAGGTCTGCAAGATTTTCAGCATCCATTCCCACTAAACTTGAAAGATCCTCTGAGCCTATCTCTCCGCTTATTTCACCAATCTCGCCACTGCCATCAGAAGCAGGCTCTTCTACTGAAGATGCAAGATTCTCTGCAATATCGCTTAATTCACTCATATCGGGCAGATCACCTCCAGTCTCACCTGTTTCCTCTGTATTTTCTATTGCACTGGCAGCCAAAAGATCATCGTTTTCTGCATCAAGCTCTGTTGTCACAGAACTATCCGGTACGGAAATATCCGATATAGAAACATCTTCCGGCGGAACATCCATAGGAATTTCCTCCGGCACAATGTTTTCATTGGTAAACGTTTTCTCTTCCTGATGGCTTTCATTGCTATCAAAATCAACCATTTCAGGACTTTCTAAATCGATATCATCAAAATCAAGACCGTCAATGTCAATATCGCTTAAATCTAAATTATCTATATCAATATGTTCATCAGATGCTTTTTTCGAAACACTTTCAGTCGCTTTTGTATCTCCTTCAGGAGGAGCCTGATCTAAAGCGTCCAAAAGTCCGTTAAGATTTGACCCGTCTTCCTTATCCACAGCACCCTCCTAAAGATGACACCGGCTGCTTATGCGGCCGGTGAAGTTTAATTATTGCTCTAAACAACTCATTTTAAAACAAGATTATCAATTGCATCAACAAGTTTGCCTATTTCAGGCTTTGTAAGCTGTGCATCGGCACCAAGAGATTCACCCTTTCTTCTCATTTCTGTATTGATAAGGGATGAGAAGATAATAAGCGGAATATGCTGAAGTTCCGGATCAGTCTTAACAAGCTTTGTAAGTCTGTGTCCATCCATTCTTGGCATTTCGATATCAGTAATGATGCAATGGCACTTTTCTGTAACTGAACCCTCTTCCTTGTACTGTTCAAGAGTATCCCATGCTTCCTGTCCGTCATTGCAGGCATTGATATTAACATATCCTGCCTTGTTAAGACAATCAATGATCATCTTCTGAAGCATCTGTGAATCCTCTGCAATAAGGATAGGTGAAGTATTTCTTGTTCTTACGCCAAGTCTCTCGATATCTGTTGCACGAAGACCTGTTTCAGGATTGATGGTTGAAACGATCTTCTCGAAATCGAGAATGACGATAAGTCTTCCTTCATACTTTACAATACCTGTTGCAATACTGCTCTCTGCAGAATTGATAGTTTCATCAGGCTTTGTAATATCTGCCCATGTAAGTCTGTGAATGCCCTGAACACCATGTACATGAAAGCCAACATTAAGGTTGTTGAAATTCGTGATTATGTACATATCCTTGCTTGGGTCTTCTGAAGAAGGTATATCAAGACTCTGTGCAAGATCAACAATAGTGATTATTGTCTCTCTCGGCATAAATATACCCTCTATTGCAGCCTGTGCATTTGGGATAGGTGTAGGTTTCTGATACTGCATAATCTCATCGACCTTTGCAACGTTTATCCCGTAGTGATTGTTTCCTACATTAAACTCAAGTACCTCGAGTTCATTTGTACCGCTTTGAAGTAATATTCCAGTCTCCATAAATGACCTCCATTTGTATATAATTATACATTACACACCTACCAAGGTAAAGTGCATATTTAACTTTTTTTTAGGTTTTTGTCCGAAAATAGAATATCAAAAACCTTTATCACTGTACAACAGTAAGCAGGTAATTCTGCTTATTGCCCGACAGATAGAGCTTTGCGCCACTTCTGTCCACATTTTCAGGTACACTGAAGATCAGAACACCCTTCATTGATTTTCCCGCACCAACACTCTTTTCTATAAACTGCATATCATTTTCAAGAAGTGTCATACTTGGCTTATAAAAAGACTGATCGTCAAAAGTGAGATTATAAGAAACCTCGTTATTCTGAACAAACTTCGCCTTCTTACCGCTCTTATTCACTATACTGAAAGTGATAACATAAAGTTTTCTTCCATCATCCGTACTTACCGAAAAATAGCTGTCACCTTCAGGATAAGTCTTATGAACACTTGCACCTCCATATACAACATCAAATCCCTTGACACTATATATATCCGAAAGCTTTTTTGCGTCTGCTAAAGAAGTATCAGCATCCGGAGGTGTTCCCTTCGTTACAGAACCGCTGCCTGAAGTTGAAGTTTCGTCCTTCTTACCGGTGTTATTTTTCGTACTGTCCTTTTTATCGGTTGACTGATCACTGGTATCCGGAGTAGTTGTCTGCACAGGATCAGTCGGAGTTACAGCCGGAACAACTGCTGTTGTAGTCGCTGTTTTAACAGGAAGGGTGTCCTGTAAATCTGCAAGATACTGAGTATCATGTTTCAGCATCGTCTTTGCAATATACTCGGCAACAACAGGTATATCAGCACTTTTAACTCCTGAATCCTGTATAAAACCGCACCCCGAGAACAGACACGCCCCCGAGATAACAAGAGTACAGGTCATTAACAGCTTTTTAGACATCCGCCGCCCCTCCTTTAAATACTTTTTTTATCCAGCTCAAACCAGAACTCGACTCCATCGTTATGGTTTATGACTCCGTAATTCTGGTTCATTGACTCCATTATAGCCTTTACTATAGAAAGACCGATTCCACTGCCTCCATATTCTCTGGTTCTTGCCTTATCAACCTTGTAAAACTTATCCCAGATCCTGTTAATCGACTCATCAGGTATCTTCTCCCCCGTATTAAATACTGAGACTCTCGCCTTTTCATCTTTATTAACAACTGTTATACGAACTGTTTTACTGTCGTACCCTGGCTGCAGTGTTGCATGATTTAATGCATTACTTATAAAATTAGTAACAACCTCTTCTATCCTGTATTCGTCAGCCCATACATAGACCGGCTGAAGTTCCTCCATATCTAACTTCACGTCATTATTTTGAAACATCACAGCCATCGACTTTATAACACCATCGATAAGCTCAATGATATCAAACCTTTGAAATTCCACCTTCTCGCTCCCTGATTCAATATGACTTAGAGTAAGCAGTTTCTTTACCATATTGTTCATTTTCACCGACTCGTCTATAATAACGTCGCAGTAAAAATTTCTGCTCTCTTCATCTGTCGAGATATTATCCTTCAATCCTTCGGCATATCCCTGAATAAGTGCTATAGGTGTCTTAAGTTCATGCGTCACATCTGAAAGGAACTCCCTGCGCATGTCATCTATCTGCTGTTTCTTCTCTATATCCGACTTTAATTCGTTATTTGCACTTTTAAGTTCTGAGATCGTCTGTTCAAGCTTACCTGAAAGTGCATTGATACTTTCCCCCAAAACTCCGATCTCATCACTCCGCCTGTCTTCATACCTGACATCAAAATCAAGCTTCGATATATCTTTTGTTATTCTCGTAAGCTTTTTTAATGGTCTGGTAAAAGAATTACCGGTCATGTACATCGCTATCGCACCGATCAGCGTTCCGATCAGCCCGACATACATAAAAAATCTGTTTGCTATTCCGGCACTCTCAGAAATATTATCGTAATTGGTCCTTAAGAAAACGGAATCTCCTGAGTTTAGCGTGCCGAAAAGCTCAAGATAATTAGCTTCAAGCCTTTCATCAAACCTTCTGTATATCATATACTGATCATTCGATATTATCCTCTTATTTCCCCTATCGACGCTCTTCTTTTCAACTCCCGCCTTGCTTGGAATGTCCGTCAGGCTTGCACTATCTATACTGTCAAGGAAGTCAGGGTAATCAGCCTTATCAGGGTAATAATAAAACATTATCTCTTTTTTAAGAAGGTCTGAATCTCTGGAATTCATATTCTGAGGATATTTAACCTCCAGAACAATTCCTGTTGTCATAACATACTTATCAAATATATATAAGGTGACATTGGAATCGCTGCCCAACTGGTCATAGGCAAGTGTCAGCTCATCAGTAGTGCTTCCGTCAAAAGTTTCGTTGATATTCTTAAAAGAATCTCCTAATTTATCTACCTTCATCCTTTCATAGTACTTCTCAAGAAAAAGACTGTTGATAACCGTACATAAAAGGATAACACCACCTAAAATGGCAATAAGTAAAGCCACCAGTCTCCATTTTATTGAATGAGTCCATCCAACCAGTTCCTCTTTACTATTTAAAAACTTTTTTTCCTTTTCTGCAACTCTCATTTTAAATTTCTTCAAGCTTATAGCCTATTCCCCAAACCGTCTTTATCGCATCCCCCTTTGAACCAAGTTTTGCACGCAGCTTTTTAACATGGGTGTCTATTGTTCTTGCATCTCCGAAATAATCATAATTCCATACATTATTAAGAATCTGCTCTCTCGAAAGTGCAACGCCGCGATTTGACATAAAATACTCTAAAAGCTCAAATTCTTTAAAAGAAAGATCTACCGGACTTCCATCTATAGTAACAAGTCTTGCGCTTTTATCAAGCTTTATACCTGCCACTTCCATGATCTGCGCTTCCTCCGGCTTGGTTCTTCGAAGCACTGCATTCACTCTTGCCACAAGAACCTTCGGGCTGAACGGCTTTGATATGTATTCATCAACTCCGAGATTAAAGCCTAAGAGTTCATCTCTTTCATCACTCTTTGCCGTAAGCATTATTATAGGTACTTTCGAATATTGTCTGATCTGCCTGCAGGTCTCCCACCCATCCATCTTAGGCATCATAACGTCCAGAATAATGAGTGCGATGTCTTTATTCTCAAAGAAGATATCCACAGCCTGCTCGCCGTCTCCGGCCTCAATAACCTCATAAGACTCATGAGTAAGAAAGTCGCTTACGAGCTTTCTCATCCTGCTTTCATCATCAACTACCAGTATCTTTGATTTTTCCATCCTCTGCTTCGCTGCTTTCCGTACCCTCACCAAGGTCTTTCATGATATTATCGATCTCGGATGATGCATCAGGATACTTTTTCTTTAACTCTTCTGCTTTTTCATAAAGCTTATCCCTTGTTTCGTCCATTTGTTCCTGCCAGGTAGAATACACATTGGTAACTTGATCTTTGATCAATACAGGCGCCAGATGTCTGTCAAGAACTGTATAAAGAAATAACGCGACCACAAGAGCAACCATAAAACCTACAATGATATGAAGATTTTTTATTCGTCCATTATAATACTCTACAAGGGTATTTTTTGCAAGAATCTCACTTTGAAACTTATAAAGATCCTCTGTCGCTCCCCTGGGAGCCGGAATGGCCCTCAACGATTTTCTACTTTCAGGATCTCTTGCAAGAACCTTCTGCATCTCGCGTAAAAAGCCAATACCAACAGGCGTTTCAAACACACTACTGTCAATAAGCAGATCATACGCCTTCCTAAGTTCATCGGGATTACGCAGATCATATACCTGTTTCACCTGATTGATCTTGGAAAGTTCTTTTTTGGCAGTCTCCAAACCTGCTTCTGTCTCAAATCTGTACCCATCCAGAAGATATTTTTTGTTATCAGCCATAATCTTACCCTATAATGCTTTACTAATCATTGATATATTATCACAAAATGAAAAATTATACAAGTATTATTGCAAATTATGTAGGGAAAATGTTTGTATTTTATGATTAAAATATACTATTTACAGAAAACTGATGTAATTCATCTAATTTTCTTTGCCGGAACGCCAACATAAGTGCCAGAACACGCAATATCCTTTACCACAACACATCCAGCGCCTATTATGATATCCTCCGGCGCATTTATATTGATATTATTGCTTACTGTTGCTCCGGCTCCGATCCATACATGTGAACCGATATTCACTGTCCCCGCAATATGCGCCCCCACAGAAACATGAACAAAATCTCCTATATTACAATCATGATCCACAGAGGAACATGTATTTATGATACAGCCTTCTCCTATTATCGCACCTGGGTTTATGACCGTACCTGCCATTACTGCACTGCCATTACCGATAACAACGTTTTCCCCAATGACCGCATCCGGATGAATAAGCGTTACGATCCTGTCACCATGCAGTTTCTGCAGCCTTTCCCTTATATGGGAATTTCCGATACCGATAAAATAATCTCTCTCCAGCTTAAGGCTCGTATCCCCGACTACATCATACCCTCCACATTTTTTTATCGACAGATCATCATCAAGAAAGACAATGTCCTTATATCCATTAAGTCTTGCTATATCCGCTGCTACGCGTCCATGTCCTGATGCCCCTACTATAGCTAATTTTTTTACTGATTCATTCAAAATATAT
>CADBPM010000019.1 GCA_902796595.1 uncultured Lachnospiraceae bacterium | reverse complement strand
GCTGGGGCGATTTCTTATGTTGGTAGCGAAGATGGAATGTTTTATATGGATTGTTTTATGGAGGGAATGGATGAATATCTGATAGATAAGCTTGAAGTTTGTGAAGGTGATGTTTCACTGCTTAAAGATCGAAGTAACAGATATATTGCATTGATCACAAATAAAGATGAGAATGGAGAATATTTCATAGACGAAAATGCACCGAAAATTGGGGATATAATCACAATTGCAGATGCGACTTCTGTAGAGTTTATTGACACAAGGACTGGCGAACCGGCAACAGATTCTACATATGAACAACCAGAATTTCTGGCAGGAACATATTCCGGTTTAACTGAATATGAATATACCGTATGTGCTTATGTTGATGTTCCAGAAGATATCAGTCTTAGGAAAGCTTCATTAGGATATAATGTTATTGCCAACACAGATAATCTGAAAAAAGATTTTGGTGAAAATGTTGTACCTGTATTCTATGCCTTTGATACAGAATCGCATGATGCAGAAGAAAAGGCAGAAAGTTATTTGCATAGATTCAGTGAAGAAGATTCCAGCATCACTTATGAAAGTAAAGCAGTTAAACGCGCTGAGTTTGAGGACTTTAAGAAAATGTTTACACTTTTAGGTGGAGTGCTTTGCCTGATTATTGGATTTGTTGGAGTCTTGAACTTCTTTAATACTGTTATGGCCGGTATAATAGCACGAAAGAATGAAATCGCAGTTCTGCAAGCAATAGGAATGACCGGAAAACAGGTTAAAGAGATGCTTATAATCGAGGGCATGATATATACGGTTGGATCAGGCCTTTTAGCGCTCATTCTTTCTCTGATTTTTATACCGGTAGTAAATGGAATAGCGAACAGTATCTTTTGGTTTTATTCTAATCATTTTTCTATCACGCCGGTACTGATTTTTATACCGATTATGACATTACTCGGCATATTGGTTCCACTGATCTCATACAAGGGACTCTCTAAGGAAAGTGTTGTGGAAAGAATTCGTGAAATCGGATAAATAATAAGACTCCTGACCATATTATTCATGGTTAGGAGTCTTATTCTGCCAATCCGCCTGCGACAGTGCTCATTTTGTGTTACTGTCTTATGAACACTGCCCGTTTCGCACCCTCTTTTACTACTGTGATCTGATTACTTTGAAAGTTCTATAGCCTTATCTTCTGCTGCTGCACGAAGTGTAGCTTCCTTCTGCTGAAATTCAGTACACTGATCATATCCGTAATCCTTGCACTGCTTTGTCATATCAGCTACGATCTTGTCGAATTCAGCATCATCCTTGGCATAGATTGCCTTCCAGCTGTTTTCCTTGAGGCAGGTAGTAACCTGATCCCAAACAAGCTGAAGTTCATCTGAATGTGTACCACCCACATAATCTGTACCAGGAGCAAGAGTGTAGTCCTGCTTTACCATGTACTGATCAGGAGTTTCGGCACCTGCCCACTCTCTCCATGCCTTTTCAATATCCGAACTTGCAGATGTTGTATAGCTCTTCCAGTTACGATAATTGTATGTTTCACCATTTGAATCAGGGTTGATTGTATCAAGAGCCCATGTCTCATTGTTCATCTTGAATGAACCATCATCAAACGTTCCATCATAGCCATTTCCAAGTTCTGTCTTGTTATCAAGCTTAGCCTTCTTTCCAAGGTCTGTAAGCTGTGAATTGCCATTTTCATCATAGGTCCAGCAAAGATCCTTAGGACCATAGTTATAAGTCATAACGCCATCCGGTGTTGAAAGCCAGTTGAGAATAGCCATGCAAAGTTCAGGATATTCTGTATTGGCTCCTATGGACCAGATTCTGTTGCCGCCATAGATAGATTGACCATAAACGATCGGCTTTGCAGCTGTAGGCTTAACAGGATACATAGCCTTGCCGTCACTTACATGAGCATCACTATTGTAAAGTGCACTTCCCATGAAGTTGAAAATATTAAGGAACGCAGTACCATTCTGGTAATCTTCACTCATTCCGTTGAAGCCCTGAGTCTGTGAATCAGGATCAAGGAGTCCCTTCTGATAAAGCTTGTTATAGAACTTAAGGCATTCAAGGTAAGGTCCGTTTTCTTCAAGAGCCGGATGGAATGTCTTGGTAGCAGGATCATAAAGACCAATACCAAATTCATCATATCCATAATAAGCAGTTGCAAGACTCTTTACGAACATGACCATATCGCCATCCCAGTCATTGAACAGTGATACGCCGTAAGTCTTGTTGCCGTTATCATCCTTAGGGCATTCCTTCTGCATATTTTCAAGAACATCAACCATGCCGTCGAGATCCTTGATCTCAGGTGAACCAATCTTCTGATAAAGATCATATCTGAGATCCCATGTATACATAAAGGACTGAAGATCCTTACTTGAAACTGCTACAGAATGACCAAATCCATGTACCTTGCCATCTGAGTTGATACCCTTGTTCTTCTCAAGAGCTTCCTGCATGTGGGCATTGATATATGGACCGTAATCCTTGAGAACATCATCCTCATTCCAGTCAAAGAGCATTCCCTTATCAACAGCCTGCTGATACTTGTCACCATCACTGCCCCAGACAACGAGATCACCAAGGTTGCCTGATTCCATTCTTGTATCAAATGTACCATCTGACTCAGGGATTATATTTAACTTTACATTAAACTTATCCTTTAAGACCTTGGCAAACCAGCCAATCTGCTCACCTGAATAGTTGGCAAGCTGATCATAAACATCAAGTGTTACAGTTTCCTTTGGAATGATATCCGCAAGGTCCGCTGCCTCTCTTACATCATCTGATGCAGCTGTTGTTGAAGAAGCGGCCACACTGCTTGTTGTGCTTTCTGTGCTTGCTGCACTTGAAGATGACGCGCTGCTCTCACTCTTTGTTTCGCTGCCTGCATTGCTTCCCGAAGCTGAATCCTTTGCTGCCGGCTCACCACAGCCTGCTGCTGCAAGAACCATTGCTGCAGAAAGTGCAACTGCAAGAATCTTTTTGGTTTTCATGTTGCAAAATCCTCCTCATTTCTACATTACTTTATCCAAACCCGCAATACACCCCGTACTGTGGGATAAAGACCTAACCTTATCAGCCCTTTACGGCACCTAACATGATACCCTTTTCAAAATATCTCTGCATGAAAGGATATACACAAAGGATAGGAATGATAGTAACCATTGAAATGGTATACTTGATTACCTTTCCATTGAGGGCTGAACTTATTACCTGATCACTGATACCGCTTGTAGCTCCGGCACTCATAAGTGCTGAAAGGTTACTTGTGGTATTAAGATAGATGTAAAGTCTGTGCTGAAGTGTGTAAAGCTTTGGTGCAGACTGCATAAGGATAAGTGAATCCTGGAATGAGTTCCAGTTTCCTACCGCACCAAAAATAGCTATCGTAGCAAGTATAGGCTTGCTGAGCGGCCAGATGATATGTGTAAATATCTGCATTACAGTTGCTCCGTCAAGTTCCGCACTTTCCTCAAGAGCCGAAGGAATAGCCGACTCTATGTAGGTCTTTACAAGAATGATATTGTACGGAGCTACGATACCCGGCAGAATGTAAGCCATGAAGTTATTGGTAAGACCTAACATGTTCATGTTCATGTACCAAGGTATGATACCTGCGTTAAAGTACATTGTTATGACAAGAAATCTATACCAGAAGCTTCTCATCCACATTTCTTTTCTGGTAACCAGATACCCGACAAAGCCTGATGCCATGACCATAAGCATGGTACCGAGCACGGTTCTTAAAAGAGTTATTATAAATGACCCGAAAAGATCATTCACAGAAAGAAGTCTCAAATAGTTTCCAAACTGTATGCCTCTTGGAATAAAATTGATAAGACCCTTTCTTACAAGTTCATTATCACTTATAGTGTTGATAAAGAGATAATAAAACGGAAACAGACATATAAGTGTAAATACAGCAAAAACTGTATAGTTTATTATATTGAACACCACATCTCCAGCTTTTAACGGTTTGTGATGCTTCTTTGCAATAACAACCTTTTCTTCTGACATCTTATATCCTTTCATTAAAGCCTTTCTGTATCACAGTAAGCTGTAATACCAAAAACCAATCTATCAGACTATCGACTCTCCTCTTATAATCTTTGAAACTCTGTTTGCTACAAAGAGAAGGGTGACACTTACTATCGACTTCAACATACCAACCACTGTTGACAGAGGAATCGCACCCTTTACAATACCCATCTGGTATACATAAAGGTCAAGTACCATGATCGAATTTGAGTTCGATGAATTCTGAAATACAAGGTACTGATCCATTCCGTTTGAAAGGATACCGGCTACAGACATAAGCAAGAGAACGTAGAAGGTAGGTAAAAGTCCAGGAATGGTAACATGCCACATCTTTTGGAATCTTCCTGCTCCATCTACTGTTGCAGCCTCATAAAGCTGCTGGTCGATACCGGAAATACCTGAGATATAGATAATAGCACTCCAGCCGACGCCCTTCCAAAGTCCCCACGCAAGCATCTTTAACCATGTATGATCTCCGCTCATGAGAAGGTTCTTTCCTTCCTTCCATATTCCAAGATTTACCATGAGTGAGCTTACAAAACCATCTGTAGAGAAAATTGAAAAAGCTATCGCAAAAACCAGAACCCAGCTTATAAAGTTAGGTATCGTTGTAAATGTCTGTACAAAACGTTTAAAATGCTTATTCTTGATCTCCGAAAGAAAAATGGCAAATGCCATCGGGATCCAGCTTGTTGCTATACCAAGGAAACTCATTGCAAGAGTATTTTTCATAACTCTTATGATATCTGAAACAGTTGCCTTGTTTCTTACAAGCTGTGCGAACCACTTAAAACCTACAAAGTTGTCTGCGCTGAGCGAATCTCCTGACTTATAGTCAAAGAATGAATATCTCCATCCAAGGAGCGGAAGATATGAAAATACAAATGTTAAAAGAATAAATGGAAGGAACATAAGAAAAAGTTTGTACTGCTCTTCCATTTCAAACTTTGCGCCCTTTTCTGGCTTTCCGCAGAGCACAAACTCAACTATACTTACGACAAGCATAATTATCAAAACTGCCGTTACGAAATAGATTCCCGCAGGATAAACAGCCTCGATCTTTTCAGGCTTTGGTGAAGCGGCAATCTGCTTATATGCCGCATTTATACCTGCCATCGAGATTATGCCTGCTGCACTTCCGATCAATGAAAGAACATTTCCAAGAAAACGGCACTTCACATTTCCGATTGAAAGACAGGCACCGGCTACACATGCAATTATGCCAAGACATATAACAAGACTTGCTATATTACAAAGACGTAATGAGGACTCTGCAATCCAGCCCTTTCTTATAGCCCTTCCAAATGGCTCAACAAAATTGGAATAAGAAAATCCACTTGTAAGAAGTGATATTCCCTTGTTTATCTTTTCACTGATCCTTGCAGGATTTACTGCCGGAAGGAACATAATGACCATCAGCAGAACTGCTGCCGCACGATATACGTAGTAGGCCAAATCTGCTGTGCTTCTTTTCTCCTTCATAAAAACCCCCTTACTGCATAATGTAGTATCAGACTTTTCCTGATGCCACACTCTGCCGGTCATCACGATAACATTTGTATATGACCGGCCAATCATTATTTATGGCAAGCTTGTACTCACCATTCCTTATACACACAAGTATAAAGAAAACCGCAGTAAGGGGCTACCCGACTAAACTAATTCAATTTCCGAAATTTTTAAATTGTTTAATAATTCTGTGTCAATGTTAAATTTTTACCGTACTGAACGGGATATTTATTTCAACCAGAGTGCCCTTGTAAGGTTCCGAATCAACCTTTACGCCATAGCCTTCGCCAAAACCAAGCTTAACTCTTCTGTTTATATTGGCAAGGCCTATATGCCTTCCGGTATCATCATCTCTTGCCATCCTCTCTCGTATCTCTGCAAGGGTTTTTTCGTCAATACCGGAACCATTATCAGTGACTCTTATGCAAAGTTCATCTTCCTCTTCTCCAGAAGCACTTGTAATCCCAAGCGTTACCACTCCGCCGCTTTCCTTGTCCGCAAGCCCATGGATTATCGCATTTTCAAGAAGTGGCTGTATCATACAAGGCGGCACTGCAGTCTTTTCAATATCGATATCTTCGTCAATATTCATTTTAACCGTGAGTCTGTCACCTAGCCTTAGCTTCATTATATCGAGGTAGCTTTCTATTATGGTAAGTTCCGCCCCAAGCGCCACTTCCGACTTTCTTGAATTATCCAGGTTGAAACGAAGGATCTTGCCAAGCGCCTTTATTACATTTGAAACTTCCCTGTCTCCGTTTGTCAGAGCCTTCATTCTTATAGTTTCCAACGTATTATAAAGAAAATGCGGATTCATCTGGCTCTGCAGTACCTTCATCCTCATATCCTTCTCTACAAGCTGAACCTCATAAATCCTCGAATTTTTCTCCTGCATCTGTCTTGCAGTATTTACAAGATCGCTGAAAGTTTCCGAAATCTCATCCGTTCCTGTCATATCTACAGGAATATCGTATTCGCCTACAGCAACCTTCCTCATTGCCTCACGAAGCCCAGTTATCCTGCCCGAAAGACGTCCAGAAAAAATTCGTATTATAAAAAACGGGATAAACAAAGCCGCAAAGATCAGCAAAAAATTTCTAAAAGACATTTCATAAAGCCTGTTATAAATCGAACCATTCAACACGCATATATTTATCTTTGAATCAGTTCTGTATGGCTCTGTAACAGCTGTATGCACCATATAATTTATTCCGTCAAGTCGAAGCATGCCATCATAGATCTCCTCCTCACCGCCTACATTTCCAAAAAACTTCTCATAATCCATACCTATATAGTCATCATCACTGCTATTGCTTATTTTCATTCCGTCTATAGAAACAACATAGTCATACTCCTCTTCTGTAAGCCTTGTACGCAGATAACTTGACGAAAGCTTTATAACAAGAACAGCTCCATAATCACTTTCAATCGCAGGGATCTGTCGTATTATTGCAATATTCCAATATCTGTTCCCGTATTTATCCTTCCTCGTAAGCCCATACCAGAAAGGCGCCTGTCTGCCGGATGCCTTCTGATACCACTCCGAACTTCTTATAGTCTCATCTGCATATTCATAGTGATCGTTACTGTAAATAGTCGGATTTTCAGTATAAATGCTTATGCTGTCTATCGCACTGTATTCACCGCTGCCAAAACCCTCAGATTCATAAGCTTCCTCAGCCCTTTTTGCCGCATCATCAGAAATATACCTGTTTCCAAGGATATTCCAAAGAGTTGAATCGTAGGCAATTTTCTCTGATGCACCGTAAGCCTGCGTTGTTATTTCAAAAAGCGTTGTAGAGACCCTTTCACTGTAGCTCTGCAGCAGCTTTTGATTGTAACTCGAAAACATCATATATGTAATAACTATGCTTATCGCAGAAAGCACCAGCACAGGTATGACGCCCGAAAAAAAGTACGCCAGATAAAGCTGATGTCTTATAGACATGTCCTTCCAGAATTTCTCTCTGCTCTTATTTTTACCTCTGATAAATATATTCATCTCAAATTTCTGCGTTAACCTCCCCTTACAGGTAATTCTACCGAACAACCCCTCTATTTTATATATCTCTTATATTTATAGCATCCGCCGGAAGCTTACTATATAATAATTCATTCAAAGCCGCCGGTAAACCCCGATTAAGAAAACATTCTCTCAGTATTTTTAACTCTTTTTACCTGTTTTAATTCATTAAGTTTATTGAAGATACTTTTTACACCATCTTTTTTCATAAATGTTTAAAAACCTAATGTATTAAAATCACTGATTTTATTGTATAATTATCATGTGTTAATGCACTGTCAGACATAACAAAAGACTAGCCGGCCTTGCTTTTATCGCTCTCGCGATGGCCGGCAGAGTGTATTACCGGACTTTGTCCGATAATACAATAAACGGAGAAACTTATGAACGTATTAAGTATACAATATTGCGGCCTGGCTCTGATAACCCTGATATTTATTTTAAGTATCAGGCACATAACCCTTCCTAGCAAAAGTTATAAAATATACTTTCTTGCCGCCACAAATGCTCTTATCTGTCTTGTACTTGATGTTTTAAGCCTGTATGCGATCCTTAACAGACAAAGCCTTGGAAATTTCATAACTATGCTTGTCTGCAGACTTTATATCATTTCACTGGCAGAAGAAGCTTACTGTGCCCTGCACTATGTACTGAGCACCACCCTTCACAAAAAGCGGTCCCATATTTTTAAATATGCCTTCCTGTCGGCAAATATCCTGTCTGTTATATTGATGCTTACCTTGCCCATTTATATAAATGACAAAAAAGTCTCAGAAATGTCAACTTTCGGACCGGCAACCACAGTCACCTATACTACATGTGTGATCTTCATTGTTTCAACCGTACTTATCTGTATTATTTATCGCAAGTACATTTCCAAAAGAAGATTTTACACAGTGATACAATGGATGTGCCTCTGGTTTGGCTCTGCCGCTTTCCAGTTCTTCACAAACAGCGTGCAGATAGTCGCATTTGCCATGGCACTCGGCGTTCTCATGCTTTTTACTGAAGTTGAAAATCCGGACTCATACCTTGACCGCGATACAGGACTTATGAATTCACACGCCTTAAGTGTGTGGCTTGGTCAAAATCTGAACACAGACAGAACTTATTCTGCTTTCGAACTTATAATTAAAAATGAAAGCGAATATATTTATAATGAAGATCTTCACAAGGCAATAAGCATCTTCATGGGAAAATATCTCTCAAGGTTTAAATCTGCGATGATATTTAAGGACACCACCTTCGATTTCACGCTTATCTTTAAAAATGAGGAAGAAATGCGTCTGACTCTGGAGTCTGTAAAGGATAAGTTAGATAAAACATTTGTGGTGGCAGATGTTGAAATAAAACTGGATGCGGCATTTCTTATGCTTTCTGATATAGGTGTTGTAGATGTTCCAAATCAGTTTTTTCAGCTTCATAACTGGTATCTGCACGAACATCCGGATATGATCATTGCAACTATAGGTGATAATGAGATAATCGAAGAAAGAAACAAGCAGAACATCTGTGACATGGTCGCAAGAGCAATGAGAGAAAACAGACTCGAAGTGTTCTATCAGCCTGTTTACAATGTAGAAGCGAATTCATATACAATGTCGGAAGCCCTTGTAAGGATTCGCGACATAGATGGCTACGTTATATATCCATCAAGTTTCATCCCGATTATCGAAAAAAACAACCTTATCGAAAAACTTGGCGAGGCAATATTTGAAAATGTATGCCGTTTTATCTCTGAGTCAAATATAAAAGAACTTGGTGTAAGACTCATAGAAGTCAATCTCTCTGCAAGACAGTGCAGTCAGCCTGACCTTGCAAAAAAATTCATTAAGATAATGAAGCGTTACAATGTTGACCCTTCTCTTATAGGGCTTGAAATCACAGAAAGCACTTCAATAACATCAAGAAGCACCTTGCTTTCAAATATGAAACAGCTCATGGATAAGGGAATACATTTTGCTCTGGATGATTTCGGCACAGGTAGAAGTAACATAAACTATATCATAAATCTTCCTGTAGATGTGGTAAAATTTGACAAGGAGCTTACCCAGTCATACTTTACCAATGAAAAGTCACACTACATAATGGAAAATATAATCCGCTTGGTAAGGCAGCTTGGTCTTACTATCATCACGGAAGGAGTGGAGACCAGGGAGCAATACCTTACTTTAAAAGACCTTGGAATAAAGCATATTCAGGGCTTTTACTTCTCAAAACCGCTCCCCGCAGAAGACTATATTACCTTTCTTAAAGAAAAAAATGTATAAAAGAAGTCCGGTGCTAAGCACCGGATTTTTTTATTTTTTTGTATGTGCTTCTTTCCATTCAGCAGGAATCTTTTGTTCGAATCTGTCCTTGCTTCCCTCCAAAGGAACTTCTGTAGGATATTTTCCATCAAAGCAAGCCGAACAGTAATGCAGCGGATATTCAAAGTCTACCGCAGCTCTTTTTGCTATCTGCTTTGCAGCATCAACAGAAAGATAGCCTAATGTGTCTGCCCCTATAATATCTGCAATCTCATCTATCGTATGATGCACAGCTATAAGGTTTTCCTTCGAATCTATATCCGTTCCGTAATAGCAAGGGTTTAAGAACGGCGGTGCAGAAATCCTCATGTGAACTTCCTTTGCGCCGGCTTCCTTTACAACCTTTACTATCCTTTCAGAAGTAGTACCCCTTACAATAGAATCATCAATAAGAACTACTCTTCTTCCCTTTATTGCACTCTCTATAGTATTAAGCTTTATGCGGACAAGATTTTCTCTCTCTGCCTGACCGGGTGAAATAAATGTTCGCCCAATATATTTGTTCTTTACAAGCCCAAGCTCAAAAGGAATGCCAGATGCCCTTGAAAAACCAAGCGCCGCATCGAGTCCCGAATCAGGCACACCAATTACAACATCCGCCTCAACAGGGTGCTCCTTCCAAAGGAACTCTCCTGCTCTCATTCTCGCTTCGTGAACTGAAGCCCCATCTATAAATGAATCATTTCTGGCAAAATAAATATATTCAAACACACAAAGAGCAGGGTCACATTTTCCACAATGAGTCTTTATAGAACGCATACCGTTCATATCAACTACAACTATTTCACCCGGAAGCACATCCCTCACAAACTTTGCTCCTACAGCATCAAGTGCACACGACTCAGAAGCAAAGACTATCGATCCGTTCTCATTTTTACCTATACAAAGAGGACGCATACCCCTTGGGTCCCTTGCAGCTATAAGCTTTGACGGACTCATGACAACAAGTGAATAGGAACCCTTTATCTTGTTCATTGCAGAACAGACAGCATCTTCCATAGAATCACTGTGAAGCCTTTCCCTTGTAACAATGTAAGAAATAGCCTCTGTATCAGTGGTGCTCTGGAATATACAGCCTTCATTTTCAAGCTCCCTGCGAAGCTCATACGAATTTACAAGATTGCCGTTGTGGGCAAGTGCCATGTTACCCTTGATATGACGCACAACTACAGGCTGTGCATTTATCCTATTGCTACCCCCGCTTGTAGAATATCTTACATGACCGATTGCCATGTTGCCTCTGCCAAGACTATCAAGTCTTGCATTGTCAAAAACCTCATGTACAAGACCAAGATCCTTATAATAATTGAATATACCCTCGTCATTCACACAGATGCCGGCTGCCTCCTGACCTCTGTGCTGCAGGGCAAAGAGCCCGTAATAAGTAAGTCTTGCGACATCACCTCTTACAGGTGCCCATATTCCAAATACGCCACATTCTTCATTAATTTCGTGCATTCTGCTACCCTTTTCTGCCTGTATATCAGCAAAGTAAAAATATTATCGCTCAAGTAAAGAAAAGCCACAGCGGCAAATTTACCGCTATGGCTAATGATACCATACTCCCGAGGATTCGTAAACATTAGATAGATTAATATAATCTTATTTAATGATAAGAGCACCTGATAAATCATTTTAACCTTTTAAATCTTTCTACTGCTTCAAGAGTGTCCTCATACTTGCCAAAAGCTGTAAGCCTGAAATATCCCTCACCTGATGGGCCAAAGCCTGAACCCGGTGTACCTACGATATCGGCTTCTGTAAGGAGCTTATCAAAGAATTCCCAGCTTGTCAGACCATTTGGAACCGAAAGCCATATATAAGGTGCATTTACACCGCCATATACAGTAAAACCTGCATCGGCAAGAGAATCACGAATGATCTTTGCATTTCTCATATAATAAGCAATCTGCTCTTTTGTCTCCTGCTGACCCTCTTTGGAGTAAACAGCCTCACCCGCACGCTGGATAATATAAGCAGTACCATTGAATTTGCTTCCCTGTCTTCTTGCCCAAAGTCCATTCACACTTGTACCATCCACAACAAGCTCCTTTGGGATAACAGTAAAACCGAGTCTGGTTCCGGTAAATCCGGCATTCTTTGAAAAGCTTCTGAGTTCTATAGCGCACTTCTTTGCGCCCTCACACTCATAAATAGAATGTGCAACGTCCTCTTCTGAAATATAGGCTTCATAAGCAGCATCATAGATTATCACTGCATGATTTTCATTTGCATAATCTACCCATTTCTGCAGCTCACTCTTCTTTATAGTAGTTCCGGTAGGATTATTAGGAAAGCAAAGGTATATAATATCCGGTGTCTCCTCTGGAAGCTGTGGTGCAAAACCATTTTCAGCAAGACAAGGCATATAGATAAGGTCTGTCCACTTACCTTCTTCCTTGTTGAAATATCCCGCTCTGCCTGCCATAGCATTTGAATCAACATATACAGGATAAACAGGATCGCATACTGCAACGCGATTGTTAAGTCCAAAAATGTCCTGAATATTGCCCGAATCACTCTTTGCTCCGTCAGATATAAAAATCTCGTCGAGAGCAATATCCACGCCACGCTTTGCATAATCCTTATCGCGGATAGCATGTCTTAAAAATTCATAGCCAAGGTCTGGAGCATAACCATGAAACGTCTCTGCATTGCCCATTTCATCTGTTGCCTTATGAAGTGCATCTGTTACAGTCTTGCATAGCGGAAGTGTAACATCCCCGATACCAAGTGAAATGACCTTCTTGTCAGGATTTGCAGCCTTGTACTCTCTTACCTTTTTTCCTATTGTTGAAAAAAGATAGCTTCCAGGCAGTCTCTTAAAATTCTCATTAACAGTAACCATATGACTCTCCTCACTATCATATAAGATAAACGTTACATTTAATATCAACGAAGTCAACTTTCATTAACAGATGATATTAAATTTTATTATTCAATGCGTCCTCGTATTACGCCGCATTTACTATAACAGGGTGTAACGCTACACCCGCTAT
>CADBPM010000018.1 GCA_902796595.1 uncultured Lachnospiraceae bacterium | reverse complement strand
TAAAAGGACTAGCCGGTCATGAATAAATGCTTACGCATTGACCGGCAGAGTACAGCATCAGGCAAAGCCAGATGCTGTAATAATTGACATACTAATCTCATAGTGTTATGATTGTATACATATATACAAACAGGTCGGCAATAGATTTATCTGCTGGCTTAAGATTGAAGCATGCACATTTATAGAAAGGGAAAGAGTCATGGAAAAGAAAGATCTTGACTGGGGTAACCTTGACTTTGGTTACAGAAAAACAGACTACAGATTTGTTTCAAATTATAGCGATGGTAAATGGGATGATGGAGAGCTTACCACAGATGACAAGGTAGTCATCAGCGAGTGTGCAGGTGTTCTCCAGTATTCACAGAGCTGCTTTGAAGGAATGAAGGCATACACTACAGAGGATGGCAGAATCGTTACTTTCCGCCCTGATCTTAATGGTGCGAGAATGGAAGATTCATGCAGAAGACTTGTAATGCCTGTATATCCTAAGGAAAAGTTTGTAGAGGCTGTTCTTAAGACTATAAAGGCAAATGAGGCATGGGTACCTCCTTATGGTTCAGGGGCTACTCTTTACATCAGACCTTATATGTTCGGTTCTACTCCTGTTATTGGTGTTAAGCCTGCAGATGGATATCAGTTCAGGATCCTTACCACACCTGTCGGACCATATTTTAAGGGCGGCATGAAGGGTATAAATATCCGTGTCAGTGAATTTGACCGTGCAGCACCTCATGGAACCGGTCACATCAAGGCAGGTCTCAACTATGCAATGAGCCTTTATCCTATTGTCAAGGCACACGAAGATGGCTTTAATGAAAATATGTATCTTGATTCAGCTACCAGAACTTATGTAGAAGAGACTGGCGGCGCTAATTTCATTTTTGTTACAAAGGATGGCACTATCGTTACTCCTAAGTCGAATACGATCCTTCCTTCTGTTACAAGACGCTCACTTATTTATGTTGCTGAACATTATCTTGGACTTAAGACAGAAGAGAGAGCAGTTCGTTTTGATGAGGTGAAGGATTTTGCCGAGGCAGGTGTCTGTGGTACAGCAGCCGTAGTATCTCCTGTTGCAAGTGTTACCGGTTTGGATGGCACAAAATATGAATTCCCATACGGTAAAGAAGAGATGGGACCAACCATCAAGAAGCTTTACGATACTCTTACAGGTATCCAGATGGGTCGTATCGATGCACCAGAAGGATGGATCTACGAAATAAAGTAAACTTTAAAAGATCTCACGTTTTTGCGTGGGATCCTTTTTTTGTTTTTTTAACGTAAGCGAAATTACTTATTTCGTTTACGATAGTTTTTGATACTTGTCATAGGATACAGATATATCGACAGCAGAAGGAAAGACCTACAACTTAAAAAGATTTATGTTTACCTTTTGAATGCTATGATATATAATTGGAAGCGTTGTGTAATTTTAATCAAATAAACTTTTTGTGAAGGAATTGGTCATGAAAGAAAAAAAGAACGCTATTTATGATGCAAGAACACTTGGTGCCGGCAAGATGGCATTGCTTGGTTTCCAGCACTTATTTGCTATGTTTGGTGCCACTATTCTTGTTCCTATTCTTGTGAACACTTATTTTCACGGTGAGGGCCTTTCAGTTCAGGTAACACTTTTTATGGCAGGCTTTGGTACTCTTTTATTTGCTCTTTGTACAAAATTCAAAGTTCCCGCATTTCTTGGTTCTTCATTCGCTTTTCTCGGTGGTTTTGCTACTGTTGCAGAACTTGACACTGGTATCTATGCCAACATGTCTTATGGCGAAAAACTTCCTTATGCCTGCGGCGGTATCGTAGTCGCCGGAATTCTTTATATGATTCTCGCTCTTATCATCAGATTCATCGGCACAGAACGTGCGATGCATTTTCTTCCGCCTGTTGTTACAGGTCCTATGATCATTTGTATCGGTCTTTCACTTGCTCCCGGAGCTGTTAATAATGTTAAGACAAACTGGCCTCTCGGACTCATTGCGCTTGCGACAGTGATAATCTTTAATATCTGGGGCAGAGGCATCTGGAAGATACTTCCTATCCTTATGGGTGTTATCATTTCTTATGCGGCTGCCCTTGTAATGAACGGACTTGGCATGACTAATGCAGACGGAAGCGCCATCCTTGATTTTACAAAGGTTGCAAGTGCTCCTTTTGTAGGACTTCCGCCATTTAAACTTGCAAAATTCGATATTACAGCAATACTTGTTATGGCACCGATCGCCATTGCAACAATGATGGAACATATTGGTGATATTTCTGCAATTTCAGCAACTACAGAAAAGAATTTTGTTGAGGACCCTGGTCTTCACAGAACTCTTCTTGGTGATGGGCTTGCTACCTGTATCGCCGCACTTTTTGGCGGTCCTGCCAATACAACCTATGGTGAAAATACCGGTGTTCTTGAACTTTCAAGAGTGTACGACCCGAAGGTTATCCATCTTGCAGCCATCTATGCTATCGTGCTCAGTTTTGTGCCTAAGGTTTCCGACATCATAGGTTCTATGCCGACGGCGATAATCGGAGGTATAAGTTTTGTTCTTTATGGAATGATATCTGCAATAGGTATCAGAAATGTAGTTGAAAATCAGGTTGATTTTACAAAGTCACGTAATCTTATAATCGCAGCAGTTATCCTTGTTTCAGGACTTGGTTTTTCAGGCGGTCTTACCTTTAATATAGGCGGAACATCAGTAACTCTTACAAGTCTTGCCATTGCTGCTATTTTAGGTGTAGTGCTTAATGCGATCCTTCCTGGAAATGATTATACATTCGGAAAGAATGCAGAGGGCGATGTCAGTCGTGGAGCTTATTTCACCAATCCGCTCGACGAGGACAGGGAATAAATCTTATTAAAATTAATAACTTGTAAATCATTATTGATTATGATAGACTACTCAAGATAAAGAAAAAAACCAAATAAGTTGCAGAAAGGAGGAAAAGGACTGTGTAACAGGGTGTCCTTTTCCTTTTTTGATTTATAGGAAATTCCTCCGGAATTCCTATAAATTAAAAAACGCTCCGCGTGAGAGCGAGTGATGCGCAGAGGAAGATGCAAGCTAAAGCTTGCGCGCATCG
>CADBPM010000017.1 GCA_902796595.1 uncultured Lachnospiraceae bacterium | reverse complement strand
TTGATCTCTGTTTTGTAACTCTGCAGCAATTTCGTTATCCTCCGATATCTGTTTCTTATACTTACGCAATCCGTAAAGCCTACAGCTCCTTTGTCTACAACACCAATGTAAGAACCGAAAAATTCTTGAAACCGGTATCAAAATTCCTTGCCTATACTACAATTCCTTGTATGAAAGGGCTTACATATTTACATGATAACACAAAGACTTTTTTACTGCAAGAAGAAAAGAGGACTAGCCGGCCCTGTTTTATCGCTCTCGCGATGGCCGGCAGAGTGTCATATCGAACAAAGTTCGATACGACAATAAAGAGCACCGTTTACACGATGCTCTAAAAAATCAATATTAAACAAGAAGATACGCTATGCCTGTTCCGTAGATCAGTAAATACGCTAGTAATGCACTTGCATTGACAGAAAGAGATATGATCGGATAATGAAAAAAATTATGTTCATCCATCAGCATTTTACAGCTGTTCACAACTCCGACTATCGTCATAAGAAAAGCCGAAACCCCGATCACACCGCTTATATATCCGCTCTTGCCATCGTGAAGCGTGGCAAAGATCGTGATTCCTACAAGTGCCGCCCAGCACAAAAGACCAAGCACTATAAAAAGATATGCATCTTTTGGTATGATCCTTTTTGAAAAAGAAACCTTTGCCCCTGATTTAGGCTTTGGCTGGTGTAATCTTTTAAACACCTCAATGTGTGTCATGCCCGCCTCCTGTAAAAAAATATAGATAGTGTATTACCGGACTTTGTCCGATAATACATTAATTAGTTATCCGGATGATGGTATGTAGGTACAATATCTTTTATGACCTCACGCACTCTTTCCGGTGAAGGGTTTGTATAAACAAAATCATAAAGACTTACCAGTTCTTCTTTGAACCTGTCTTCATCAATACTTATAGGATGGCCTATATGAATAAGCGAATTTGCTGTATCCTGCATTCCTTCCTCATCCATAAGGTATTCTTCGTAAAGTTTTTCGCCAGGTCTGAGTCCTGTAAACTTAATCTCAATGTCCTTGCCCGGTTCAAGACCAGAAAGCCTTATAAGGTTTGTCGCAAGATCATATATTCTTACAGGCTGTCCCATGTTTAAAATATATATCTCTCCGCCCTTTGCATAGGCTCCTGCCTGAAGGACAAGGGAGACCGCCTCTGGTATAGTCATAAAAAACCTGATAATATCAGGATGTGTTACCGTAACAGGACCACCTGCTGCGATCTGCTTCTTAAAAAGAGGAATGACCGAACCAGATGAACCAAGCACATTTCCAAACCTCACCGCAACAAACTCCGTCTTTGAATGACGGCCGAAGGTCTGGATTATCATTTCACAGATCCTCTTTGTCGCCCCCATTACAGAGGTCGGATTTACAGCCTTGTCGGTTGAAATAAGCACGAACCTCTTTGTACCATATTTATCGGCTGCTTTTACTGTATTAAGCGTACCAAAGACATTATTTTTGATTGCCTCCGCAGGACTTGTCTCCATAAGAGGAACATGTTTATGTGCGGCTGCATGATAGACAAGATCAGGCTTATATTTTGCAAAGATCTGGTCAATTTTATCCCTGTCTCTTACAGATGAGATTATAGCTATAAAATCAAGCTCAGGATGAGACATCTTAAGTTCCTGCTCTATCGCATAAGCATTATTTTCATAAATATCTACAACAATAAGTCTTTTAGGAGAATGGCCTGCAATCTGCCTGCATAACTCGGAGCCTATCGAACCGCCGCCTCCTGTTACAAGAACAGTCTTTCCTCTGACATAGGCTGCTATAGATTCAAGATCAACTCTTACCGGCTCTCTTCCCAAGAGATCCTCCACAGAAACATCCCTTAACAAGGTCTGTGAAACGTGTCCATTCACCATTTCGCTGACGGAAGGAGTGATCTTAAGCCTTGCCCCTGTAGAATTTGCTATGCTTGCCAGTTCAGCTATAGTACTCCTTGAAGCAGAAGGAATAGCGATAATGATCTCCTTAACATCGAACTGCTTTACTGCCTCAGGGATAAAGTTTCTGTCACCCACAACCTTTATGCCACTGATATAGGAGCCTATCTTTCTCTTGTCATCATCTATGACACAGCGCACATCAAGGTGGACACTGGCTGAAGATAAGATATCTCTTATCACTGCATGCCCTGTCTCTCCTGCTCCGACTATCATAGCCGGAACAGCAGACTCTCCCATAAAGCGCTCTCTGCTGGTAAACTGAAGTCTTACAGCCCTATAGGCAAACCTCATTCCAGCCGTAAGAGCAAGAAGGAAGAAAAAGAACATCACATAGTAGCTTCTTGGCAAGAGAAACGTTTCTCCGAAATGCACCACATGGACACCAAGGAAATAAACAATAGTACTTTCCGCACACGCAAGTATGATATTTTGCATTTCAACCAGACCTGCATAAATCCACAGGCTTTTATACAGACGGTTAAAGGAAAAGATCACCAATGTCACAAGCAGTGCAAAGGGCAGATATTTGTGAAAATTTGTAAGATAGATATCAGGTATCTTTTCAATGTGAAATTCAAATCTCAGTAAAAGGGACAGGAAGCCTGCAAACCATACAGCAATCACATCATAGATAATAAGAAGCAGTGTCTTGATATTCTTTTGATGTTTCACATAAAAGTTATACATACTAAGCCCAGTGCTCAGGCACTTTCCCTTTCTCTTACCAGTCTATTTACAGCAAAACCTGTTCCTAAAAGCACCCAAAATACAGGAGCAAGTGCAACGCATGAGTCGTTCATAAGTGCAGCTATAAGATAACCCACAATGCCAAGATTTAATGCCAGTCCAAATTCAACCATCTCATCTGAAAGTTCTGCCTTCCAATAGGTTTTAAGTGAACCCACAAGATATATCACAAATACAGCAAGCTGACAGATAAGTGCAAGAACGCCTGCATTTACACCCGTCTGCAAATACATATTATGAGGCTTTGTGATGATAAGCCCAAGATAACCTGAATTAAGCTTTCCTATATAGTCATCCTGCGGAAAAGCCTGTGTAAAGCCATCTGCGCCGGCTCCAAGCAGAATATACTTTTTAAGAAGAGGTATGGTACGCGACCAGATATATCCACGTCCTGATGCAAAATGAAGGTTATCGGTAAATACAGCTGACGGAGCATTCTTTACATCTACAACAGCTCCAAGGCTTGTAACATACTTATAGCCATCATCTGTTTTTGTAAAATCAACATGGTATCCTCTCGGATCAGTTAAGCTGAGGTAGTAGATCATATTTCCATCTTTGGCTTCTGCATTGTATCTTGCAATTGTAAAGCCATTTAAAATATCATCCTTTATCTCATAAGTATATCCGGTTTCATTTTCAACAGTTTCAATATTTTTCCCGGACTCGTCAACAATATTTATAGCGCTTTCACTTACATTTCCATCAACTGACACGCTGAACTTCTTACTGTTGTATTCAAAGTTTACGCCGTCTTTTTCAAAGTCCGCATAAATATACTGTGATTCACTAGACTTTGTAAAAAAAGCATTTGAAATATAGGTAAGAGGATTTATTTTTTCATGGTTGAAATAAAGTCCTGCTGCAACAATGGTTAAAATAAGTGCACCTAAAAGAACAGGCCATCCCTTTAACAGTTTCTTGCGATAAAAGATTACAGCAATAACAAATACTATGACAAATGATATCATAAATGACTTTGAACCGCACCCCAGAGCGCAGATCATCGTACCAATAAACATAAGTGCCCACCATATCTTTTTCCACACTGCCTTTGATGAAAGCAAAAGTATAGCACAGATTGGAAGCATAAGTGAAGCATACACACCAACATAATTCGGGTTGTATAAAGTAAGGTATACCTGATGGTTACCGGTGCCCGAAAAAGTAAATGTGAGTGAATCACGATACTGTGCGAGGCTGTTCGGCACCATGAGTGTGCGTCCGAGAGTTGTGGAGAAGAAATCATGTCCGGTAATCTGGCTTATTCCAAGAAGAGACTCTACAAATGCCAAAAAACCAAGAGCAACTCTTATTATCTGAACGCAGTGCTCGTCTGTAACTGCAAGGTATGTGTAAACAAGCACTATGCAATAGCACAACATTACCCATATACTTTCATGCTGCTCATAGCCACCTATTGCTGAAAGACCTGTTGCACGAAAAGGGCTCACTATGGTTGAAATGAGAGCCAGCAGAGCAAAAACTCCTGTAGGGATAACCCATTTCATGCCTTTTTTTAATATTCCTCTCGCATCGTCATCTGCAAGCTTAAAAGCCATAGCGATTGCCATGATAACGCCCGCAAAATAAAGAAGATGACCCTTTGCTATAAGAAATACGTCGAATTTCTGACCGCCTTCAAACCAATCCGATACAGGAAGTCCTGAATCATATAAAACTGCAAATACGATAAGCGGGATTATCGCAAGTGTAAAAATAATCGGCAGCATCTGATACTGCCCGAAAAGTCCAAATGTTTCTCCAGCAGCACCCTTATTACCGCCCGATAAGATATTGGCAGCATCATGCCCTGTAAGAACTTTCTTGTTTTTTGCTTTCAAGGTTTAGCCCCCTTAATTAAAATATAAATTTTTGAGTCAGACCTTTAACATTATAAACGCAAATTGTGTCCATTTCAAGTTGAAGAGAAGTCATCCGAGTGTCTTGTAAAGGAAGCCGGAATACCATTGATCTCCACCTGACTTGTTATAGGTATCACAAGGCACATTCTTCCATCCACCTCTTTGTGCTCTATAAGAGGGACAGCCTCTGGCTTTGCCTTGATCGTTATTTCCGGTGTGACAACTTCAAAATTCTTTACTACAGAAAGATTATTTACCGCTATCTTCTTATCAGTTCCCGCTACCTGCTCATAGGTCTCATCAAAGTCATAAAGCTCCTCATCCGAAACCCCTGATCTTGAAAGCAGATTCTTTACCTCAGGACAGGAAAGCTCCACAACATCAGCAGGCTCCTTGGAATTTTTATTTTCAAGAAGTATCTCGCCTATATTTTCGGAAACATTTTTTAAAATATCCACATTCACTGTTTCACCGACAGTTTCAGTGATAAGCGTGTTGAAAGCATCCTTCTGACTTCCGGCAGAAAGAGGACCCATAGTGCCAAAAAGAGCATTTGTAAAATCAGGCATAAGTTCTTCTGCCTTCTTCGAATAATAAAGAAGCCTGTGAACATTCGCTCCCCTGTCTTCAAAGGCAGGAAAAAGAAAGGCCTTATCCGGCTGCGCTACGACCCAGTCGCGGGCAAGCTCTCCAATCCTCCCATTTACATCGTCATATCCAAGTGCAGGCTTGGCAAGGTTGACAGGACATATACAGGTTAAAATATATTCGTAAACATTTTCACTTGCATCATCCATAAGTTCGCCGTCTTTTGCCTTACCGGGCACATCGTAACTTGCATGAGCAAGAATTATATAATACCTTAGATCATAAGGATAATTTGCGATTATCTGATCAAAAAACTTCTCTATCAGCTCGTCATCCTTGAGAGCTGAATCTCTTAAAGCAAGAAGTTCGCTTGCCGGTCCCCCCATTTCACTCTCTTTTGGAAAGTCCATATTTATCAATGACTTTCCAAGAGTTCCGGATAAGGCTTTGTGAAAAATATCAAGATACCTGTCAAGCTCCTCTTCCGGGAGTGACAGCAATGCCTCTTTTGTAACAAACGTTTTATTCTTTTCATCATCAACAAGGCATGCTGCAAATCTGTCTATAGCACATGAATTCTTCGTAAATGTCTTTCTTATCTCTGAAATATCCGTTCTGTTCATTATAATCCTCTCGGTATATTCTCATATTCAAAAAGGCGGCACACCCTGAGGTGTGCCGCCAGTGTATGCGGATGAAACGAAGGTCAAATGCGATCGGTTATACTAAGAATGGATTAAGCACCATACTTAGCAGTATTAACTCTTACGCCAGGGCCCATTGTTGAAGCGAGTGTAACGCTCTTAAGATATGTTCCCTTTGCTGATGCAGGCTTAGCCTTAACGATGGCACCCATAAGAGCGTCAAAGTTCTGTGCAAGCTGCTCAGGGGTAAATGAAGCCTTACCGATCTGAACATGTACAATGTTAGCCTTATCAAGACGATACTCGATCTTACCTGCTTTAATCTCCTTAACAGCGTTAGTAACGTCCATTGTTACTGTACCAGCCTTAGGGTTTGGCATAAGACCCTTAGGTCCGAGTACACGACCAAGACGACCAACGACACCCATCATGTCAGGAGTTGCAACAACAACATCAAAATCTAACCAGCCTTCATTCTGGATCTTTGGAATAAGCTCCTCGCCACCAACGAAATCTGCGCCAGCTGCTGTAGCTTCATCAAGCTTTGTTCCCTTAGCGAAAACAAGTACACGAATCTTCTTACCTGTTCCGTTAGGAAGAACTACAGCACCACGGATCTGCTGATCTGCATGACGTCCATCAACGCCGAGCTTAAGATGTGCTTCGATTGTCTCATCAAATTTCTTGTTAGCAGTCTTTTTAGCAAGCTCAACTGCTTCTGCTGTATCATAAAGCTTACCTTTCTCGATAAGCTTTGCTGCTTCCTGATACTTCTTTCCTTTTTTCATGTTTTCCTCCTGTGGTACTAACGAATCCTGTTCTCCCACTATCTGTTATATGATCAGTCTTTTACTTCGATACCCATTGATCTTGCGGTACCAGCTATCATCTTCATAGCAGTCTCAACGCTTGCTGCGTTAAGATCTGGCATCTTAAGTTCAGCAATCTTGCGAACTTCTTCAGATGAAATAGTAGCAACCTTGTTCTTATTTGGCTCACCGCTGGCTTTTTCAAGCTTAGCTGCCTTCTTAAGAAGCATAGCTGCAGGAGGAGTCTTTGTGATGAAGCTGAAGCTTCTGTCTGCATATACAGTGATCACTACAGGAATGATCATACCAGCCTGATTAGCTGTACGTGCATTGAACTCCTTTGTGAACTGCACGATATTAACACCGTGCTGTCCAAGTGCAGGTCCTACAGGAGGAGCTGGTGTAGCCTTCGCTGCAGGAATCTGTAATTTTATATAACCTTCGACTTTCTTAGCCATTGTAATATTCCTCCAATTACCGCGGTAACCTTACTGTTACCGTACCAGTCTGTCAGATTTTTCTGATGTCGGTAAAGCTAACTTCGGTAGGCGTGTCGCGGCCAAACATATCAACATTGACTGTGACTGTCTGATTCTCATTATCGATCGCAGTAACAATGCCGGTATTATCATCAAAGTTTCCTCCGACTATCTGCACTGCATCTCCCACTTCAAGATCTATTTCAACCTCGCTGCGTGGTTTACCGAGAGCTTCAAGCTCTTCCTCTGAAAGAGGAACCGGCTTACTTCCGGGACCGACAAATCCGGTAACTCCGCGGGTATTACGGACAACATACCATGATTCATCAGTCATGATCATTTTAACAAGCACATATCCAGGTAAAAGCTTGCGCTTGATCTCCTTGCTCTTGCCATCGTGAACCTCGGTAACGTTCTCCAAAGGAACTTCCACCTGAAAGATCTGATCCTCAAGATGACGATTTGCTATCGTCTTTTCAAGGTCCGCCTTTACTTTATTTTCATATCCTGAATAAGTGTGCGCAACATACCAATTAGCTTCTGCCATATTACCACCTTAAATAAAGAACACACTTTCCTTTTTAAGGACAAGTGATAGCCTTCAAACCACCATTGCAGTGCAAAGGCACTTATTAAAGTACATTTCCAATCAGATTCTGGATACCCAGATCAAGAACTGCGATAATAGCGCCAAGCACGATCGTTGAAGCTATTACAGAGACGGATTCTTTTGCAAGATCCTTCTTTGTAGGCCATATTATCTTCTTGAATTCTGATTTAACGCCTGAAAAAAAGCTGTCCTTTTTCTTTTCGGACTTCTTTTCAACTTGCGAAGTCGTCATATCAGCCATGGAATTTTCCTTTCATGCATGGCACCCTTAGAGATTATTATTTTGTCTCTCTGTGAAGTGTATGCTTTCTGCAGAATCTGCAGTACTTCTTTGTCTCCATCCTGTCTGGATGGTTCTTCTTATCTTTCATAAGATTGTAATTACGCTGCTTGCATTCTGTACATGCCAGTGTTATTTTAACACGCATCTTGTCACCTCCGCTTCAAAATTTAAGCATAAAAAAAAGACCTGTTTCATCTCGCCGTTTTAGCTTATCATGTCACAGGCCTTCTGTCAAGTTTTTTCTTTTATTTTAGAGTTTTTTCATTCTCTGTATCTGGTGTAGGCAAATATATCTGCCACTGCTTCATATATTATAAATACGCCGATAATGCGTACCAGCATCACTGTTGATCCCCATGGATTTGAAAAAAGTATTATTCCAAGGACGACTGTTATGATGTAAGGAACGAAGTCAAGCAGTCCTCCAACGCTCATAGAGCGGTACTTTACCGAATTTATAAGGTTTGCTGCTCCTATCACTACAAGGAAAAGACCTGCTATCACGTTAAGGAACTGAACAGGCCAGCCCGGATTTGCTATAAGCGATAAGCCCACTATCACAGCCAATATACCTAAGATCAGCTCAACAGTAAGCACGGAACTTCTGTCGCCGGACCTTACAAAGGAAAATATCTTTAATGCACCGCCAATCATCGCAATAGCCCCCACACATCGTATCGCGATCGCAAGAGAAGTATTAGGAAAAATAAGAAAGACCAATCCTGCAACCAACATTATCAAGGCACTTAGAATCTTGCTTCTTTTAAGTTCTTTTCTGATATCACTCATATTCACACCCTCTTTTTTATAACAAAAATTTATTTTTTCTCATCCGTATCATCCTGTACAGACGGATCTATCACATCCGCAGACATTCTTTTTTTATTGATAAGGTCAAGAAACCTTTCAAACCAGATCTTAATAAGCGCGGCAACAGGAACAGCAAGCACCATTCCAATAAGTCCGCCTATTTTATTTCCAAAGATAACCGCTATAAGAACAAGCATAGGATGAACGCTGATGCTGTTTGCAAGAAACTTTGGATTTATAACATTGCCGTCTATCGTCTGGATAATAAACAGGATGATTATGGAGATGATCATTCTCTTTACATCTCCGGATACAAGTCCTACCACAATACTTGAACCATACCCCACGATTGGTCCCATATAAGGAACCAGATTGCCTGCGCCCGTAAGGAAGCCTATTGCAGGTGCATATGGCACCTTGGCTATAGTAAAGGCTATGGTAACAACCACTGCCATAAATACAGCATCCATCATCTGACCCCTGATGTAACCCGAAAAAACTTCATCAAGGTCTTTTATGAAAATCTCAAGTCCAAAGTAAGCCTTGTCCGGTAAAATGATCCTTACGGCATTTCCCCAGTATTTTTTAAGTCCTTTCTCATCAAGCAGAAAATAAACCGCAAAAATAATCGCAAATAATAAAGTTGTAGTTATCTGGACAATATTTGTCATGCTTGACCCAAGTGAATTGGCTATACCAAGCACAACGCCGCCTACTGCCTTGCTTACTTCATCCGCCGCCTGTTTAAGCTCTGTAGAATCGATATTTACTCTTGAAAGACCATTTGCAACCTTATTGTATAACTGTTCCAATGAGCTTGCATAGCCATTTATCGTATTCATAAAAGAGTCAAGACTTGCAGTCGTAAACTGTCTTGTCACAACTGAAACAAGAAATGAGCCTACCAAAAACAGAAGGAGCAGTATTACAACAAAAAGGATTGCTACCGTAATCGGTCTTTTCGACTTTTCCTTTTTCTTTAAAAAAGGTATTTTACCCACAAACTTTTCCATCTTTAAAGTAAGAGGATAACAAAGATACGCTATGACAAAGCCTATAACAACAGGGCGCAATATAGCAGAAAGCCACGTCACCCCTCGTGTGGCACCGGCAAAAATAACTCCCGCATTATCTGCTATACGACTCAGTATGTAGATAACCACGCAGGTCATTATAACGTATAAGGAAATATTCAGGTACCTCAGGTTGAAATGTTCTTTTTTCACATCCATCTCCAGCTTATTAACAAAATTTAAGGCATTTTTCTAAAAGATAAGGGTCAAAGAATCTTTGACCCTTAAAAATAGCTATTTATCTTTCAGGCTTTCTTTACAGTTTCCTTTACCGGCTCTTTTTCTGCTTTGCAGGCTTCATCATAAAGCTTCTCTGCTGCAACAAGCTTTGTACAAAGAGCAACAACTTCCATTGCTGTCTTAAGATCATCGATCGGCGGGAATGAAGGAGCAATACGGATATTAGAATCCTTCGGGTCCTTACCGCCAGGATAGGTTGCACCTGCCGGTGTAAGAACAACTCCTGCCTTTGCGCAACACTTTACAACCTTCTTTGCGCATCCCGGAAGCACATCAAATGATATAAAGTAACCACCCTTAGGGTTGGTCCATGTTGCAATATCAAGTCCTGTAAGATTCTTATCAAGAATATTTTCAACTGCCTCAAACTTTGGTCTGAGTATATCAGCATGCTTTCTCATGTGCTCAACCATACCGTGGATATCTCCAAAGAAACGCACATGACGAAGCTGATTTACCTTATCATGTCCGATCGTCTGGATGCGAAGCTGCTGCTTGATATCCTCAAGGTTGTTAAGAGAAGTTGCAAGTGCTGCTATACCTGAGCCAGGGAAGGAAATCTTGCTTGTACTTGCAAATTTGTAAACAAGATCCGGATTGCCGGCACGCTTACATTCTGCAAGTATTTCGATAAGATGATCCTGATCATGGTCATAAAGGTGATGCATGCCATAGGCATTGTCCCAATATATCCTGAAATCCTTTGCAGCCGGCTTAAGTCTTGCAAAACGGCGCACTGTTTCATCTGAATATGAATTTCCTGTAGGATTTGAATACTTCGGAACACACCATATACCCTTTATAGTCTCATCATGGCTGACAAGGTCTTCTATCATGTCCATGTCAGGACCATCTTTCAGCATAGGAACAGTAATATTTTCAATGCCAAAGTATTCTGTTATGGCAAAATGTCTGTCGTATCCCGGAACCACACAGATCCACTTTACCTTATCAAGCTTGCACCATGGAGTATTTCCCATAACACCATGTGAGTATGAACGTGAAATGGTATCATACATTACGTTAAGGCTAGAATTTCCATATATAAGAAGGTGATCATACGGAACTTCCATCATATCTCCTATAAGCTCAAGAGCTTCAGGAATGCCACTTAAAACGCCATAGTTTCTGCAGTCTGTACCATCGTCACAGCGAAGATCTGAATTGCTTGAAAGCACATCCATCATTCCCATTGAGAGGTCAAGCTGGTCTGTACATGGCTTACCGCGGCTCATGTTGAGTTCAAGACCCCTGCTCTGCACTTTCTTATATTCAGCTTTATACTGATCTATAAGCTTTACAAGCTCTTCCTTAGACATTTCCTTAAAAGATTTCTTTGGCATATTTTCCCCCTTTGATAAAAATCTGGTATAAGTGTATACAATCTGAACAGATTGTACCACTATCTATGGAGAAAAACAACCTTAATTAAAGCATCAATTTAAGATGTTCCTGAAGAATCGTAATTCCTGTTGTATTTTCACCGCCGCGAGGAATTATGATATCTGCATATTTCTTGCTTGGTTCAACAAACTGCTCATGCATAGGCTTTACAGTCTCCTGATACTGACGGAGAACACTTTCAACGCTCCTGCCGCGCTCGCTTATATCACGCGTGATCCTGCGCATGAGGCGTTCATCTGCGTCTGTATCAACAAAGACTTTGATATCCATAAGATCACGGAGAGCCTTGTCATACAATATAAGAATACCTTCTATAAGTATGACCTTCTTAGGCTTAACGTGGATAGTCTGGTCAGACCTGTTATGCACAGTGTAGTCATAAACAGGGATATCGATCTCCTCACCATTCTGAAGCTTCTTTACATCCTGGATCATCCTTTCTGTGTCAAATGACTCCGGATGGTCGTAATTAAGCCTTGATCTCTCATCATAAGAAAGATCATTATGTGCCTTATAATAAGAATCATGGCTTATTACAAGGATATCATCTCCAAAAGTTGACTTGATCTTGTTAACTATCGTGGTCTTACCGGAAGCAGAACCTCCGGCAATACCAACTATCGTGATCTTGTTTTTTTCTGACATTATCAAATACCTTTCATGTAAAATGTGAAGTCAAGACTTCCTTTTTCCGGAAGACGGAACTCAGGGTGAACCTTTGCTCCCCATGTATCGTCGCCGGCAATACCCATTTGCATAAGAAGAGGTTTTACTACAGTATAGCAAGGTGATGGAAGTTCATTCGGATGTCCTGCATTTTCAAGCTCTGCCGCAGTATTCGGAAGAACAGATAAAGCCATGAACCTTGGCTCTCTCACAGCATCCTCTGCACCAGCTTGGCATACAGCCTTCTGAACAGGGCTTGCAAAAACAAAACCGTGTCCCTTCTTATCAGTAACCCTTGCATAGCGCACATTTGTACGAAGTCCGCACTCCTGAGGTCTGAGATAAGGAGTAAGGTTGTCATTCACGTTGAAATGATACTCTCCCGGAACAGCTCCACTTCTCCTATCCTCATAGCACTCGTCAGGACCATCGCCAAAGAATGTTACCCTATCATAGTCTGCATCCATTTTAAACTGCATGCCGAATTCAGGAGCATCCCCTGCGCCCTCAGGAATATCGTAGTGCATATTCACCTCGATAGTTCCGCAAGGAGCAACAATATAAGCCACATCAACCTTGCCAAGTGAAGGTTCGCCAAGTTCATAGACAAAGCTTATCTTAACCTTTTCACCTATCTTTTCAAGACCGAATTCCTGTCCCCATTTTGAATGAGCATATTCACTTGCAAGCTTCCACTTGCCATAAGTTATCGGCATGCCGCATGCAACATCATTGTCAACAGGTGCTCTCCATAAAGTAGGCATCGGCATCTTCTTTAAAAGTTCCCTGCCGCCTGTTCTGTAGCTTATAAGACCATTTGATGCAGTAGAGAATATTGCTTCAAAATCATCACCCTTGATGCCGATATTCTTGTCTCCATGAATAACCTTAAGGGAACCGCTGTAAGGTCTTAGCTCACCAGTCTTCCATGTTGCTCCTTCCATGGCTCTGTAGCGGTCAAGTCCGTCGCAAGTGTGTACAAGAGCCTTATAAGATGCAGCCTGTTTGATAGCTGCTGCCCCATGTGCTACCTCGTGACCTGCCTTTGCAAAAAGTGTATCTTTTGCTAAAAGGAATCGAACTATTATATCATATTCAGCGCCATCGTCAAATGCAAATGAGCATTTAGGCACATCAAACACGCCCTCGCTCTCCGGCTTTACACTGACCTTTTTGTTGAAACTTTCAAGTGATACACCATTTCTTGTATATGTGATCTCGCAGTCAAAATCTTCTGTATCGGTAAAAAGATAGTCATTTCTGACACGCATCTTGTAGGCTTCATCAAAGAAGATATGAATGCCCTGATAGCAGAACTTAACTTCCTGCATCTTCGGATAAGCTTCTCTGTCATTGCCGGTTGCGATACCGTTACCGGAGAAATTGCCATCGTTTGGCCTGTCGTCAAAGTCACCGCCGTAACCCTGATATTCTCTGCCGTAGCGGTCCTTCTTTGCAATAGTCTGGTCTATGTAATCCCAGATAAATCCGCCCTGGAAAAGAGGATTTTTCCTTACATATTCTGTGTACTTATACATAGCTCCGTTCGAATTTCCCATAGAATGAGTGTATTCGCAAAGAAGCATAGGCTTGTCAGGAAACTGCTTAAGATAATCGTCAAGATCCTTTACATAAGGATACATACGGCTTTCGATATCACTTGTATCAGGATATCTGCGGTCATTAAAAATACTTTCATAATGTACAGGTCTTGTCTTATCAAGTTCATGGAAACGGTCTGTCATCATCTGTGGCACCTTGCCGCCAAAAGACTCATTTCCGATTGACCATATGATCACAGCAGGATGATTCTTTTCTCTGTTGTAGGTAGAATCGATGCGGTCAAGAAGCATAGGAGCATACTCTTCATGGTCAGAAGGTAAAATATAGTCCTTGTCCCTGCGCCCCTGCATTACAGTGTCCCATGTTCCATGTGTCTCCAGATTGCTCTCTGCGATCATATAAAGCCCGTAAATGTCGCAAAGGTCATAGAGATACTCTGTATCCGAATAATGGCTTGTACGGATAGCATTGATATTATTTTTCTTCATAGTGATGACATCCTTTTCGATTTCATCACGGGTCACGCTTCTGCCGTTTATCGAGCTGAAATCGTGACGGTTTACACCATTAAAGACTATCCTCTTTCCATTTATAAGCATAGTCTTATTCTTTATTTCAAAACGGCGGATACCGATCTTCTTTGGAATGACCTCTGTGATCTCGCCATTTTCATTTTCAACTCTTATAAGAAGGTCGTAGAGCTCCGGCTTTTCAGCACTCCAAAGAAGCGGCGCATCAACGTGGATTTCTGCCGATACATTTTCACCAAGATTAACCTTCTTTTTTGCTATAAGGTCACCGGCATGGCAGAGTACTATTTCAGCACTTCCCTTGCCGCTTGTCTTAAATACCACATTAACATCCGCACTCTTAAAATCATCCGCAAGAGGGGTAGTTACTGTAAAATCATCCACCCTTGTATGCGGAAGTACATCAACATAAACGCTTCTTGTGATTCCCGAAAATCTGAAGAAATCCTGATCCTCAAAAAATGAAGCATTTGTCCACTTGCTTACAAGAACTGCTATCTTATTTACGCCTTCATGAACAGCCCCTGTTATATCAAATTCCGACGGATTGAACGAATCTGACGCATAACCGATATATTTTCCATTTACCCAAAGAGCCATTGCACTCTCCGCCGCAGTGAAGTTTATATGAATATCCCTGTCACTTACCCCATTTAAAGTGATGTACCTTACATACTCTCCAACCGGGTTGAAATGTTCCGGCATGGAATGGTGGTCAACTTCCTCCCTTCCATCCCATGGGTACTGTGTATTTACATACTGAGGTCTGTCATAGCCTTCAAGCTGCATGGTAGAAGGAACTGCGATCGTCTCCCAGCCGTCAACACAAAAGACTTCCTTCACAAAATCAAGATTAGTGCTCGCAAAATTCTCTGAATAATGGAACTTCCAATAGCCATCAAGAGAAACTCTTAAAGAAGACACTCCTCTTTTGGTCTCATCTTCTGTTGCAAACGGAATAAACGCCGCATGAGCATCAAGGCGATTTTCTTTGAAATATCCCGGATCTGCAAGCTTTTTGTAATCAAATTCTGACATAAACCCTCCAACATTCTGTTCTTTTACTGTGATACCGCAAGGCAAGGAATATACCCTGTCCAATTATGAGTATATCATTCATTCACCGGCCTTACAAACAAAAAAAGAGCACTTTGCTCCATATTTTTATTCTTTTTGACTATTTACAAAAAAGATGGTATGTTAATAGAGATTTTGAAAAAGTCGGAGGGTTTATGATGCTTACTTCTTATCTAAAAATACTTATCATATCTATGATTCCCATTATAGAGCTCCGCGGTGCCATACCGGTTGCGACCGCAATGGGCCTTCCTATAATTCCAAGCTATATAGTCGCTATAATCGGAAATATGATTCCGGTTCCTTTCATATATCTCTTTGCAAGGCGCATACTCACATGGGGTGCAGACAAACCTGTCATAGGAAAACCTTTCAGGCTTATTCTTGCAAAAGGGGAACGTGCAGGCAAAAAATTAGAGGGCAAAGCAGGTTTTGCCCTCTACATTGCCCTCACTCTGTTTGTCGGCATTCCGCTTCCCGGCACCGGTGCATGGACAGGCACATTTGCAGCAAGTCTTCTCGATATCAATTTCAAAAAAAGTGTCGTTGCAGTAATGAGTGGCGTGCTTCTCGCCGGAATGGTAATGATGACACTAAGCCAAGGCGTAGCCTTCATAGTCAGGTGATGCAAAATCAATCAACTTATCGGCATATTTTAAAAACTCACGCTTATGGCTGACAGAAATGATCGTATAGCCTGACTCAGAAAGTTTATGAAAATTTTCTGCAAGTCTTTCTTCTGTATACGGATCTAAGCTTGAAGAAACCTCGTCAAGCAATAAAATCTTTGTTTTTCTAAGGAGCCCTGCTGCTATTGCAAGTCGCTGTCTTTCACCGCCGCTTATAAGTTTTCCGGCTTCACCTACATCTGTTTTAATTCCGCAAGGAAGCGATCCTATAAAATCTGTCAGGCATGCCATATCCAATGCCCACGCTACGTCCGCATCACTTGCCTCTGGGGCTATCAGTTTAAGATTATCTTCTATAGTCCCCGGGAAAAGAAAAATATCCTGACTGATCTTTGTTACACGTTCTCTCAGATCAAAACGATCTATCTTATTTATATCAACACTATCTATGTATAATTCGTTATCATTTACATCATAAAGCCCTGTAATAAGTCCCAGTAAAGTAGATTTTCCACTTCCGGACGGTCCCACTATGCCTGTCCATTTGCCTTTTTCAAAAGAAAAATTAACGTTTGAAAGAATTTCTTCTTTACCCGGATAAGAAAAGCAAAGATTCTTGCAATAAATCCCTTTATTCATTACAAATGGCTGTTTTCCCTTATTTTTCTCACGTTCTCCAGCCATATCAAGATAAGAAAATACTTTTTCATACTCACTGTCATTTTTTGCTTTGCTTATGTCCGTCTGCATGATCGTATTTAAACAAGAATACAGCAGTCCGCAGTAGGTTATTATAGAAACCAATTGCCCTATCAGTAACTTCCCGCCTGTTAAAATAAAAATCGCCCCTATACCAAATGTGACACCTGAAAATAAAACTATGACAAAGCCTGCTGTCCATATACCGCTTAAAGAATCGAAAGCTGCAACCCTTCCCCACACATCATTGATCTTATCGTTGTTCTTTTCCACCTCATTAAGCTTTGCTTTTTCAAGTCTGTTAAGTTTTATGAAGTCGATTGCTTTAAAAATATCACCCCTTACTGATTTCTAAACTGGACCGGTGTTACCCCGTATTCTTTCTTAAAAAGACGGTTGAAATGTTCTGTGTTCTGATAACCGACTGCTTCCGACACTTTTTCAATTTTCATATTGGTATTTTTGATAAGTGCCTTTGCCTTCTTCATGCGAACCTTCCTGACATTATCACCAAAAGTAAGTCCTGAATGCTCTTTGATATAACGCGAAACATATGGCTTTGAAAGACCTGTTTTCTCGGCAATCTGATCAAGTGTAACACTTGTATAGTTTTCCTGTATTATATTGAGCATTTCAACAAGTCTGGGGTCTTTCTCAGTAGATTCATTTATTGCAGGAACCTGGTTTACTGCACTGACAAGCGCATTTATCGAAGCTTTTATTATGTCGTCATCAACTCCTGCCCCCCAATAACTAACTCCTTTCATAGTAATTCCAACATATGTCATCGCTTTGGACGTAGAGCCCATTGTAAGAGCATGTTCTTCATAGAGAGAAAGCTCATATGAAATATTGAAATAATTTTTTATTGCATTATTTACAGCATCAAGACGCCCATTTCCGGTTGCTTTGATAATATGAGGATGTCCCAGATGATTGATGGTAACACTCGCAAGTATTCCGTCCTTCTGCTTAAAGTGCGCATCACTTATTGCAAATATCTCCTCCCTGTTCATATATCTGTCTTCAAAGATTTGATGAATCCTTGCTGCAGAAAGCTCAGCATGTTCATGGTCAGAAATCTCCTTGACCGCATAGCTGAGGTCACCCTGCATAGGTTTAGGCACATCAATTCCATAATTAGTATTGAGGATAAAGTTGACACCGCCCTTGCCGGACTGGGAATTTATCCTTATTACATCTCCTTCATACTGACGGCCGATATCTTTTGGATCAATAGGAATATAAGGTACAGACCATTTTTCATCAGGATGTTCTACCCTGTATGCGCTGCCCTTTGCTATAGCATCCTGATGTGAGCCTGAAAATGCTGTAAATACAAGGTCTCCTGCGTATGGTTCGCGAGGAGGCACCTGCATGCCTGTAAGCCTTTCGTATGCCTCTCTGAGTGCAGGAATGTCAGAAAAATCAAGCTTAGGATCAACCCCGTGAGTAAACATATTCATTGCAACCGTTATAAGATCAACGTTTCCGGTACGCTCTCCATTTCCAAAAAGAGTCCCCTCTACCCTGTCCGCACCAGCAAGGCAACCAAGTTCTGCAAGAGCAACTCCTGTACCTCTGTCATTATGAGGGTGAAGCGACAGGATCACAGAATCTCTGTACTTAAGATTCTTATGCATAAATTCAACCTGAGTAGCCCAGACATGTGGAAGTGAGAGCTCGACAGTAGCAGGAATATTTATGATGGCCTTGTTATCCTTTGTCGGTTTCCAGACATCAAGGACCGCATTGCAGACTTCAAGCGAATATTCCGGTTCTGTGCCCGTAAAACTTTCAGGGGAATATTCAAATGCAAAATTACCCTCTGTCTTATCTGCAAGCTCCTTTAAAAGCTTTGCTCCATCTATCGCAAGTTTTTTTATCTCTTCCTTGCTTTTCTTAAAGACCTGCTCTCTCTGAGCAACAGAAGTCGAGTTGTAAAGGTGGATAACAGCTCTTGGAGCGCCCTTTACCGCTTCAAATGTCTTCTTGATTATATGTTCTCTCGCCTGAGTAAGCACCTGAACAGTAACATCGTCAGGTATCATATTTTTTTCTATAAGAGTACGCATAAACTCATACTCTGTATCGGAGGCAGCCGGAAAGCCAACCTCAATCTCCTTAAAGCCAACCTTAACAAGCATCTTGAAAAATTCAAGCTTTTCAATAAGATTCATCGGTTCAATAAGTGCCTGATTGCCGTCGCGCAGGTCAACAGAGCACCAGATTGGCGGATGGTCTATATATTCTTTCTTTACCCAGTCATAAGTCGGATTTAAAGGCATATAGTAGTTACGCTGATATCTGTCTGAATTTCTCATTGGATAAATCCCCCTTGTTTGGTTAGTGGAAATATTTTCTATTCTTTCTTGATTTATTTTGCTTTATACCATTTTAACACATTTAAAAATAAATACAAGTAGAAATATTCCTGCAGGCTCATTTATTCTTTGCTTTTTTTAAGAAAAGTAGTATACTTATTGCAGTATAGTAGTAGTAATTTAAAATTTCACAAGGGAAATCATGCATGGAAAAAGAAAAACAACGATTTGACTTACTGGACTTCCTTTTAACAGGCGGAGTTTCAAGTAATTCATATAAACAGCTCAAAAATATAATCGATGAAACAAACCGCTCCATGATAATGGGACTTGGCGCAGTCACCACTATCATAGGAATAGCTCTTATGATCTATTCCGTCATTGTCTCTGCAATGCATGGTAAAGAACTTTTTTACTTTATACTTACCGCCGGCGGTCTGATAATGCTGCTCGTCTCAAACATTTATCTTGCCGGAAGCCAAAAGCTGGTAATTCCTTTTCTCTACCTCTCGATTACTTTCGAGTTGGTATTTGGTATGTTTTTAAGTTTAAATGTACCGGGCATGCCAGGAGTAACGATATGTCTCATGCTTACTGTCTTGCCGTTCACAATGTTAGACAAACCATGGCGCATACTTTCCTATGTGCTTGGCGTAAATATAATATACCTGCTCCTTGTCAACACCCTTAAGGATCCTGCCATCCTGCATCTCGAAATCGCAAATGTGCTGGCGGTTTTCCTTATAGATATTAGCTTCGTTCCGTTTATGTACAGAGTCAGGCTTCATGCTTTTGAAATGAACCGCACACTTGAGCTTGAGCGAGACACAGACAGTCTCACAAAAGTCCATAATAAAATAAGCAGTGAAAAGCTTATCAGTGATTATCTTTCAGGTAAAAATATACCGGACTCCGCTTTTCTCATGATCGATATAGACAATTTCAAGTCTATAAATGATACTTACGGTCATGCAACAGGCGACAAGGTACTTACCTCGATCTCACATGTTATTTCAAACTGCTGCCGCAAAACAGACATAATCGGACGTTTTGGCGGTGATGAATTCATCCTTCTGCTACCCGGTATCGGAAATACAATAGCCGCCCAGAAGAAGGCAGGAGAGATTGTAGAGACTGTAAGACGCCAGTTTATCACCCCTGATGACAGAGACGATGAACTGATAAAGATAACAGTAAGCATTGGAGTTGCCCTCTACCCACAGGACGGTTCCAACTGCGATGAACTTCTAAAGTCCGCAGATAATGCCCTTTACAAAGTAAAAGCAAGGGAAAAAAACGGTTACGCCTTATATTGACGTTGCATGGTCGGGCATCAGCCATATCGCTTCGCGATACGACAAGTGATGCCCCTGCAGAACAAAGTTGTGTTTTGGTAAGAATATATGAAATTTCAAATAAAGAGCTGTCACAGATTTGATATTGTGACAGCTCTTTATTAAAAAATAAGCTTACCTACGTTTCCAATATTCCACAGTTGATCCTGAATAATATGGACAATTATCTACGTTACATTTAATATCAACGAAGTCAACTTTTATTAACAGATGATATTAAATTTTATTATTCAATGCGTCCTCGTATTACGCCGCATTTACTATAACAGGGTGTAACGCTACACCCACTATCCCGTCCGAAAATTCATTCGGGAATACTTTCTTCATTATCTGATAAGCACCGTTTACATCTGCGTTGATCTTGACACCACTTTCAGTCTTAAACAAACCTCTGAAAATCCGTCTACTTTTGTTGTAGTTCTGCTTTAGTGGTGCTTCACCATCAATTACACTTGTACCACTTGTATAGGATTCTTCTGTACGAACGACCGCAATTCCGTATTCTTCTGACTTGTACTCAATCATTTCAATCAAGCGGTTAAATGGTAGCTGAGTAAAGTTCTGATTAACTATTTTACCCATATCAGATTTCTGTTTCCATTCATCATTGTGACCGATTACAATTACAGAAATATCGTTACTTTTTGCATAATTAACAATAATGCGACTCGCTTTCTGCATATAATCATCGACTTTGCGATTACGCCTATCAGTTATTCTATCCATGCGCTTTGTATTGTGCCTGTCGTTCATCTGCTTTGCAATCTTGCGGTAACGTGCAATCTGTTTATTGTAGTATTGATTTATGGATTTAAGACCTTTACCGTTGATAACAAAGGGTTTCTTGCCTAGGTTATTCACTACGGTTGCTAAGTTATCTACACCAATGTCAATACCCATGTGTTTGCTATTATCACTTAACTGTTCTGGGACATCAATACGATACACTATTTCAGCTTTAAGACAAAATCCACAAGGTTTTATTCTAACTTGCTGCAAGGAAATAAAGTCATCACGAGCATCTATTTTACTACTAAGAGTAAAACCATTGAACGACTTAGGAAATCTTACAATCCCATTTTTTATCTTGCATTGCTGTCCGGTGTGATAAACCGAAAAATAGCCATTCTTCTTTTTGAATTTTGGAAATTTGGGTTCGCCAAGGTACTTTTCGGGATGTTTTTTCCAATCCTTATGCGACTTGAAATATCCTTTCCAATCCTTATCAAGAACTCTCAATGTTTGTTGTGCTGATGCTGCTGTTGGCATATCGGCATAGTCGGGATATTCTTTGTCAGCTTTGAGTATTTTATCCAAATCATTGTAGCGGATCCATTTGCCGTTCTTTGTTAACTCTTCACGAATAATGTAATTTGCATGATTGTACAGATTTTTTGAACGATGGCAGAAGTCTAAAAGCATGGAATAGTGCGGACTATTCTTTTTAATTATGTGCTTTTCAACTCTCTGTGCTATCATCTTCTGTATCCTCAAAAACTTCTTTAATCTTTTTTACTATGCGTTTTGTATATAATTTCATTGAATAACAGTGAAGCATACTGATTATTTCTTCAAATATTTCTTGACTATCCAATTTTTCAGAACCAACCTCGCTCATTACGACTATTTCACAATGAAATTTTTGAAATAGATAATAGAATAAGTCGTAACCAACTCTTGAAAGCCTGTCTTTGTAGCTGATAACAACTCTTTCAACTTTGCCCGCTATAATATCATCAAGCATACTAAAAAAGTTTTTACGCTTCTTGAAACTAATTCCACTTGCAACATCAGAATAGACACCGTTGATTATATATCCATTAGAAAAACAAAACTGTTTAAGCATAAGGACTTGATTCTCTAA
>CADBPM010000016.1 GCA_902796595.1 uncultured Lachnospiraceae bacterium | reverse complement strand
TGCTGTACTCTGCCGGTCAATGCGTAAGCATTTATTCATGACCGGCTAGTCCTTTTATTACAGCATCTGGCTTTGCCTGATGCTGTAATCCCCAGCTGCCCTGCAAGAGACTTTGGGATATACGCCTTTACATGAACTCCCTCTGCAACATACTCCTCTGCAATAAGCTGCCCTTCTTTTCTTATCCTTGCAACATTTCCGGCTTCGGTATAAGGAAAAACAGTATCTATAAGAACCTTGCTTTCGCGAAGTATTCTTGCAATCTCATTTAAAAAGTCTTCGATGCCCTCTCCTGTCGCGGCACTTACTTTAAATGAAACATCCGCTCTGGTATCCTTTATTATTCTACTAGAGGCACCCGGCACATCTGATTTATTAAACAGTGTGACAACAGGTTTTCCCTCTACATGAAGTTCATCCAGTGTCCTGTATACAACCTTTATGTGTTCTTCTGCCTCGATATTGCTTGAATCAACAACATGAACAAGAATATCCGCATACTTTGCCTCTTCAAGCGTACTTCTGAAAGCTTCTATGAGGTTATGCGGAAGTTTGTGGATAAAGCCTACCGTATCAGTAAAAAGAACCTGCTCTCCATCCGGCAGCTGCATCCCTCTTGTGGTAGGATCAAGCGTTGCAAAAAGCTTGTCCTCAGCGAGTATATCTGCATCGGTAAGCCTGTTTAAGAGAGTCGATTTTCCTGCATTGGTATAGCCGACTATAGCAATAACAGGAACGGCGTTGGCAAGCCTCTTCTTTCTTGCTGTGTCTCTGGCTGCCCTTACGTCATTTATCTCCTTTGAGAGCTGACTTATCCTGTTTCGTATGGTTCTCCTGTCCGATTCAAGCTTGCTTTCGCCAGGTCCTCTTGTACCAATCCTTCCGCCAAGCCTTGAAAGAGAGGTACCAAAGCCCTGAAGCCTTGAAGATCTGTACTTTAGCTGTGCCATTTCAACCTGTATCTTGCCCTCTCCGGTAACGGCGTGTTTTGCAAAAATATCAAGGATGAGCATGGTCCTGTCGAGCACCTTGCATCCTAAGGCATCCTCAAGATTTTTCATCTGGGCAGGGCTTAATTCGTCGTCGGTTATTATGCCATCTGCTCCTGTGTCTGCAAGCATTTCCTTTAATTCTTCCACTTTTCCGGTGCCGATATAAGTAGCCTTGTTGAAAGATTCAAGGTTCTGTATCACAGTCCCGGCGCTCTCCCCGCCTGCTGTCTTAAGGAGTTCATGAAGCTCCGCAAGAGAAGCCTCCATATTATCATTCCCGCGCTCAACTCCAACAAGAATAAATCTTTCTATATTTTCCGTTGTTTCCGTTATTTCTTTCACTTTTTCCTCACCACCCTGGTATTTAAAAATGTAAATTCCTTCTTCATAGTATTGTCATCAGGATAAAGCTTCAAATACTTTCCTGCTACATCAAGAGCATTTTCATAATCGTTCATTTCCTCGTAAAGCTCAACTTCTCTGTAAAGGAATTTCTTTGTAAATGAAACATCTGTAAGAACGAGGCCTTCCTGCACGTAATGAAGCGCCCCTTCATAGTCCTTTTCTTTTATGGCACATTCAGCCATACCATCGTACCAGCCGGCAATGCCGATATTGCCGTTTACCGCATCCTGATACCTCTTGTAATAGACCTTGGCTCCTTCTAAATCACCCTGCCTGCTAGAAATCCTTCCAAGATAATAATTTGCCTCCAGAATCCCTGCCTTTAGCGCCTCGCCCATAAGCGTCACAGCCTTGTCATCATCACCCTGAATATAATAAAGGATTCCCTCTTTGAAATGATCTTTACTGTTCTCACCCTTTATTCCAGCCGCGCGTTCGAGTACTCCCTTTGCCGCCTCATTATCACCATTGCTTACATAAAATTCATATTCTTTGAAATAATTTGTAAGCTCCTTTGGATTTACCTTGATAGCATTTTCAAAATCCAAGGTCGCCTTTTCCTTGTCACCCTTTGCCGCATATACAGTCCCTCTGGCAGAGAGCAAAGCCCCATCCTCCGGCGTCCTTTGAAGCATTTCTGTGTATATCTGAAGCGCCTCATCATACTTTCCTGAAACAGTGTAAACTAAAGCCAGATACTTTTTTATATCGTCATCGACATCTGTTTTTATGCTGATAGCTGCGGCACTTGCAAGCGCCGTCTCTGCTTCCTCATACCTCAAAGCCTTTATCAGTGCTATCCCCCTGCCTCTGTAGGCAAGCTTATTATTTTCATAAACAATATCATTTTCCTTGTCAGAATGAGCCTTGTCAAACTGAGCAATGGCATTGTCGATATCGCCCTTGCCAAGAAGCGCAAAGCCATAAGAAATATAATATTCAGCCCTGTCCGGATTTTTCTTTATAGCTTGCTCAAAATCTGCACAGGCAAGATCATATTCCATAGCATCCATATGCGCTTCACCGCTTTTTGAAAGTGTCCCCGCACTTTTCCCGCAGCCACTGACCACTGTTATAGAACATGCAGTCACCAGTCCCAAGGTTGAAATGAATAAGCCGCGCATTAATTTTTTGCTTACATTTATATTCATCTATCTCTCCTACTTTCATAAATCTTTCCTGTATAATGCCTGCAGATACAAAACCGCTCTGCCAAACTCCCTAAATTATACTAAAAATATTCCTTCAGTGCAACGCTTGCAATAATCACTCTATTATGTTAAAGTGTAACCGTTTGACAACTACAAAACAAGATAAGAAAGGAACTAAAAAATGGAACAGAAAAAAAGCAAACTTCCGGTCATAATAGGGGGAATCGTACTTTTAGCTCTTATAGTTATATTTGGCGTTATTTATATCAATAACCGCCCTAAGACATACGGGATGGGTGAAAAGAAGATAGTACTTCAGGTAGTAAATGGCGAGGACAAGCATGACATTACTATAAAGACAAATGAAGAATATCTGGGCAAAGCCCTGACCGACAACAACATTGTTGATGGTACAACAAGTGATTATGGTCTTTTCGTTGTAACAGTAGACGGCATTACTGCTGATGATGCCAGTCAACAGTGGTGGGCTCTTACAAAAGACGGCGTAATGACTACCACAGGTGTTGATACTACTCCTATAAAAGACGGAGATCACTTCGAATTCACACTTACAACAGGTTATGATATGGGAAGTTCAGGAAGTGCCTCAGAAAGCACTTCTTCTGCCGCCTCCTCAGGTGCAGACGCTTCTTCTGCAAGTGCACAGTGATCATAAATGAAACTTACTGTACGTGAATTAGTCACGTTAGCACTTTGCACCTCAATAATGCTGGTTGCCAAACTGGCGCTCGACTTTATTCCAAATATAGAGTTGGTAAGCCTCCTATTTATCATATATGCTCACGCATTTGGAAAGAAAACCTTCTATATTGTCTATACTTTTGCCTTCATAGAGGGGCTTGTGTGGGGCTTCGACCCTAGCTGGTGGACAATGTATCTTTATATCTGGGATATCATAGTCATAGCCGCCATTATCTTTAAGGGAAACGAAAGCCCAATCTTTTGGGCGATCGTTTCCGGCTTTTTCGGACTTTTTTTTGGGCTTCTTGGAATCCTTCCTATATTTGTTATAGGACTCGGGCAAGGAGGCTCGATACATGCCGGTGTAAGCCTTGCATTTTCCTACTGGCTCAGCGGTATTGCCTTTGATATAAGACACTGCATAGGAAACTTCACAGCTGCACTTATTCTCTACAAACCACTGACCTACGCCATGAATAAGGTTACCAAGATCATTTACAGGTAATTATAAGTAAGGCTTGTCCGCTGATAGGTTGAAATACCCTAAAAGCCTGCTAAAGCCCCCGGTATCATTTCTGATACCGGGGGCTTTTACTACTAAGCTTACATGTTGAAATATAACCTTATCTCATTTTCTTACTTCTGCACCTTTTTTCTAAATACCACCATCTTAGATAAGATATAATTCAATATCACCACTATCACATTAGACCCCACCTTTATAAGCATATTGTTTCCCCTAAGGACATCAACCCCAATATACATAATTGCAAGGTCCAATAATCCTGTAAAGGCGCGGGCTCCAAAAAATGAAGCTAATTCCGGCAGTATCACTGACAGTTGTATGGTTTTGCTGTCGAAAACCCATATTTTATTCGTCACATAGGCAAATAAAACCGACAGCACCCATGCAAGGCATGTACTGATCACATTCGATATCCCCAGTACATTGCATGCCGTGCCGTAACTTACGATATTTATTGCTGTCGTAAGCACTCCAAAAAACAGATATGCAATTACTGTTCTTTGCTTTCTCACTAGATTAATCAATATTTCCATCTTGGTAACCATTCTAAAAATGCTTCAATGTATACTCTGTTTACAGCCAACCCCGATATGACCGGAAAGAACATAACAAATAAAGCCGTAGTCACTGCCGCAGTCATCTTTATGATCTTCTTTTCTTTTACAAAGTTCAGCGAGAACATACTGTAACAGATCATAAGTATAAGGAGCTGTGACGGAATAAAATACTGGTAGATAAAAGTGGTCCTGCTTATAAAAAACCATGGAGCATACATAACAAAATATGCTATAAGCATAAATCTAGCGTCCTTGTCTTTCCTGCATACTGCGAGCCAGAAATGATGGATAAGAGCCAGTAAACCAACTACTGATACTAACGGGTTGTTAAATGTAACGATCGCAGAAGTCTTAGTGCCGACAGAGCTCCTTGCATCAAGCAGAGGAACCCAGTTTAGTGGCCAGCTATACCACCTTGAAGAAAAAGGATGTTCCTTCTTTGCAGCCGAGTGATAATCAAGCATGTGTATACTGTTTGATATAGCATGTTCCAGAATATTTTTCTCAGGATATACTATCGCAAACGGGATATAAGAGAGAACATACACAATGGCAGGAAGCACAATAAATGCCCCCAGGCAGGTTCCAACAAAAACAAACCACTGTTTTCTGTTTTCTTTGACAAAACCCACTTCTCTAAACTTAAGATACATCCATATAAATAAAATTATCGCAAGACCAAATAAAGCATACAGCGCTGTCCATTTGGTAGCAACTCCAAATGCGCTTGAAAGTCCTGCAAAAAGCAAGTACCTGTACTTCTCATCCTGAATAAATGCATATACCCCATAGAACATGCAGAGTACAAAGAAGGCAACAATAATATCAATAGTCGCTATCCTTGCAAGCGTATAGTGCATAAATTCTGTGCACATAAGAATTCCTGCCAACAGCCCATATTCTCTCTTTCCGGTAAGCCTGAGCGCAAAAAGATAAACTACAGGAATCATAAAACTGCCAAAGATAAGGCAGATTATCCTGTAACCGAAGGGCACCATGCCAAAGACAGCCACGCCTATAGCTATCAGTATCTTTCCAAGCGGCGGATGCGTATTTTCATAAATCGGAAGTTTATGTAAAAATTCGTATGCTGTCCGCCCATGGTATACCTCATCAAACATAGTTTGATCAAAGTAGGTCGGATTATATGTACAGAGTTTCTGTTCATCAAAGAGAGCCGGATAATTCCCCGCATTGTAAGGAGTAACAAGATTACCTTTTTCATCAAATATCGCCACTTCTCCAACAACAGCCTCATCATCAGAAAATATGATGTCTATGCGCTTTGTTACGGCATCGACTTTGGCTTCATTCCATGCAAAAACGCTTTGCAGATTTAATACATCAGAACACTTATTCCATTTAACTCCATCAGAAGCAAAAACATTTATGGTCCTGTTATCAAGATTTCCTAAATATATTTTTACTACTGAGATTTTACTTGTATCAGGAACATCAAAGACCACCTCTTTGCCATTAGACTGCTTTGCTCCGTACTTATCAAAACTCCTTGGAACACTTGTACTCCCAAGTTGAAATGAACCGATCACAAGAAAGCCAAACATAAGCAGTGCCATCTGGCAGAGCTCCGCTCTTTTCACTAAAAATGGGGACTTTTCTCTTATCTTGTCACCATCCCTGCGCTCAAAGACCACACAAGGCTTCAATTCTCCTTTTAGTTCCAGATAAAAGCCATACAAAACCGACGTATAGATGATCATATTGATGATTGATAAAAAAAGTAAGCTCTCCTGCAGGGAAAAGAGATAATAGTAATATGTCTTTATTGAAATCATCTGAAGAGCCGCAAGTTGCAAAAAGCCTCTGTTTATTGAAAGCACAAGGATAACAGCCAAAATCTCATAAAGAAAACTGTAGCGTTCATGCATGGCAGGAAGAAAGATCACGCAGGTATACACTGTAATAAAGGCACACCACATAAAATGCCTTCCGTTTATCTCTATCTTTGCCTTATAAAACCAGTAAAAGAGGGCGATAAGAATAAGAAATGTAACTGCTATCGCCCACTTGCTCATGTGGCTATAATCCGGCGTCGTAAGTCCCCAAAGTCCCGGATAATTAAGTGTAGACCGCTGGTACACATTGGTTTGTTTAAGATAGATAAGAAACAGATCTGTTATCGGTCTTCCTGTTATAAGGTTTGGAATTGCAGTTATTATCATTGTAAGCGGTATCAGAAGGAAATACAGAAACATAAAAATGACGTACTTCAAAGCATTATTCTGCCTTTTTTTACCGATCAACCAATAACAGCCATAAAAAGGAAGGATAAATATGGTCTGCAATTTAAAGGCAAAGCCCAAGCCAAGCAAGATAAATGACCTGCCGTATTTTCCCTTATAAAGGAAGAAAAGCGCCAGCACTACAAAAGCCGTATAAATACTGTCGCACTGCCCCCATGCAGCAGAATTCATCCATACAGTGGGCAGCATAAAGGTAATTGCAAAGCCAAAAACTGCCACATTCTTTCCTTTTAATTCCGCAAGCCACAGATACACGCTTCCCGCAAGAACAAAATCAAACAGAACTGAAAGCATTTTATACTGATACATTGGATTTCCGGGAAGCTTTGTCATGATGTAAATAATTAACTGATATAGCAGATTATAATTTCCGATCTGCGTAATCAAAGCATCTTTAAGAGGAATTGGCTTTAGCTTATCGTACCAGACAAGTAAGCAGTATTTCATATCACCACTTACCACATCCTTGCAAAAAAAGCGTACAAACAGGCCTGCAATAATAGCTAAAACAATGATGGTCTTATTTTTATATTTAGAAATCTCAACTTTCATTTTATTTTGCCTGCTCCTCGTATCTTTTTGTCCGTTCCTTGATAATAAACCGAGGCCGTCCTTTTACTTCAAGGTATATCTTTCCGATATATTCTCCAAGTATGCCTATCGATAAGAGCTGGACTCCTGCTACAAAACAAATGATACAGGTCATGCTCGCCCAGCCGGCGACTGTATTTCCGGTAAATTGTTCAACTATAGACCATATCACTCCTATAAAGCTTATTATAGCGATAAAGACCCCTATTTTAGAGATAAGCCTCAAGGGTTCTGCAGAAAGGCTCGTGATACCATTCATTGCCAGGGCAAGCATCCTGGCAAGGGGGTAGTGTGTCTCTCCTGCGATCCGTTCTTTTCTACTATAGTATACAGACGTACTTGAAAATCCGATCAGTGGAACAATTCCCCTAAGATACAGATTCACTTCCTTAAAAGAGTCCAATTCATATAGTACCCTATCAGACAGCAGCCTGTAGTCGGCATGATTAAATACAATATCTGCTCCCAAAAAACGCAGGAGATGATAATACGATTCTGCTGTAAAACGCTTAAAAAAACTGTCGCTGGATCTGTCAGACCGCACTCCATAAACAACATCGTTTCCTTCTTTGTATCTGGCGACCATCTCATCTATAGCATCTATATCATCCTGTCCATCACAGTCGATACTGATAGTGATATCACATTTGTCTTTAGCTTCCAAAAGCCCTGCTAAAAGAGCATTTTGATGGCCGCGATTACGACTTAATGACACACCTTGAAAATGCTTATCTTCCCTGGATAGCGATTGTATTATCTTCCAGGTCGAATCTTTTGACCCATCATCCACAAACAGTACTCTTGATTCAGGCGCAATCTCATTTCTATCGATAAGTGCAACCAGTTTATCAAAAAACAATCGGCTGCTTTCTGGCAGTACTTCTTCTTCGTTGTAACATGGAACTACAATAAAAAGTATAGGCCTCATTATTGTTCCCCCAAATAAAAGAAGAACCGAACCCTATGATCCGGTTCCACTTTTATAAATTAAATCTGTCAATCATTGCAAAAGCATCTAATCTGAACTATTCACAATGATAATTGCCATGCAGTATTTTCTACAGTTTACCCATTATTTTCCTCTGTAGGTTTCGTAGGTTCTTCCGTAGTTTCGCTTTCCTGAGTTGGAGTTGCCACCGGTGTCTGTTCTTCTTAAGGCTCCGGTG
>CADBPM010000015.1 GCA_902796595.1 uncultured Lachnospiraceae bacterium | reverse complement strand
TCATGAGCGAATGGTTCAATAACAATATTATATCAACATTTTGTTGGAGGTAAAACAATGAGGGAAGAATGGAACGGCTTTACAGGCGGTCATTGGGTTGACGACATCAACGTAAGATCATTTATCCAGGAAAACTACACCCCTTATGATGGAGATGAAAGCTTCCTCGCAGGTCCTACCGATGCTACAACAAAGCTTTGGAATAAGGTACAGGAACTTCAGAAGCAGGAAAGAGCTAATGGTGGCGTTCTCGATATGGAGACAGAGGTTGTTTCAGGCCTTACCGCTTATGGCGCTGCATATATCGGAGATGACACAAAGGATCTTGAAAAGATTGTTGGCCTTCAGACAGATAAGCCACTTAAGAGAGCGTTCATGCCTTATGGTGGTATAAAGATGGCAGAGCAGTCATGCGAGCAGTATGGCTATACTCCAAGTCCAAAGCTTCATGAGATCTTTACAAAGTATCATAAGACTCATAACCAGGGTGTATTCGATGCTTACACACCTGAAATGAGAACAGCAAGACATACACACATCGTTACAGGTCTTCCTGATACTTATGGTCGTGGTCGTATCGTAGGTGATTACAGAAGAGTTGCTCTTTATGGTGTAGATCGTCTTATCGCTGGTAAGATGGAAGACTACAACAACTGTGGCGACGGCACCATGACAGAGAAGGTTATCCGTCAGAGAGAAGAGATCACAGATCAGATCAAGGCTCTCAAGGAACTTAAGGAAATGGCAGCTGCATACGGATTCAATATCAGCAATCCTGCAACAACAGCTAAGGAAGCTGTTCAGTGGCTCTATTTTGGTTATCTTGGTGCGATCAAGACTCAGAACGGTGCAGCAATGAGCGTTGGTCGTGTATCAACATTCCTTGATATCTTTATCGAGAGAGATCTTAAGGCTGGCAAGATCACAGAGAGCGAAGCTCAGGAACTTATCGATCATTTCGTAATGAAGCTTCGTATGGTTAAGTTCGCTCGTATTGAGTCATACAACCAGCTCTTCTCAGGTGATCCTGTATGGGCTACACTTGAAGTTGCAGGTATGGGACAGGATGGTCGTTCATTAGTTACAAAGACAGACTTCCGTTTCCTTCATACTCTTGAGAACATGGGACCTGCTCCAGAGCCAAACCTTACAGTACTTTATACAAAGAGACTTCCACTTACATTCAGAACTTACGCAGCTAAGATTTCTGTTAAGACAAGTGCTATCCAGTACGAGAACGATGATGTAATGAGACCTATCTGGAGCGATGATTATTCAATCTGCTGCTGTGTATCAGCTACTCAGACAGGTAAGGAAATGCAGTTCTTCGGTGCTCGTGCAAACCTTGCAAAGGCTCTCCTTTACGCTATCAACGGTGGTGTAGATGAGAAGTTCGTAGACAAGAACGGCAAGCACATGCAGGTTGGTCCTGCTTATGCACCTATCACATCAGAGTATCTTGACTATGATGAGGTTATGGAGAAGTTTGATAAGATGCTTGACTGGCTTGCTGGTCTTTATGTCAACATACTTAACCTTATCCACTATATGCATGATAAGTATTACTATGAGGCAGAAGAGATGGCTCTTATCGATACAGATGTAAGACGTACATTTGCAACCGGTATCGCTGGTTTCTCACACGTTATCGATTCTCTTTCAGCTATCAAGTATGCAAAGGTTAAGACTATCCGTGATGAGAATGGTCTTGCTATCGATTACCAGGTAGAGGGCGATTTCCCTAAGTATGGTAACGATGATGATAGAGCAGATGAAATCGGTGTTCAGGTACTTAAGAGCTTCATGAAGAAGATTAAGAAGCATCCTACATACAGAGATTCAGAGCCTTCAACCTCTATCCTTACTATTACTTCTAACGTAGTTTATGGTAAGGCAACAGGTGCTACACCTGATGGAAGAAAGGCTTACACACCATTTGCACCAGGTGCCAACCCATCATACGGCGCAGAGCAGTCAGGTCTTCTTGCCTCACTTAACTCTGTAGCAAAGGTTCCTTATGAATATGCTCTTGATGGTATTTCAAATACTCAGACCATCAACCCAAGCGCACTTGGTCATGATGAGAAGGAACAGGCTGATAAGCTTGTTACTGTTCTTGATGGCTACTTTGCGAAGGGTGCTCATCATTTAAATGTTAACGTATTTGGTGTTGAGAAGCTTAAGGATGCTCAGGCTAATCCAGATAAGCCAGAATATGCTAACTTCACCATCCGTGTTTCAGGATATGCTGTTAAGTTCATCAGCCTTACAAAGGAACAGCAGGATGATGTTATCATGAGAACAGAGCACAAGGCTCTTTGATCTTGATATAACAGGTCAGTCTGACTGACATATCCGCCGGTACTTTATATAAGGTGCCGGCGGTTTTTTTAACAAAGTTTGCAGATCTACTTTTATCAGTTTGCAGAATCTATTATCTGCCAAGTGATAAAGGCAAGTCGATGTGTTTTCAGAAAAGCGAGGTAAAAATATGGCAGAAGCTATCAAGGGTCTTATTCATTCGACAGAAAGTTTTGGAGCAGTAGATGGACCGGGACTTAGATTTGTTATTTTCTTAAAGGGCTGCAACATGCGCTGCAAGTACTGCCATAATCCTGATACATGGGTTGCAAAGTCAGAAGACATGAGAACGGCGGACGAGCTTCTTGACCTTGCATCAAGGTACAAGGAATACTGGGGAGAAGATGGCGGAATAACTGTTTCAGGTGGAGATCCATTGGTACAGATAGACTTTGTACTCGACCTTTTTACAAAGGCAAAGGAAAGAGGCATAAGCACATGTATCGATACTTCAGCTCAGCCATTTACGAGAGAAGAGCCTTTCTTTTCAAAATTTGAAAAACTTGTAAAAGTAACGGATACAGTTCTTTTTGATATAAAAGAGATAGATAATGAGAAGCATATTGAATTAACCGGATGTCCGAATACCAACATTCTTGACTGCGCAAAGTATCTTTCGGATAATGGCGTAGATATGTGGATAAGACACGTTCTGGTGCCGGGATATACAGACAGCGAAGAAGAACTCGTTGCAACAAGGGACTTTATAGATACGCTTAAGACTGTAAAGAAGGTTGAAGTGCTTCCATATCACACTCTGGGCATTCATAAATACCAGAGTCTTGGCATTCCATACAGGCTTGAGGGGGTAAATTCACCTACCGCAGAAAGTGTTGCACATGCGAAGGAAGTTCTTGGAGCAAAATAATGCTTAATCCTTTTAAAGTTGTAACAATGGTAGATGGATGATATAATTATATGAATCTTTTAATAAATATAGGCTATGGAAATATAGCCAATGCCGACAAGATCACAGCTATAATCAGTCCTGAGGCAGCACCGGTAAAAAGGATGGTGCAGCATGCAAAGGATGAAAATATGGCGGTGGATGCCACATGTGGAAGAAAGACAAGAGCAGTTCTTGTGATGGATGACGGGCATCTTATCTTGTCTGCAATTATGCCGGACACTATCGCTGCAAGAGCAAAGGGACTTGCCGAGAGTGAGCCGGTTCACATAATCAGAAACATATAGGAGTGTTGAAATGTCAAGAAAGGGTGTTTTATCTGTTATTTCAGGTTTTTCAGGAGTCGGTAAGGGAACTATAGTAAAGAAGCTTTTATCAGAACATGATGAATATGCTGTTTCTATTTCTGCTACCACAAGGGCGCCGAGAACAGGTGAAACGAATGGCAGGGAGTACTTCTTTTTGACAAAAGATCAGTTTGAGAGTATGATAAAAAATAATGGACTGATCGAATACGCAAAGTATGTAGACAATTATTATGGAACGCCTCGCGAATATGTTGAGGGTAAGCTTGCAGAAGGCAAGGATGTTATCCTTGAAATAGATGCGCAGGGTGCCATGCAGATAAAGAGGCAGTATCCGGATGCGGTACTTATCTTTATAGTACCGCCTGCTGCTGAGGTCCTTCGCAAGAGGCTTATTGGCAGAGGGACTGAAAGCATGGATAAGATCACAGACAGATTAAAGAGAGCAGGCGAAGAGACAGCATATATAGAGCATTATGATTATGTTGTTGTAAATGATATGCTTGACGAAGCTGTTATGGATGTGCATATTATTATTCAGTCTGCACACATGCGCAGAAAGGAAAATGAGGATTTTATCACATCCCTTTCAAAAGAGATAAAGGAAAAATTTATTTAAAAACATAAAAGGAGAATCCCATTATGATGTTACATCCTTCATACCAGGATCTTATGGAAGTTGCAAATGAAAATATTGAGGATGGCGAGGCAAAGCTTGTTAACAGCCGTTATTCTATAGTGCTTGCTGCAGCCAAGCGCGCCAGACAGCTTATAGCAGGTGCAGAAGCATACGTTCCTATCAAAAATACAAGCAAGCCTCTTTCAACTGCAGTCGAAGAACTTTACGAAGGTGAAGTAAAAATAACCGGAGGTGAGGAAGGCTCGGTTATTCCTTACGAGGAAGATAAAAACGAAGGCTGATGATATTCACGCCGATATATGAAGAGACCCGTCCATAAAAGTGGATGGGTTTTTGCTTTTTGTAAATTCTTAAAAAAGGGGGAGCAGGATGTACGCAGATGTTATCATAGGGTCTTCACTTGACAAGATTGACAGACCATTTACATACAGAATACCGGAAAATTTCCCTGTGAGCATAAACGAACTTCCTGGCAGAGAGGTTTATATACCATTTGGGGCTTCGAACAGAGTTGTAAAGGGTTTTGTTCTATCTGTAAAAATAAAGTGTGAATATGATGAGGCTTTAATAAAAGATATTATCTCACCTGTGGAGGGTGCTGTCGGAGTGGAAAGCAGGCTCATTTCGATGGCTTACTGGCTGAAAAGCAATTACGGCGGAACCATGAACGATGCCCTGCATGCGGTCATACCAGCACCTAAAAAGGTTGAGCCAAAGATCGTACACCTTGCAAAGATACCAGGAGAGATTTCTGAGGCAGAAAAGCTTGCGGATGAAATGAAACAAAAACATGCATATGCAAAGGAAAGAGTCCTTAGAACTCTAATAAAAAATGGAGGAAAACTTTCATTTACAAATGCTGGAACGTTTAATACAAGCATGAGTGTTCTTAGGAATATGGCTGGCGCAGGTCTTATAAGGCTTATTGATAAAGAAGAGTTCAGAGATCCTTCTATATTAAAAAATGATGAAAAAAGCTTACCTGAAATCGAGCTTAATGATGAACAAAAAGAGGCTCTTGATATTTTTAACAATAACTACACTGAAAGCAATCCCGGAAAATATATGCTTTATGGGATAACCGGAAGCGGAAAGACAGAAGTTTATATTGCGATGATGGAGAGGGTGCTTGCAGAAGGCAAGCAGGTTATCTTTCTCATACCGGAGATCGCACTTACTTTTCAGATGATAGACAGGCTTTCAAGACATTTTGCCGGCAGGATCTCTATGCTTAATTCAAGAATGAGTGCCGGTGAGAGGTATGCACAGTACATCAAGGCAAAAAAGGGACTTGTTGATATCGTGGTCGGACCAAGGTCTGCCTTGTTCACACCTTTTTCAAAATTAGGACTTATAATCGTCGACGAAGAACATGAGGGAAGTTACAAGAGTGAGAAGACACCAAGGTATCACGCCAGAGAGGTGGCTATTTACAGGGCAGAGAAAGAGGGGGCAGCAGTAGTTCTAGGTTCTGCAAGTCCGAGTCTTGAGGCTATGAAAATGGTTGCAGAGAGGAAACTTAAACTGATGCGACTCACAAAGAGAGCCGGCGGTGCACTTTTGCCAAAGGTTGATATAGTAGACTTAAGAGAAGAGCTTAGAAGTGGAAACAGGTCAGTTATAAGCAGGAGACTTTATGAACTTATTGATGACAGACTAAAAAAAGGCGAACAGACCATTTTATTTATAAACAGAAGAGGCTACGCAGGATTTGTAAACTGCAGGTCATGCGGAAAAGTAATGAAATGTCCACACTGCGATATATCGCTGACTTTTCACAGACCGGGGAGACTACTTTGCCATTACTGTGGCTATGAGATACCGATGCCTGATAAATGCCCTTCCTGCGGCTCTCCATATATCGCAACTTTTGGACTTGGCACAGAAAAGGTGGAAGAACTTGTAAAAAAGACATTTCTGACTGCGAGGATACTCAGAATGGATGCCGATACAACAGCTTCAAAGGACAGCCACAGAAAGATCCTTAAAAAATTCAAAGACAGAGAAGCTGATATCCTTATAGGTACGCAGATGATAGTTAAAGGACATGATTTTCCAAATGTCACGCTTGTGGGAATCCTTGCGGCAGACCTTTCCTTGTATACCAATGATTACAGGGCAGCGGAAAGAACCTTTGATCTTATCCTTCAGGCTTCTGGAAGAGCAGGGCGAGGGAATATTCCGGGAAATGTTGTTATCCAGACTTATCATCCTGAACATTATGCGGTGCAGATGGCGGCAAATGGAGATTATCTTTCTTTTTATAAAGAGGAGATGCATACAAGGTCTCTTGCTATGTTTCCGCCAGTGAGCCACATGCTTGCGATAATACTTTACGGGTATGACTCCAAAGAGGTGTCTGAGGGTGCTTCTTTTATAAGAAATAAAACTGAGAGGGCTGTTGGCGGAAGTCTCGCTGATGTTTATATAACAGGACCGGTATGGGCATCTATAGCAAAAATTAAGGATATTTACAGAAAGGTTATCTATGTAAGGACAAAGGACAGAGAATTGCTTGTAAGGGTCAAGAATATAATTGAAAAGATCGGAAAAGACAGGGAGATGAAAAAAGTCGGAGTGATGTTCGATTTTGACCCAGAGGGGACGGTTTAGGGGGATTGTGTTTTGGCTACGCTGAAACTTAGCACACTTGCTTTGCAAGTGCACAATATTTGCAAATATATGTGTTTCATGGTAAAATACAAAAGATTGTGGTTATGATTAGACTTTATGGAGGCGCATGGAATGGCACTTAGGACTATAAGAAAGTTCGGCGATGAGATATTAAATAAAAAGACAAATGAAGTTAAAAAAAATACGGCAAGAATCCAGATGCTTATAGATGACATGTTGGAGACTATGTATAATGCCGATGGTGTCGGACTTGCAGCACCTCAGGTTGGTATTCTTAAAAGTGTGGTCGTCATAGATGTATCTGAAGGTAGAAACGAGCCTCTTATACTTATAAATCCGGAAGTGCTTGAAACAAGCGGCGAGCAGACAGGACCGGAAGGGTGTCTTTCTTATCCTGGAAAGTCCGGTATTGTAACAAGACCATATCACGTTAAAGCAAAGGCACTGGATAGAGATTTCAACGAGTATACTATCGAAGCAGATGGACTTCTTGCAAGAGCAATCATGCATGAGACAGACCATCTTAAGGGACATTTATATACAGAGCACGTGATAGGTAAGGTTTATGATGCCAACGATGAGGAAGCTGAGTATCAGGCAGAAGTTGTTGCCGGAATGATGCCGGAAGAAAATGAAGAGGATTGATCTTATATGAATATCATATTTATGGGAACTCCGGATTTTGCAGAGGCAGATCTCTTAGCCCTTATAAATTCCAGGCATAAGGTACTTGCTGTTGTTACACAGCCGGATAAGCCGCAGGGTAGAAAAGGCATACTTACTCCTCCGCCTGTAAAGATGCTTGCTAAGGAACATGGCATACCTGTATTTCAACCTGAGAAGGTCAAAGAAGAAGGATTTGATAAAAAACTTGCGGAATTCAATGCGGATATATGTGTTGTAGTAGCGTTCGGACAGATAATACCTGCATCCATCCTTAATATGACAAAGTATGGATGTATAAATGTGCATGCTTCTCTCTTACCTGACTATCGTGGTGCCGCGCCTATCCAGTGGGCTGTTATTGACGGAGAGAGGGAAACAGGCGTAACAGTCATGCAGATGGATGAAGGGCTTGATACAGGCGATATCCTTAATGTAAAGAAGGTTACGATAGCGGCAGATGAGACCGCGGGTTCACTTTTTGATAAATTAAAAGAGGTTGGCAGCAATGCTCTTCTTGAAACACTTGACCTTATAGAGGAAGGGAAGACTAACCCGATAAAGCAGGGAACACCTGTAAAGGGATATGCAAAGATACTTAAGAAATCAATGGGATTTATTGATTTCAACAAGAGTGCGGATAGACTTGAATGTTTCATAAGAGGCATGGACCCTTGGCCAAGTGCATATACAAAGTGGAACGGAAAGACACTTAAGTTCTGGAAGGCAGAAGTTATAAAGGATGGCGGACATGCGGAAGCGGCTGTGGTAACCAAGGTATCGGGTGATTCATTTGAGGTTTCCTGCGCTGAAGGGTGTCTTAAGGTGCTTGAAGTTCAGCTTGAAGGAAAGAAGAGAATGAAGACCGGTGATTTTCTGCGTGGAAATGAACTTAAGGTCGGAGACAGATTTGGTGAGTGAAGATGGCAGCAGAAAGAGTAAATGAGCGGTATATCGTCCTTGAAATGCTTTTGGAGCTTGGAGAGGGAGTGCCGTCTCACATCATTCTTGATGATACCTTATATAAATATGCCTATCTTGAAAAGAGACAAAGGGCATTTATAACAAGATTATTTACAGGAACCATAGAAAACAGGCTTTTCCTTGACTTTGTAATAGGGCAGTTCAGCCATGTTAAAATAAAAAAGATAAAGACTGTGGTAAAAGAAGCTTTACGAATGGCAGTTTATCAACTCTTTTTTATGGATAGAGTACCGGAATCTGCCGCGGTGAATGAAAGCGTTAAGCTTGTCAGAAAATATGGTTTAAATGGACTTGTTCCTTTTGCAAATGGCATCCTTAGAAATATAGTAAGAAATAAAGATAAGATCCAATATCCCGACAGGAAGTCCGAGCATGATGAATATATGTCTGTTATGTACTCGATGCCTTTATGGCTTGTAAGGCATTTCAACAAAGAGTACGGAAATTCTGGAGATGGGATAATAGAGGCTCTTAGCTGCGGCAGGCCTCTTTATATAAGAGTAAATACAGGCAAGATCAGGCCGGAGGAACTTATAGATAAGTTTTTGGCTCAGGGAATAGAGGCAAAAGCAAGTCCTCTTAGAAGCGATATGTTAAAGATTGAAGGGGTGGACAGCCTTGTCTTTATGCCTGAGTTTGAAGAAGGCTTATTTACAGTTCAGGATGTCAGTTCGTCTTTGGCAGTGTTTTTTTCAGGAGTGAAGGAAGGCGACAAGGTAATAGATCTCTGTGCGGCGCCTGGTGGCAAGACCTGCGATCTGGCAGCGATAGCAGGAAATTCAGGGCGAGTGTTATCTTTTGATATATCAGAGGAAAAGGTTCGGCTTATAGAGGAAAATGTTTCAAGGCTTGGACTTGAAAACGTGGATATCGCTGTAAATGATGCGACGATATTTAAAGAAGAACTTATGGAAAGTGCAGATCTGGTATTTTGTGACCTTCCTTGTTCGGGTCTTGGCATTATGGCAAGAAAACCTGATATAAAGTATAATTCTTCAGAAGAAAAGATAAGGGAGCTTTCTCTGCTTCAAAAGAAGATACTTGATAACGCTGTAAAGTATGTAAAGTCTGGCGGGACGCTTTTATTTTCAACCTGTACCATGACAAAAGCTGAAAATGAGGAAAACTTCAGATATATTTCCGAAAAGAAGGGCTTTTCTACTTATGGTTTTGATAATTTGCTCACAGATGAATTTACCAGAGAGGAAAAGAAGGAAGCTTCCGGCGGTTATTTAAGACTTATACCGGGTGCGCATGATACAGACGGATTTTTTATTTCAAGATTTAAAAAGTATGAGTGATAATTCATTGGACAATATTGATATTATAGATGGTGAGAGTTCTTGTAAAGCCCAAAAGAGGGATATAGCAAGTCTTAATCTTTCGGAGATGAAAAGTCTTATGAAAGAACTTGGATTCCCAACCTTCAGGGCTTCTCAGATTTATGGGTGGATTCACAAAGACCTTGTATCTTCTTATGATGAGATGACAAATATTCCAAAGAAGATGCGCGAGGACCTTTCGGAAAAGTATCCATTGCCGGGATTGACGGAAGTAGACAGGCGTGATTCGACTGACGGGTACACTTCTAAATTTGTTTTTAAGCTCGCCGATGGCTATGTGATCGAGAGTGTACTTATGAAATACCATCATGGCAATTCTGTATGTATCTCCTCTCAGGTGGGATGCAGAATGGGATGCAGGTTTTGCGCCTCAACACTTTTGGGGCTTACAAGAAATCTTACAGCCTCGGAAATGCTTGCTCAGATTTACGATATACAGAGAAAAAGCGGTGAAAGAGTAAGCAATGTTGTTGTTATGGGAACGGGCGAGCCTCTTGACAATTTTGACGAGCTTGTTCGTTTTATAGAACTTCTTACAGATGAGAACGGACTTAATATAAGTCAGAGAAATATTACGGTGTCAACTTGCGGGATCGTTCCGAATATATATAAACTGGCAGACTTAAAGCTTGCGATAACACTTGCGATCTCTTTGCATGCTCCGACAGATGAAGAGAGAAGAAAGATAATGCCTGTTGCCTATAAGTATTCCATTAAGGAAGTTATGGATGCTATTGATTATTATTTTGAGAAAACAGGCAGAAGGATTTCTTTTGAATACAGTCTTATAGCAGGTGAAAATGATGCGCCTGAAAGGGCGGAGGCTTTAGCCAAACTTCTAAAAGGAAAAAACTGCCATGTTAATCTTATTCCTGTTAACCCTATAAAGGAAAGGGATTACAGGCATACGGATCGTGAGGGAGTCGAGAGATTTAAAAGAGTGCTTGAGAGCAGGGGGATTACTGCGACAGTCAGAAGAGAGATGGGAGCAGATATCGATGCTGCCTGCGGACAGCTTCGTAAGGAATATATAGATAAACAGAAAGGGGGAGCAGACTGATGATAGCGTATGCTGTTAGTCGGATGGGTGTAAACAGAGAAGTAAACCAGGATAGTATGCTTTGCAAACTTACACCTGTAGGAGATCTTCCTGATCTTTTTATTGTAGCAGACGGTATGGGAGGCTATAATGGCGGCGATGTGGCGTCAAGGTATACGATAGATAATATACAGGATTATCTTATCAACAATACCGGCGGCACACTTATTTCAACCATCAAGGAAGCCATAGCGGCTACCAATTTAGGACTCAGGAAAAAAGCAAGTGAACAGCCAAAGCTTAAGGGATTCGGAACTACACTTGTTTTGGCGACAGTGATAGATAATACTCTTCACGTTGCAAACATCGGTGATTCAAGACTTTATGTTAATGAAGACGGACATATAAGGCAGATCACTGAAGATCATTCATTAGTTGAAGCAATGGTAAAAAAGGGGGAACTTGACAGATCGGAAGCACGGTTCAATCCACATAAGAACATGATAACAAGAGCTTTGGGGAGCGAGCCAAGTGTGGAGGCTGATTTCTTTGAGGTGGAGCTTACAGCAGACAGCAGGATCCTTTTATGTTCAGATGGTGTCTCAAATATGATGGATGACAGCATTATTGAAAACATCATGAATGATAACAAAGATCCGGAGAAGACCTGCAAGGCTCTGATCGATACTGCAAAAGAAAATGGCGGTCGTGATGACATGACGGCTGTAGTCATAAACATTTAATATAAGGGAAAAAGGTATGTTAAACGAAGGAAAAATGATCGGCGGACGCTATGAGATAATAAGTCACATAGGCGCCGGTGGAATGGCTGATGTATATAAGGCAAAGGATATAAGACTCAATCGTTTTATAGCTATCAAGGTTTTAAAGGAAGAATTCTCTTCTGATAAGAACTTTGTTGTGAAATTTAGAGCTGAAGCCCAGTCTGCAGCAGGTCTTTCTCACCCTAACATTGTTAATGTGTTTGACGTTGGTGAAGAGGATGGTCTTTACTACATTGTTATGGAACTTGTTGAGGGTATTACTCTTAAGAAGTTTATCGAGAAAAAAGGAAAGCTTTCCATCAGAGAGACTCTTGGCATCAGTATACAGATAGCTCAGGGTATGGAGGCGGCTCATGCCAACCATATAATCCACAGAGATATAAAACCGCAGAACATCATTATTTCATGCGAGGGAAAGGTAAAGGTAACTGATTTCGGCATCGCCAAGGCTGCAACAAGCAATACTATAGCAGCAGGACAGGCACTTGGTTCAGTGCATTACATTTCACCTGAACAGGCGAGGGGAGGCTACTCTGACGAGAAGAGTGATATCTATTCTCTTGGTGTGACAATGTACGAAATGCTTTCAGGCAGAATGCCATTTTCAGGGGATAATACAGTATCAGTTGCGCTTCTTCATATACAGGAAGAGGCAACTCCTTTAAGAGAGCTTGATCCGGACATTTCTGTGAGTGTGGAAAAGATCGTGCAGAAATGTATGCAGAAGAAACCTGAAAGAAGATACCTTACTGCAACAGAACTTATAAAAGATCTGAAGCATGCTATCAATGATCCGGACGGGGACTTTGTACATATAAACAGTGTTGAGGTAAATGATTCTCCAACCATAAAAATTTCTGATGAAGATCTTTCAAAGATCAGAAAAGCAAAGCTTCGTGAGGATAGTGATGACATTCCAAAGAGGAGCGAAATGAGGAATACAGATAACAGAAAAAGAGATTACAGAGAACATAATGACAGGGATGATGACGAGGAAGAAGTAGATCCTAAGATGGAGAAATTCGTCATGATCGGCGGTATAGCTGCGATAGTTATACTTGTAATAGTTATCCTTGTTATATTGTTTAAGGTGACACACCTTCTTGATACCGCAAAACTTCCGGATGTTACATCAAGCAGTGCGGCAAGTAGCACTTTAAGCACTCCGATAGGCGAAGGCAATTCTTCTGTTATATCATCATCAGCTGTGGAAACATCAACAGTGGTTATTCCTGATATCAAGGACAAGTCACTTACAGATGCACTTCAGATATTAAAGGAAAAGGGCATTACAAATTACCATTTCAACTACGTTGATTCTGAAGATGTAGATAAGGATGTAGTTATAGAGACAGACCCTGCGATCGGTACAGAAGTGGATAAGACACAGGATATCGAGATTAAGGTAAGCAATGGCGAGAAGAAGTCTCAGGTACCTGATGTGACAGGCTACAGTGAAGACAAGGCAAGACAGACACTTGAGGCTCTTAAATTCAGCGTTTCGATAAAAGAAGACAACAGTGATGATGTTCCTGCCGGACAGGTAATAATGACAGATCCTGCTGCCGGTGCGGAAGCAAAGGAAGGCGACACTATCACAGTTGTAATGAGCAAGGGACCGGAGCAGGTAAGCGTGCCTAATGTAGTAGGTATGGCACAGAAGAAGGCAACCGCTACACTTGCCGGACAGAACCTTAAGGTTAATGTTGTTACAGAGTACAGTGACAGCGTTGAAAAGGGGCTGGTAATAAGTCAGGATATGGCTGAAGGCTCCAAGGTTGATCCGGGCACTACAGTTACTATCAAGGTAAGTCAGGGCGTCAAGGAAAAGAAATATAAGTATAAGGGTAAGGTTACTATCAACTATTGTCCTTTCGAAGAAGGCGAAAGCGGCGAGGTCAAGGTTGAAATGGATCAGGACGGCAACACAACCCAGCTTATAAACAAGACTCTTTCAAGTTCAGACTTCCCGCTTACTCTTTCTGTAGAAGGAGCCAGCGAGAACCAGGGACTTGTATATATGACTGTTGACGGCACTCTTTACAATGACCAGGTATGGAACATTGACTTCGAGAAAGTAGAAGTTGACGATTGATGATAAAAGAAGGACGTATCATAAAGGGTATCGGCGGTTTTTATTATGTGCACACTAAAGACGGTGTTTTTGAATGCCGTGCAAAGGGAATTTTCAGAAAGCTGCATATAAAGCCGCTTGTCGGAGATATTGTTGAAATCGACATTATCGACGAAGATAAAAAAACAGGTAATGTATCAGCGATAAGAGATAGAAAGATATCGCTGATACGTCCTGCTGTTGCCAATATCGACCAGGCTTTTATAGTATTTGCCGGCGCTAAACCGGATCCGAACTTAAACCTCCTTGACAGGTTTCTTGTTATGATGGAGGCAGCAGGAGTGCCGGTTACTATAGTTATAAATAAGTCTGATATCACCTCAGAGGAATGTCTTGAAAATCTAAACAGGATATATGGTAAAGATTATAAGATACTTAATATCAGCGTAAAGGAAGGAACAGGGCTCGCAGAACTAAGGAAACTTTTAAAGGATAAGTTTACGGTATTTGCAGGTCCTTCCGGTGTTGGAAAGTCTTCTCTTACCAATTACCTTGTTCCGGATGCAGGCATGGAAACCGGAGATATCAGCAGGAAGATAGAGCGTGGTAAGCAGACTACAAGACATGCCGAACTTTTCTTTGCAGGGGACGGAGCATATATCTGCGATACGCCCGGTTTTGGTTCGCTTGAACTGTTTGATATAGGTAAAAATGATCTTAAGGACCTATTCCCTGAGTTTACCAAGTATGAAGAAGGCTGTCGCTTTAAAGGCTGCGTTCATATTGGTGAGAGGGAATGTGGTGTGAAGGATGCCCTTGCAAGGGGAGATATAGCCGAAAGCAGATACGAAAATTATAAACTGATGTACGAAGAAATTGCAGACAGGAGGCAGTTTTGAATTATTTTCTTTCTCCATCTATATTGGCGTGCGACCTTGGAGCAGCGACCGAATGCATATCAAAGGCCGATGCTGCGGGAGCTGAATTTATCCATATAGATGTAATGGATGGACATTTTGTTGAACAGGTAACATTCGGTCAACCTTTTATAAAATCTATTAGAAAAGCAACAGATAAAATTTTTGATGTACACCTTATGGTGGATAATCCTGACAGTTATATAGATAGTTTGGCAAAAATCGGAGCAGATATAGTTACTGTACACATCGAAGCAGACCCAATGATACATAGGACTGTATCAAGAATAAGAGAAGCAGGTATGCATCCGGCTGTTGCTATCAATCCCGGAACTTCTGTAGAGGCAATTTCGGCTATCATACAGGATGTGGATATGGTCCTTGTTATGAGCGTTGATCCGGGATATGGCGGACAGAAACTTATACCTATGACCTTAGAAAAGATAAGGATATTAAGAAGCCTTTCCGACAGTCTTAATATAGAGATTGACGGCGGAGTCAATGCCTCTAATATCGATGAAATAATAGAGGCGGGAGCCAATGTTATAGTTGCAGGTTCGGCTGTGTTTAAGGGAAATATAGAGGAAAATGTAAAGAATCTTATGTCACATTTTCCGGACAAGGCTGAACACGAAGGAAAACTTTTAAGCTTTCTGCGCAGAAAGAACAGATGATCCTATGAAAAAGATTCTTATTGTGGCAGGCGGTAGAACTAATGAGGACTTTATAAGAAACCTTATAGCGACAGAGAAACCTGCTTGCATCATAGCTGTGGATAAGGGAGCAATGGTCCTTGACAAGCTTGGTATTGTGCCGGACTACCTAGTTGGTGATTTTGACAGTGCAGAGGGCTTTGTTATAGATAATTTCAAGAGAATGTTTGCAGAACTTGGAAAGCCTGTTATAAAGCAGTTCAGACCCGAGAAGGATGATAGTGATACCGAGATTGGAATTAAAACTGCTATGTCACTTGAACCTGAAGAAATCGTGATTACGGGAGCTACGGGGACAAGGCTTGATCATACAATGGCAAATATTGATCTCCTTATGATCCCGCTTTCGTCTGGAGTAAAGGCGTCTATTGTAGATGAATACAACAGGATATACCTTGCTGATTCAGAATTTACGCTTAGCCGTAAAAAGGTGTATGGAAAATATTTTTCACTGATAGCTTTCAGTGAAGAAATAACGGGACTTACTATAAAGGGAGCTAAGTACGAAATAGAAGACTATACGCTTTCTAAGGGAGTGAGTCTTGGTATAAGTAATGAGTTTTCAAAAGCCAAGGTAAGCGTTTCCTTTAAAGAGGGTATACTTATCGTGTTTGAAACAAGTGATGAAATCCATGAGTTTACCTGAAAAGCTCTTGACATAAGGAAATTCAGGGTATATATTAGTAGATGCGTTTTGGCGCCGACAGTTCGTTTGTACCATCCTGTCGTTAAATAAAACCAGGGCTAGACTAAGAAATAAATAATCATGAAGCTTATTATAGTGAACGACAAATAAATTTGGCGTTCACTACATAATCGTCATTTTGTCTATCTTAGAGGTCCTGCGTATGCAGGACCTCTTTATTTTGTGGAAAATTTTTCCTACTGTTCTTTATTTCTTTCTCTTCCCCTCTTTTTAAAAATTCATTATGCGAGGTTTAATATGTCAGAAGAAGAAAAACGTGAAAGAGAGTCTCTTACTCTCCTTGGAAACAAGAAAAATGTATATAAGACAGATTATGATCCGTCATTGCTTGAAAGATTTACAAATAAGCATCCTGACAATGATTACTTTGTTAAGTTTAATTGTCCTGAATTCACAAGTCTTTGTCCTATAACAGGTCAGCCTGACTTTGCGACAATCTATATATCTTATGTGCCGGGCGAATTTATGGTTGAAAGTAAGAGCCTTAAGCTCTATCTTTTTTCATTCAGAAGCCATGGGGATTTCCATGAAGACTGCGTGAACAAGATAATGAAAGATCTTATAAAACTAATGGATCCAAAGTATATCGAGGTCTGGGGAAAATTTACACCAAGAGGTGGCATTTCAATAGACCCTTACTGTAATTATGGAAAGCCTGGAACAAAATGGGAAGATGTTGCATGGGACAGACTTACTCACCATGATATGTATCCTGAAAAAGTTGATAATAGATGAGATCGGTGAAAGGACTTGAAATGGAAAAAGCAGTAGTATTGAGCAGCGGTGGTGTTGACAGCACAACCTGTTTAGGACTTGCAGTAGAAAAATTCGGAAAAGAGAATGTGACCGCGATATCAGCTTTCTATGGACAGAAGCACGATAAAGAACTTGAATGTGCAAGAAAGGTATCCGAATTTTATGGAGTGCGTCATCTTGAGATAAATCTTGCTGATATAATGAAATATTCAGACTGCTCTCTTTTAAGCCATTCTGATAAAGAGATAAAGCATGGCTCTTATGAAGATCAGATAAAGGAAAACGGGAAAGTTGAGACTTATGTGCCTTTTAGAAACGGACTGATCCTTTCGGCAGTTTCAGCCATTGCACTTTCAATAAATCCTGATGATAAAACTCATATTTACATCGGTGTTCATGCAGATGATGCGGCGGGTGATGCTTATGCAGACTGCAGACCTGATTTTATGGAATACATGAGCAAGGCTATAAATATAGGAAGCTATGAAAACCTCGTTGTAGAGGCTCCATTTGTAAATGTAGACAAGGCGGGAGTTGTAAAAGAGGGGCTCAGGCTCGGTGTGCCTTATGAACTTACATGGAGCTGTTATGAGGGCGGAGAAAAGGCATGTGGCAAATGTGGAACCTGTCTTGACAGGCTTAAGGCATTTGAACTTAATAACGCAGTTGATCCTATTCCTTATGAGTGAACATAGAGAAACTGAAAAAGAGGAGATATACTAATGTCAAATGAATTTATAATGCTTTTGGAAATAGTGGTTGTATTTTCAATTGTTCTTCTTTCCCATAAGTTTTTTGGAGAAAACGGACTTATGGCATGGATGGCAGTTGCTTCATGCATAGCGCAGATAGGTGCGGCAAAGACAGTTTCAATTCTTGGAATGGGAACCTCAGCAGGAAGTGTACTTTTTGCGTCAACCTTCCTTGTAACGGATATCCTTGCAGAGTGCTATGGCAGGAAGGCTGCAAAAAAGGCTGTCTTTGTGGGACTTGCCTCGGTGTTAAGTTTTGTGATTGCTACTACATTTATAAATGTGATGGCACCTGCACCTGCTGACCATGCAAACGATGCAGTTGCGGCACTTTTTGGTCTTGTACCAAGAATTTCCATAGCAAGTATCGTGATGTATTTTATTGCAAATATGGCAGATGTATTTATTTATTCCAAGTTAAAGGAAAAGACCGGCAACAGATTTATGTGGCTTAGAAATAATATAAGCACCATACTCTGCAACGGAGCAGAAAATTTCTTCTTCTTCGGTCTTGCCTTTGCAGGAATCCAACCTTGGAATGTGATATTTGAACTTGCACTCAGTACAACTATAGTAGAAACGATCATAGCAGTCTGCGACACTCCTTTCCTTTATCTTGCTACTAAAATTGGAAGGAATAAGGAAAGATCAAGGACAGATATGAGTACAGGAAATTTAGAACCTGAAGCATAAAGAAGGGCTCATTTCAACATGAAAGTTTGTTGAAATGAGCCTTTTTATTATGTCGTATTGCGAAGCAATACATTCTGTATCAGCTTGCTGTACCTTAGTGCTTTCGCTTCGCAAAAGCACAATATACGATGTAGCCTTCACTCATCGCCTTCGGGCGATTTTCATGAGCGAATGGTTCCATTTGTCTTGTAGGATTGAAGCTGTAGTGTTATGATAAAGATATACATTGACATAGAAGAGAGTTGTGCATTTTATCAATAGTAAAATCTTGTCAGGAGAAGGCTATGAACAGAGAATATACGTTATCGGAAATCAAGGGTTTTATTGAGGCATCCTCGGGCATTTATAAGATTGTAAGACTTGTTGATCCGGAAGAAACGAGAGTTCTTGAAATTTCGGATGACAACCTTGTTTATGGTAATCCCTGTCATGATGTATGGGAGTGTGTTCACAGGTGTGCTAACTGCAGTTCGTTTAAGGCTTGCAGGAGTCAAAAGACAGTTGAAAAAAACGAGCTTTTCAGAGGGAACGTTTACCATGTGCAGTCTGATCCTGTACTTATAATCATGCCAGATGGCAGGCATGTGAACTGTGTGCTTGAACTTATTACTTACAGGCCGGCTACAGAAGAAGATAAACGAGAAATGCTTGATAAGGAAAACTCTGATGATATTTCAAGCATATATTTTCATGATCCGCTGACAGGGCTGTATAACCGTGAAGGATTTGAGATGGCAGTAAGAAAAGAACTTGAGGACAGTAATGATAAGGATGGTGAAAGAAGGATACTTATCGTTACCAAAATACGCCAGTTCAGGCTTCTAAGAGATCTTTTCGGTGTAAAACGCACAAATGGAATACTTCTTGAAGCTGCCAAATATCTGAAGGGACATGCTGTTGGATATATCGAAGATGGATGCTTTGCTGTACTCACTGATTTTGATGAAAAAGAAAAGAACTATGTTGCAGGCGTTCCTGAAAAAGCCAGAAAGGCAGTTGGAGAGTCGAATTTCAGAATAAATTCAGTGAGCGGAATATATGAGATAACTGATAAGCAGCTAAGTGTGGATTCGATGATAGAAAGAGCTGAAATGGCTCTTCATTACGTTCCTCAGAATGACTTTGATGGTGTCAGATATTTCAACCAGGCGATGATGGATGAACTCCTCTACAAGCAGAGTCTTGTAGGTGGTTTTCACAGTGCGCTTGCAGCAGAGGAATTTAAGATGTTTATACAGCCGCAGGTAAATGAAAAGGGAAAAGTATTAGGCGGCGAGGCTCTTGCAAGGTGGATCAAGTCGGATGGGACAGTTATTTCACCGGCTAAATTCATACCGGTTCTTGAAGAGAGCGGTCTTATAGCTGAAATGGACCTTGCAATATGGGAACAGGCGGTAAAGAGGATTAAATTATGGGAAAATACTGAGTTTGAGAATCTCTATATTTCTATCAATATATCGCCGCTTGATTTTTACTATATAAATGTCGGAGAAAGTTTAAAGAGACTGGTTGAAAAATATCAGATAAACAGACGAAAGCTTCGTCTTGAGATAACTGAAACGGCTGTTATGAAGGATGAAGAAGCAGATTTAAATGTAGTAAATGAACTTAAGGAGTACGGTTTTATAGTTGAAATAGATGATTTCGGCAAGGGCTATTCGTCGCTTTCAATGTTAAAGAAGATCCCTGCGGATGTGCTGAAAATAGATATGGCATTTGTAAATAGAGAAGGAAGAGGCAGGGGAGAGGAAAGTAAGGTGGATGAAATTGTCATAAAGAGAATTGAACGTGGGGATACCATTCTTTCAACAATAATCGAACTTGCAAAAAAGCTTGATATGGATGTTATTACCGAAGGCGTTGAAACAAAGGAGGAGGTAGAATCGCTTAAAGAAAAAGGATGCTTTATGTTTCAGGGATATTATTTCTCACGTCCTGTTGATATAGATAAATTTGAGCAGTTTGTACTTGAAAAAAAGAGATGTCTTCATAATATGTGAGGGGTGAGGGACAATTATTTTTGTATCAACGTATACATACGATGTCGGATGGAAACATATTGTTTTTACTGAGAAACAATATTTTGATGGAATAAGCGCGGAGGCGGACTTATAATAATTGCAATGTCTTTGCATCAAAGATACTAAGTTTTATATTAGATCAGATTACAAGGAGGCTTGTATTTATGAAGTATCCGCGCTTATTTGAATCAGTTAAGATCGGAAAACTTGAGATTAAAAACAGATATTCCATGGCCCCGATGGGTCCTCTTGGACTTGGCGATTGTGAAGGTGGGTGGAATCAGAAAGGTATTGATTATTATACCAGACGTGCCAAGGGTGGTATAGGTCTTATCATAACGGGCGTAACTTTTTCAGATACAGAAGTGGAAAAACCATCATTTCCAAATACACCTAATTCAACGTATAATCCTGTGCAGTTTGTTCGTACCAGCAGGGAGATGACAGAAAGAGTTCATGCATACGGAGCCAAGATTTTTTTACAGATGAGCGGCGGTTTTGGTAGAGTTACAATTCCTACCAACCTTGGTGAATTTCCACCTGTCTCAGCTTCAGCTGTGCCACATAGATGGCTTGATAAAATGTGCAGGCCTCTTAGTGTGGAGGAAATACATGGTATAGTTGAGAGTTTCGGAAAAGGAGCATATAATGCCAAGAGAGCTGGATTTGACGGCGTTGAAATCCATGCTGTTCACGAAGGCTATCTTATAGACCAGTTTGCTATTTCATTTTTTAATCATAGAACTGACGAATACGGCGGAAGTCTTGAAAATAGACTTCGTTTTGCCAAGGAAATAATAGAAGGCGGCTATACATGGGACATCTATTCTGTGTGCAGAAAGGAAAATATTTCTTTGAAAGTGGTTGATAAAATTAATACCTTTATTGGTGATGGGTTTTAGAGCAAAACCTGATGTAAGACTTCCCGAAAATACTAAATTTAATAAAGTAAAAAGTAACAGTCTCTATCTGAGACTGTTCTTTTTTATAAATAAAATGTAAATAAAGGCTTAAAATAGCGCTTGAAAGCGGTTACATAAAACACTGATACGGAAGAGAAATAACTATGAAAAATAAACAAAATACATATATGGCGAAAAGATTAGTTTGGCACTATGCACAAAAAGATTACTAAAACTCTTGACATTACATGCAAAATGTCATATATTTATCAGTGTGATACCGGTTTCAAAATATCTATTAAGAAATTGCACTTTAATGTGCGGAAACGGAGAACTATGAGAAGGAAAAGCGAAAAGGCACTGGCAGTAGTACTTGCATCAGTTGTAGCAGCATCAACACTCGCAGGATGCGGTGGCGGCAATAATGCAGCATCAAGCGCAAGCAATGCAGGTGAAAAGACCAGTACAGCGAGCACAGGGAGCTCAAAGACATCAGAGAGTGCTTCATCAGAGAAGACCTCAAGTACAACATCTGAAACACCATCAGGTGAAACAAAGGTTATTCGCTATGGTACTCATTGGGTAGCAGGACTTGATCCAAACAACATTGATGAAGTTACCGGCGAGTATACAATGGCTGAAAATGAACGCCAGGCTGGACTTGCAGCACTCGATGCGGTAAAGAAAGAACTCAATGTTGAGTTCAAGTTTGTGCAGTATGCAGCAGATACAAGAACAGAGCTTATGACAAGCGTTCTTGCAGGGGATCCTGTTTGCGATATTGCTACTATCTGGGGCGGTGCAGAAGGAACGATCCTTGCACAGAACGTATTACAGCCTATTGACGATTATGCTGATATTTTTGCAGATGAGTCAGTAAACTGGATGTTCAACGGCAAGCTCTACGGTCACAACTATCTCCTCAGCAATACTGAGAGATTCTACCAGAGATGGCCACTTATCTACAATGCAACTCTTATCGATGCTGTAGATACACTTAAGGATAAGGACGGCAACACAATTTATCCTACAGACCTTTTCCTTAAGGGTGAATGGACATGGTCAAAGTTTGAAGATTATCTTTCAAAGTTAAATGCTTATTATTCAAATGTAGCGTCAGCTGATGGCTGCGTATATGATAAGGTTCAGGCATATGAGACAGACCACCGTTTTGCAGGTCTTTCGGCTATCTATTCAAACGGCGGTGCTATTTACGGCGACAATGGTCTTGCAGTAAATTCTGATGAGACAAAGAAGGGACTTGAATTTATCGCAAAGCTTTTTAAGGAAAAATACCTTACAGACTGCGGTACTTATGATGATGGTTATACACCACAGTGGACCACAGCACAGGGCGACTTCTCAAGAAGCGGAACTGTATTTACAGACTGCCCTGACTGGCTCATCGGTTCAGCCACAAGTGCTGTAGCAGAGAGAAATGAATCTGTAGGAATGGTTCCTTGGCCAAGACCAGATGATCTTGACAAGGATTCAGAGAAGTATCAGCAGGTTATCACACTTGGCGATTCAGTTGGTGTATTAAAGGGTGTTGACGCTGAGACTACAAAGCTTGCTCTTGAAGCTTTCAAGCTTTACTGGGAGACATATTACAAGACTCTCGGCGGCGTAGATGATCTTAAAGATTACAAGTCAGCAATGGCAGCTTCACAGGCATCTGCGGCCGGATTTGATATCTACAATGAGAAGTATGGTCAGGATATTCTTGACTGCTTCATTTGGAACTCAGAGCATCTTTCAAATGATTATGCGGATCTTCTTGGACTTCGTGTAAGCTGGGATGACGTTCTTGGTAAGTCACTTTACGGACTTGAAGGAATGGCAGACTACACAGTAGCAATTGAAGAAAACAAGAACCTCTTTGATAATGTGATCAAGCAGATGGAAGCAACTCTTGCATCTGATGAGGTCAAGGATAACATGGCACCTGAAACAACCTCAAGTGACATTGTTGTAACTCTTGGAACAGACCTTTCAAAGGAAGATTTTAAGCAGTACTTTACAGCAAAGGATTCTGTAGATGGCGAGCTTGACCTTGCAAAGGCAGAATTCAATGTAAGTGACAGCGTTGATACTTCAAAGGCTGGCGTTTACGATGGCGGCGTTGAAATGAAGATCAAGGATTCTTCTGATAACGAAGCAAGCGCAAAGGCAAAGGTTATTGTTTACAACCCTGACAACAAGAAGGCTCCAAAGGTTGAAGTCAAGGAAACAACTGATCCAGTTAAGCTTGATACAGATGCTTCTACGATCGATTGGAAGAATTATGTTGAATCAGCAGTTGATGCTGACGGTATCGATGTAAAGGGTAAGATTGAAGCTGACCTTTCAACACTCGATACAACAACACCTGGTGAATATGATGTAGCTCTTACAGTTACAGATTATGCCGGAAATACAGCAACAGCTACAGTTAAGGTTACTGTAGCAGAGGCAGAGTGATTTACATAAGTAAATCCTTAGGGGTGCAGTATCCGGATATGCCAGACAATGCAATATAAACAGCAGATGCGGGAATCGGTCTTTCCGTTCCCGCATCATCTTAATTAAGCATGATTTTTTAAGGGGAATTATGAAGCGTACCGGAAAAATTATTATCGCAGCAGCTGCAACTTTGATTGTAGTATTGCTTGTGGTGCTGACACAGGGGAAAGTTAAAAAAATTAACGCTGCATCAGCAGATATTCTTGAAGGATATGAAGAATCCTATTCGGCATATCTTAGTGAAAATGGCTATGACGGCAAAATGTCATCATCTACCATAGAAATTCCGCTTGATACCCACAGAGAAGAAGGCGGGATGAAGTGTGAACAGGGTGAAACAGGACTTCTTACAGAAGGAAATGGCCGTGTAACATTTGAATTTTCAGCATCAGAAGCAGGATTTTATAATCTCAGAACAGCATATATAGCTCTTCCGGGAACCACATCCGATATTCAGAGAAAGATATATATTGATGGAGAGGTTCCTTACAGCGACCTTAAACAGATTGTATTCAAGCGTCTTTGGGCTGATGATGGGATCTCTATGAAAAATCACAATGAGCTTCGTCCGAATTCATACGAGGTATATCAGGAGACATCATGGTTTGTCGAAGACCAGAACAGAAGAAATAATGAACCTCTTAAGTTCTATCTCGCTCAGGGAAAGCATACAATTTCCTTTGAAACAGTAAAAGAGCCTATAGAATTTGTATCACTTTCTTTTGAAGCATACAAAGAACCACTTCCTTATGCGGACCAGATAGAAGGTCTTAAGCAGAAATATAAGGAATATGATGGAAATGCTATAGTTCTTCAGGCTGAAAGAACAGGAGAGGGTACAGAGCAGATAGTAAAATCTTCTTCATCCATAAGTGTACAGAAGAATCATTCAGATTCAAATGTAGTTCCTTTCCATCCATATTACAACAGATATAACACTATCGGAGCTTCTACATGGCAGAATCCGGGTGACTCAATAACATGGACAATCAAGGCTCCGAAGGAAGGCTTGTACAGTCTTACATTCAAAGGAAGACAGTCTACCAACAGAGGAGTTACTTCCTATAGAAAAGTTTATGTAAATGGTCTTGTTCCTTACAAGGAAATGGATGCAGTTGGTTTTGCCTACAGTTCAGAAATGAATAACTACACTGTATCTGATTCAGAAGGAAAACCGGTCCTTTTCTATTTAAAT
>CADBPM010000014.1 GCA_902796595.1 uncultured Lachnospiraceae bacterium | reverse complement strand
CCGACTAAATGATACGCAGCATGCACATTTCATGTGCAACATGCTGCTAAAACACTCATAACTCTCGTGATTTTTATAAAAATCACTCCGTTATTCGTGTTTTGGGCGGGTCATAAATTCTCAAATCATTGCGCAAGCGCATGATTTGGAGTTTTGACCCTTGTATCATGTAAATTACCTACGGAACAAATTCCGTAGGCATAAATATTTCAGGCTAAAGCAACGCCCAGTTTCTTAAGGTTTTCTACTGACTCATCATCCGGAGCCTCGTTGCAGATTACAGGATCTGTGCAAAGTGTAAGTCCCGCTGCAATAGCGTCATCCTTCCATGAATTCATCCAATCGCCAACTCCCCAGCCATAAGAGCCAAAAAGTGCAACCTTCTTTCCCTGAAGAAGCGGCTTCATTTCATCATACGCAGGTTGAAATTCACTTTCTTCAAGAACTTCATCTCCCATTGCAGGACAGCCCAGTGCAACACTGTCATAATTACCTGTTGAAGAAACATCGAATTCACTTACAGAAAAGCACTCAACCTCTGCACCTGCTGCTTTGGCGCCATCAACTACTGCCTCTGCGCATGCCTGTGTATTGCCTGTACCGCTCCAATAAACTACCGCTACTTTGCTCATTTTTCTATCCCTTACTGCAGGCATGGTTCCCACCGATGCCGTGCCTGCGGCGACACCAATGAAGTTTGAAACTTTTTTCAAACTATCTACCTTTACTCTTTCATGCCGCCTTTTGGCAACATTTCTTTGTGTTAGCTTTAACTAACTGTATTGATTAGTCTACACTAACTCTTTTAAATAGTCAAGTCCTTTTCACAAGTATCACGCATATTTTTTGATTTATAGGAATTTCGAAGAAATTTCCTATAAATCAAAAAACCTCATGAAAGTTTTTACACTCTCATGAGGTTCTTATTTTTCAATGGCTTACCGCCATAAAACACGCTTTAAAAACGTGCTTTTATTCAGATCTTTCTTTTCTTCTTTCTGAAATCTCCTGCAAGCAAAAGGCCTCCAACAAGTATGAGTAATGCACTTGCTGCATAAGCAGGCATTGTTCCCATGAAACCGCCAGTCTGTGCAAGAGAGCTTTCTGGTGTCTGTGATTCTTCATTATAGACAGATTCGTCATTATTCTTTGCAAGAGTCTTATCCTTCTTCCTGTCATCTATATGACTGCCAGGAATCTCTGGATCCTCTATTTCTATTTCAGAAGAAGAATTTTTTGCAACACGGTCTGCTTTCTTATTTTCATCTGATATTGAAATCTCGTTGTCAGACCTGTTGTTTTTCTTATGTTTCTTATTCTTTTTTGTTTCATCCTTAGGAGCAATAATATCATCGCTCTCTTCTTCATCATAAGAAACTATTTTTGTTTTTTCTTTCGTCTTGTCCTTTGACTTATCCTTTTTCTTGCTGTCAGTTTTACCGGACTTATCATCATGTGCCTTATCCGGCTCATTTGTTATTCCGGACTTACTTGCCGGCTTATCAGGATTGATAGCAGACGGAGTTGTCGTTCCCTGTGTAACTACGACCGGCATGTACGGATTAAAGATATTATTCGGAACAAGTTCACTAAATCCCGGAGCATCCGGTATTACAGGTACATCCGGATTCACATATGGAGCAAAGCCGCCGCCTGTATTACCGCCCTTGCTAGGGCTATATGAAGGCTTCTTTGCAACCGGAAGGAAGATCGTATTTCCATCAAGTGCTTTCCAAGTCTTCATTTCATCGAGAGAACTGTAATAAACGGTCTTATCACTGTACCCTACAACTTTGAAATATACAGTATCAAATTCAGTATATCCTTCCGGAAGTGTATCCTTTTCTACCTTGTAGATAACCTGATAATCATAAGTATCATTCTTTGCATCTACTGGCTTCTTATCTTCACCAAATTCAACGCTCTGAAGAGGTGTTCCCTCGGTATCCTTAAGCTTTGTTACTTTGAATGTACCATTATCAAGAACCTTCTTATTATCAGTACCTTTTTCTACAACCTGGAAGTTGAAAGATTCCTCTCCGTCCTTACCAATGTGGGCATTTGGATCAGGTTTGTCCTTAACTTCTATAGGTTTCTTTGGATCAAGCGGCTCATCACTCCATGTGCCATCTTCATTCTTTACCGTTATAGTTCCATGTTCATCGATCTTTATAACAATCTTCTCTTCTGGCGTATCATCTAAATTTTTAAAGCCCTTAGGTGGAATAACATATATCTCGTACTCACCCTTTGGAACTTTTATTTCAGGTACTTTGTCACCAGAAGGGTCTCCCTTGTCAGGCTTTACAGTCGGAATTTCTCTTTCATTTTTCTTATCCGGCTTGCCATCCTTTACGGGAACTATCGTAATCTTACCGCCTTCAAGCTCTTCACCATCTTTTGTGATTATCTTTACAGGCGGAACAGGGAATGTATTCTTTGCATTATCAAGAACTATAATATTCAGTCCATCAACGGTTACATTCTCACTGCCTTCAATGACATTTATATTTCCTTCACTATCAACATTAAACTTAACAGGATTTTCAAGCTTTTCGTAGCCATAAGGTGCTTCCTTTTCTGTAAGAGAATAATCCACTCCACAGTAAACTTTCTTTATTTCCTCTGGCTTTTCTGTCGTTGTAAATTCCTTTACATTCTTAATATCCTTTCCTTTGAAGCTAAGATTAAAAACAGCATTCTTAAGCTTTTTGCTCTTATCATTGGCATCTGCTTTGATAATATTGATTGTCTTTGACGGCTTTTCAAGTTCGATGTTGACAACTGCTTTATTACCCGGACCTGGATCATTGGTTGTTATGGTCTGATTTTCTACATCCTCGTATCCATCAGGAACCTTGGTAATCTCTATATTGTAAGAAGTGTGTGGCTTGATCTTATTGTTGAATATCTTTCCATCACCCTTACTATTGGTAACAACTTTACCTATAGTTTCATCTTCATCGTTCTTTATAGTAAATTCTACTTTTGGAATGCCTTCCTCAGTAACTTTATCAGTCACATGGAATCCAATAAAAACCGATTTTTTAAGGTCTGCACCTGCAAATTCTTTTGCCTCAAAAGACTTCTCAGACTGATTCTCTGTCTGCATACCATATCCAAAGAGAAGTACTGTGTTTGTATAATCTCTTACAGAAGGATCTACTCCTGTATCATAGGTAATCAAATAGCAATCCTTTGAACCGGATGGAAGATCAACTCGAAGAACTGTCTTATCTCCTAATGAGCCTATCCTTTTCTTTGCTTCAACTTCCTCGCCTTTTTCTACCGAACCATCACTTTTTACGATGCCCTTATAAAGGTGAACAGACGTAAAATCAAGATTAAGTCCTGCACCCATCCTGTCTTCTGCATAAACATTTTCAGGAAGTTCCTGCAATGAACCATTCACCTCAATGGTATAGCTTGCACTTGTCTTATCTGCACTTATCTCGCCCGTCTTTTTAACGGCAACATTGTTAAATTTTGTAGTACTTGATGCTTCTGCACTGCAAGACTCGCTATCAAGCGTTGATGTGAGACTTGCTTTATTGGTAATACTTATCTCACCGTTATTCTTCAGATTGTCATTATCTTTATATTTTGCTGTAAATGTAAGTACATGCTTTTCAGCAATATCTCCAAGCGATATTTCGATATTTTCAGGATTCAAACTATCCTTTGACAGTAAAACCTTATCACCATCCATTACATCACTTGCAAGTGTTAGACCTGCATCAGACAATACATCTGATATATGAACATCATGTAGTTTTGTCTCGTTTTTATTTACGATAAGAGTATACTTGATCGTATGATCAGAAAAATCATACTTCCCTGCCTGCTTTGCAAGTACTTCACTTACACATTTACCCTTTGCGCTATATGTTACTTCATCCTGTTCATCGCACTTAAGACTTACTGTATTTGTATATTCTTTTTCCGCATTACCAGCAAAAAAAGAAAATTCCGAATCATCAAGCTTTGTTTCAACTGTAAATGTTATCTCATCTGAAACATTCGGCAATGTAAATGCCTTAACCTTTTCACCTCCACTGAACTCAACTTCCTGCGGTGATTCCCCTACCTTTATGTCCTTAATCGAATAAATACTCTGACCCTCACCAGGTGTCTCTTTTATCTCAACATAGTGAAGAGTCTCCTTGTTCTTGTTTGCACGGACTGTCCAAGTTAAAATGCGATTCTTTGCATCGTATCCCCTAAAGGTCTTTTCAATGGCTGCATTCGTTTCTGCACCTGTAGCGCTCTTATTTACTGTAGGACCCTCTATTTTGCCGGGACCTTTTCCAAAATCATAGGTGTATGTCACATATGCTTTATTTATTGGTAAGGCTTTATGGTTTGTCCTTTTGAATATAGCATAATCCTTAATCTCAGTATGATACGTAATTATCTTTTTCTGTTCTCCCGTTAAGGTGCCAAGATTAAGACTCCACAGCTCTCCGTCTCCTGTTCGCGCGCCAGTTGTTTCAACTTTTGTTTCCGTACCATCAACACTGACACTGTCTGTCTTGTTTCCAGCATCATCTGTTAACAGCATGGTAGTTTCCCCATCCTGTTCAAAAATATCGTGAACAGTCACATCTTTCAAGCTATATCCATTATTTCTTACTATGATTGTCCAGGACATGATGCCGTTTTTACTTATTGCGCCACCTTCCTTTGTGATCCACTCCTTAAAAGTCTTTGATACAGACTGCGTATCTGAAGCCTCTGAAACAAGTTCGGTAACCTCACCTTCGCCATTTGCATATAGCTGAGCCTTATTAGTGGCTGTAACTTTGGCATCTCCATTCGTCTTACTCGTTTCCTTGTTAAAAACTTCTGCCACTGTTTTATATTCGATTGTGACAGGTTTTGTTTTATCAGGCATAGTAAACTTATATGTAAGAGTCATGCCATTTATATCAGGTGTCGCATCTACTCCGTCAACTTTAAAGGAAGCTTCTTTAAAATGTTGTTCTCCTTCTAGTGTGTCTATAAGAGTATAACCATTTTCATTTTCAATTGGGACTTTTTGAGGACGCACAACTATAGTCCATGTAATCTCATCTCCATTCACAGCACCTGTTTTTTCAATAACAGGGTGAGACGGAACATTTTCAGCAATAGTGATATCCAGATCACTGCCGCCAAACATAGGAATCTTAATCTCAGATTTAGTCTCAAGCTTTGATTCGTCGAACTTTATGCTATAACCGAATTCAGCATTGGTAATCCCTTCACCCTCAACACCTTCGTATTCAACAGTAAAGTATGTCTTATCGCCTTCGAAAGAAACTAAACCAAATGTCTGACTTCCACCTTTCCCCAAAGGAACTTTAATCTTCTCATTGCTTATTCTTGAAAAATATTCCATCGGCACTGATGGTAGCTCAAACTTATCGCCTGCCTTGATCAATTCTCCTGAACTGCCATCCTCATCGCTGCCAGCATAAGTCAATTCCTTTAAATTATACTTAACATAAAATTCATCACTTAAGCTGACTTTATCTCCGGACTTTACTTCCTTGCCATTATGTGTAAAAACAAGCTTATCAACAAGCCAGCTTCCATCCTTTACAGCAGTCGAATCCGATGCCTTGCTTTCTTTTAAATTTATATTCTTATTGGCATCCTTAATAAGCTCTTCTACTTTGACTTTTTTAAAGCCTTCATCAGCAGAATCAATTGTATCAACTTCTTCTGCTTTTTCTCCAAATTCATCTGCATTTTCCTCTGAATCTTCGGATTCTTCCGCACCAGAACTATCGCCATTTTGATTGTCTGCATCTAGGTCATCCGCACCATCATCCTCTATCGCAGTATCATCCGTGGAAGTCGCAGGTGTATCCGTAGCTTGTGACACTCCATCTTCCTGTGTCGCGCCTGTTTCAGGCGTAGTTTCTGTTTCAGGCGCAGCTTTATCATCACCGGAATCCGGATCCTGACTGCTGTCGCCTGTAATATCAGCTGACTGTGTCTGCTCTGCTTTATAGGTCTGATTACCAGAAAAAGTAACCTTTGATAATGCTGAGCCAGGACTGATTCCTGCAATAATAAGATTTACACTTAGTATCATTGTAAGTAGCTGTCTTATCATTACATCCTCCTGTGTGTAAAATATTTACAGATTTTTAGTGTTTGCCATATGTATTAGATGTCTAATTAATACAAGCAGCAAATATATTATAATACAAAATTTTATCTTTTTTATCAAGAACCTGCTCTCTGGCTTATTATCATATTCAACTAAAAAAAGAGCAAAAAAACGCCCGTACTTCTTTCAAGTCCTAGCAAAGTGCATAAATAACGCAGTTTTCACGTTCTTAAATTACTGTAAACGTTAAATAAACTTTCATACAATGCAAAGGGCTTCCAATGTAAAATCGGAAGCCCCTAAATTTCTCATTTTTACCTATCTTGTCAGGTTTTTCACCCATTTATATTTTTTAAAATGTATTAACACCCATGGAATCTTGCCAACCTCATCAAGGCAGGTACATGAATAAACTAAAAATACATGCCAGTGAAACACAAATGCACCAAGGCAGGCTAAAGGTATGGCAAGGCACCACATGGTAACGGCAAGTGAATACATATCAAATAAGGTATCACCGCCTCCATCAAAAATCCCATTTATTATAACAGTATTTACACACCTGCCTATCATATAGACAGCCATGATCACCATCATTCCTATAAGATACTTTCTTGCCTTATCAGTAAGTATCATAAAATTTGCTATCGGAAACGTTAAAACAAGAACCAGCGCCATCGACGCAAAACCTATGATAAATGAAATCTTTGCAAGCTTTATACCGTATATCTTTCCAAGCTCAAGATTGCCGGCACCAAGTTCATTTCCAACAATAATACCTGTAGCAGAACCTACACCATTGCAGGCACAGCAGACAAGGTCACGCACAACCGAAGCAATTGCATTTGCAGCCGCGGCATCCGTACCCATGTGACCGATTATCGCTGTATATGAAGTAAAACCTACTCCCCAGAGTAGAGCCCCACCAAGAAGTGGAAGGGCAATAAGGTTGAAATCTTTTGCAAGTACCTTGTTTCTTTTTATAAGTCCTCTAAGTTTAGGTTTTATGTATCCCTTTTTAAAGGAGAGGATAATACAGATTGCAAATTCAACTATTCTTGCAACAAGGGTGGCAAGAGCCGCACCATTTGCCCCCATCGAAGGAAAAGGACCGATTCCAAAAATAAATACTGCGTTAAGGCATATATTTAAGATAACCGCAATACTGCTTACTGCTGCCACGCTGATAACATGATCTGTGATCTTCATTATCGTCTGGTAACACTGTGAAAATCCAGTCAAAAGATAAGAAAGACCTGCTATACGAAGGTATCCCGCTCCAATTCTTATAAGTTCAGGAGAATCTGTAAAAAAAATCATGAGATATTCCGGAGCAATCAGGCAGGCTGTGGCAAAAGCTACTGAGATAATGCCTGCAATCCTAAGTGCCATGCAGAATATCTCATTTATTGCCTTTTCATCCCTCTTTCCCCAGTATTGAGCCCCCAAGGCAGAGGTAGCCCCGACTATGGAGCTTATAAACATATTTTGAATAAACTGAATCTGAGTCGCCATCGACACAGCTGTCATAGAATCCTGCGCAAGGCGCCCGAGCATGACCGCATCTCCTGCGGCAACCGAAGCAACCATAAGGTTTTGCAGCATGATAGGAAGCATAAGTCTTATAAGCTTTCCTGTAAAATTGCTGTCTTTTAAAAGACCTTTCTGATTTTTTTCCATACCTTTACAGTCCAATTTCTTCAATCCAGTCTTTTATATCACCTATAGACGTATTTTCTCTGAATCTCTGTGCCATAAGCCACTCCCCGCCATTTGAATTAGCTTCAAGATTGGCGGCACTTGAACCCACTCCGCATCCTCCGGAAATACAGAAAGGGGCTATTTTTTTATCTTTAAAATCATAGCTTTCAACAAAAGTATCAAGGATACGTGGTTCTTCCGACCACCAGATAGGATAGCCCAGATATATGGTAGAATATCTGTCCCAGTGCTCTACACTTCCGCTTATCTGCGGCCTTACGTGTGCATCCCTTTGTTCAACGGTAGCCCTGCTGTGATCATCATTATAATTAAGATCATCTATAGTATATGGATCGGCAGGCTTTATCTCGTAAATATCCCCGCCTGTAAGCTCGGCAATCTTGCCCGCTATTCTCTTGGTGACATTTGTACAGGAAAAGTACACAACAAGAACCTCAGAAGGATCTGTTTTTATCCCGGTTCTGTCTATCTCCTCTTCACTTGTTGCCACGCTGCCCTTTTTATCCACATTCTCCGAAATAAATCTGCCGTTCAAAGCATTTATCTTTGCGTGTCTGGCATCAAGACTGCTATATTCACTGCAGCCTGAAAAGGTAACCGCAAGTATAGCAATAATTAAAACTGACCCAAATGTTCTTATCAAATTCTTCATTATCTGTACCCTGTCACAGGCATAGTGTCCATCAGTGCCGTGCCTGCAGCGGCGCTGACTAAAAACAAAAGAAATACGTGAACGAACCCTCTTATTTTACACACATAGAGGCTAGTTGTCGAGTGTTTTTTTCAATACACTCTGCTAACCACCGCGGAAGCGTTTATTCATGACCGGCTAGTCTTATATTAATCAGGTAGGAGGAAATCACATCCTCCTACCTGATTTCACAAAGCGAACATTCCGCACTTCGTGCTCCATGTTCTTGCGACCGGCAAATGTCATTTTATGCAAGCATGATGACGCTTGCCGGTCTTTTGCTACAAAAAACGTGCCCTGCAAACGCAGGGCACGTTTTTTTAACCTTTAACTTAGAGTATATTTAGTTACATCAATTTTAACTTTTCCATCTGATATAAAGGAAATTCCTTTTGCGGATATATCTGTATAAAGAGCCATGGACATTACTTTTCTGCCGTCTTCCGCAAAGACTTCCGCGCTATAGCGATCAAGGATTATCCTTAAGGCAACAGTGCCGTCTCTTAAAGGTTCAACCTGACATCTTCTCTGATGGACAATGGCACGTCTGCTGCCGGAAAATTTTCTATCAACTTTAAGAACCTTTTCGTGAGGCTTATAGCTTATGGTAGAATGCATATCTCCCTCCTCGGCAAAATGTATCGCAAATCTGTGATAAATTTCAAACGGATCTGCCGGACGGATCTTTATTTCAAGATCGCACATTCTGCCCTCTATACGGGGAAGTTCTTTTTCTCCATCAAACTCAACGTCCTTATACTCGACCTTATCACATCTCTTTTCTTCAAGTTCCTTTAAAGGATACTGATAAAGTCTACCATCCTTATATCTTATCTCTCTTGGTAAGGACATCTGCCCAGCCCACGGTGCCTCCGGTTCACGCACAGCGCAGGCATCCCAGTTCTGCATCCAACCTATCATCACCTTTCTTCCGTCCGGTGTTGAAATGGTCTGCGGTGCATAAAAATCTATGCCGTAATCTATAGGCTGGGCATGTTCCTCGGTAAACTTTCCCTTTTCCTTATCGTAAGTTCCTGCGAGGAAAAGTGTGTTATTGCCATTATGATATTCAAGTCCTTCAGGAAGCATATCCTGAGGGCTCACGATCACTCCATACTTGCCATCAAGTTTGAAGAAATCAGGGCATTCCCACATCTTGCCGAATCTGTTCTTATTTTCTACAAGAGTGCTGAAATAAGTCCAGTGGAAGGCATCCTCACTTCTAAAAAGAAGAAGCTGTCCACTTCCATCCGCCGGTCTGTTGCCGGTTACGCACCAGTATACACCAGCTTCATCCGTAAACATCTTAGGATCGCGGAAATCGTTTCTGCTTGCCCCCTCTGGGAGGTCTTTTTCTGTAAGGACAGGGTTCCCTTCATACTTTTTAAAATCTATACCGTCACCTACTGCAAGACACTGCGTCTGGATATCTCTTATCTCACCATCTTCATCCTCTTCTCTACGCACACCTGTGTACATAAGAAGCTGTCTTCCATCCGGAAGTTCTATGGCACTGCCTGAAAAACACCCTGCATTATCATAAGGCTCATCCGGTGCAATAGCACAAGGCAAAGGCTTCCATGTGAGCATATCGTCGCTTACTGCATGTCCCCAGTGCATTGGTCCCCACTGGGATTTATAAGGATAATACTGGTAAAACATGTGGTATTTACCCTTATACATTGAAAAGCCGTTCGGATCGTTCATCCAACCTACACGGGGACTCAGGTGAAACAAAGGTCTCATCTCTTCTGTGATATCCCTTTCGTGCTTTTCTTCGAATCTTCTTGCCTTCTCTAATTTTTCAGACATAGTGTACCTCCTGCGCTATAAGAAAAAGAAATATGATACCGAATGCTTATGCTGTGATTTCTGTAAAATAATCGATCATAAATAAATGATATATAGTAAACCGCATGACTTGACAGTTATGACTCCTATATCATATTATACAATACTCACCGCTTATAAGCTATAACTTTCGTAAACCAAACCTTGCTGTTATCTGAATAAAACATTACATTTCTTCCTGTTACGCCATACAGACGCACTGTAAGAGAGGCAACTTTATCTAGATAAAATACTCCCGTCGAGCCATCCTGAATGTAAGTAAAATCATACGTCTTTCCAGCTTCAATAAAAGCTGAAGTTTCTGTTATAAAATTACTTCCATTGTTAAATGTAAGTCTTATTACCTTATCCTTAGGATCTATCTCTATAAGTTTATATTTATTTTCGCTACCATTATAGTCAAATGCCATTCCAAAGCTTTCCATACCTTCAAAAGAAAGCTTTCCCTTTACCATAAAACATTCCGGTGCTTTTCCGATTTCCTCATACGCTCTTTCCTTATCTTTTTCCAGCGTAAAATTCTTTCCCGAACTGCCCTTTTTGCCCTTAAAACTTTCTGCTATATCATCGTTACATGTAAGCACAAGGTCCCCATTTTCCTTCTGCTCTATCTTCTGTGCAACAAGATTTCCTGCCCAACCGCTTACCTCGCTGGTTGAAATGACTGATGTCGATCTTCTTGCCCATCCGACCATATAGCCATCTTTTCCATTTTCAACATGCTTTGCCGCATAGAAAAGCTTGCCATCAAGTCTCTGTGGCTTGGAATACGGTCCATAAGCCTCATCTGACTTTGCATACCATAATGTATCATCCTGGGCTGAATAAGTCAGATACCATGTATTGCCAATTTTAAACGTATCACTGCATTCAAGATTCCAGAAAGCCCCTGTTTCATCTGTAAATATGATTCCATCATAATTTACTTCTGTCAGATCCTTTGAAAGAGTATATTTTAAAATTCTTGCCTTACCGTTCATAGCTGCAGTTATCGTAAGTGTTATCTTACCTGTCTTGCTGTCATAGTAAGCCTGCGGGTCTCTGAAATCTCTCTTCTGACCGAGTTCCGCCGGCGGAGTAATGTCCCAGTCATCTATTTTTTCAAAATGCTTCAGATCACTTCCTTTTGCAACCATAACTTTTTCAACATACTCAGATGACGGAGTATCATTATGACCTGTATAAAAGAAATAATATGAGTCTTCTGTCTTTACTACAGAACCAGTTCCTATCCAATTATCCTGACCGCTTGTACCCGACTTTAAAATAGGATCATCGTATTCCTTATATTCGGTAAAGTCCTCAGTCGTAGTAAGATACACAGAATGATTAAATGAATCACCGCCATCTTTAAGATAGTATATGTAATAAGTGCCATCCTCATAATATGGCATCGGATCACCGACATACGGAATCTTGTCTCCATCTTTCGTTGGTCTAAAGAAAAGCTTATTTTCATACGCTTCTTCCTTGGCGCCCGGAGACAGGGCTGCATAGCTATCGTCTGTCATACTTCCACCATTTTCCAAAATACTGGTTTCTTTTCCACACCCCGATAATATAAACAAGACAGCACTCACGAGTACGATTCCACACAGAAATTTCCTCATCTTACTTCTCCTTATATAGCAAAGGGGACCGCAATTGCAGTCCCCCAAAGACTTATCGATATTTATTTTACATTTGCAAAATAATCGTCGAAATATTTCTGATAAAGACCTATATATTCGTCAAGCTTATATCCATTAAGTTCATCAATATATGCATCCCAGTCTTTATCTGTAAAGCCGTTCATTACAAAGTCTGACTTGTGAGTGTTGATGCAAGTACAAATATCAGCTGAAAGGTCGGAAAGCTTCTCTGTATCCTCTGCACTCATGAATACATTTGGCACACAATACTTTAAGTTCATGTATGGTGTGAAGTTGTCCTTGATCCAGTCAAGTCTGTACTGAGCATCATCAGGGCAAGTTACATACTTTCCATAGTATTCGTCAAGAATAGCAAGAGGTCCGTTTACAGATTCAGCTTCGCGAACTTCTACAGGTGAATGATCGCCAAGGTCAGCATGCTTAAGCATCTTCTCACCCTTATCATTTTCACCCATCTTAAAGATATCAAAATCGTCACCTTCGTTGTAAGTACCCCAGTTGTTCTGTGGTGACTGATATGGGTCATACATCTGGTCAAGCCATGCAAGGATAAGATCAGGATCTTCTGCCTTTGCAGTGATCACACAGCGACCGCGGTCAAAACCTGATGTAAATGAAGCTGTCTGTGGTGTAAAGTTTCTGGTGTCAGCCTTAAGAGGAGGAAGTGGAACATAATCCTTAAGGTTTGCAATGTTGGCAACATCCCATGAGAAAAGCACACCATAACGGTTTGACTTTCCCTTTGATACATAGGTTGACCAGTCCTGGGTAAAAGCTTCCTGATCTATAAGGTTTTCCTTATAAAGCTTATTGAGCCACTGAAGACCCTTCTTGTAGCCTTCCTGTGTTGCAGAGCATATTGCCTTTTTATCATCTGTGATAGCAATATGTGTACCACGATCAGGATCACCATATCCTTCACCGAAACCATTTATGAGAATTGCAGGATCCTGGTCACCATCATTGATAATGAATGACATAGGGATGATATCACCATCTATGCTGCATTCCTGCTTTAACTTATCTGCATTATCACGAAAAGCAATAAGAGTCTTTTCGAAATCATCTGTAGTTTCAGGTACAGGAAGTCCAAGGATATCAAGCCATGTCTTATTGATAAAGCTCATATCACCAACAGTCTGGATAGCTGTCTTCTCACTTCCGAGCTGTTCTATCCAAGGAAGAGCCCAGATATGTCCTTCTGTATCTGTACACATTGCCTTATAAGCAGGGTATTTTTCAAATACAGCCTTAAGATTTGGCATATCCTTGTCGATGTAGTCTTCAAGGTTTATGATAACACCCTGACTACCGTATTTAAGAAGGTCACTGTTTGAAAATCCTGCCTGGAAGATGAATTCAGGAAGATTCTTAAAATCTGCCATTACTGTGCTGATCTTGTCTCCCCACTGATCTGACTGAATTGAATCCCAGTCAACATGCACATTCGTCTTTGCTTCAATTCTCTTGAAGATAGTACGATTGTTAGGGTCCGACTCAGTATTTGCAGGGAACTGCGTCAGTCCGTGGATTGTCTTTGTTTTTTCAAGTGGAAATGTGTATTTTCCTGCTGTAAGATTGCCGTCGGCATCAGGTAAAAGGTCCTCTTCTTTAACCTCTGCTACGACATTTTCATGTGTCTTGCTAACGTTCTTGCTTTCACTGGCGTTCTTTGCTTCACTGCCACATCCGGCTACAGGCAAAGCTACAACTGCTGCAAGTACGATCGATGCAGCTCTCATCCAACTTTTTTTCATGTTCATGCTCCTTTCGCATCTCACCCTTTTACAGATCCAACCATAATTCCGGCATCAAAGTACTTCTGGAAGAACGGATACATAACAAGTAGAGGAAGACTTGATACGATGATCGTTGCATACTTCAGAAGTTCTCCTAACTGTGCTCTTGCCGCTGTGCTCTGCATATCAGAGATCATACCTGACTGAGGCTTGTTCTGAATAAGTATTGCACGAAGAACCAACTGTAATGGCTGTTTATCGGCAGAATTAATGTAGATCATGGCATCAAAATAGCTGTTCCACATACCTACAAACTGCCACATTGTTAAAACTGCTATTACCGGAACACATACCGGAAGCAGGATCTTGAAGAAAAACATAAGTTCGCCGGCTCCATCTATGGAGGCAGCTTCCTTCAGCTCTTTCGGAACATTTCTGTAATAGGTTCTCGCTATTATCATGTTCCATACGTTGAAGGCGCCAGGCAGAACAACTGCCCACATACTGTCAAGAAGACCTATATTACTGATAAGAAGATATGTAGGGATAAGACCTCCCCCAAAAAACATGGTTATCATAAACAAGGCATTAAAAAATCTTCTTCCGACAAAATCCGGCATAGAAAGCGGATATGCGGCAAGTAATGTAACACCTACTGAAACAGCCGTAAAAACTATTGAATAGAGCACCGCATTTCCAAAGCCCGTCCAGATCTGCTTATTTTCCAGAACTCTCTTGTAGGCTGTAAGTGTCCACTTATCAAGATCAAATGTTATTCCGCTGTTCTGTAAAGTAACAGGATCCATAAATGAAGCAATCACTATGTAGATCATAGGTATCACTATAAGGAAAGCGAAAAGTCCTAAAAGTATATATCCGGTAATAAGAATTGCCCTGTCCTGTCCGGTATAACGCTTAAAAAAGGACTTTTTCGTATTAAGCGCTGCTGCCTTTTCCTTATTTTTCGAATTTGTATTCATCTGTAAATCTCCTCTATCGTATCATCGGACTAAGTCCGTCAATACACTCTGCCGGTCATTCATTTATAGTCCTTCACCCTCGTTTATCTTCTCTACGATTTTATTCACTGCTATAAGCAAAATGACATTTATAATTGTATTGAAGAGTCCGACTGCTGTTGAAAAACCATAATCTCCATCTATAAGACCTTTTTTGTAAACATAGGTTGAAATGATCTCGCTTGTCTGAAGGTTCAAATCTGTCTGCAGTGCGTATGCCTTTTCAAACCCGATGCTCATGATATTTCCTGCCTGAAGTATGAACTGTATGACTACAACATTCTTTATAGCAGGCCATTCAACGTACCTTATCTGCTGTAATACATTGGCACCGTCAAGCATTGCCGCTTCTTTAAGGTCCCTGCTTGCTCCCGAAAGAGCAGCTGTATACATGATCGAACCCCAGCCAGCTCCCTGCCATATACCGGATGCAATGTAGATAGTTCTGAAAAGTCCCGGCATTGTCATGAAATTTACATGAGTGCCAAAAAGCATGTTGAGCGGGCCGGTAACTGAAAGAAGGATACGTACCATACCGCAGAGGACAATGACTGAAATAAAATTCGGCATATAAAGTACAAGCTGAAGATTTCTTTTTTTACCTGCACTTTCGATCCTGTTTAAAAGGAAGGCGATTATGATAGGCACAGGGAAGCCCCAGAGAAGACCATATACGGAAAGCTTCAAGGTGTTCCCAAGGTACCTCATAAAGTCCGGTGATGTAAGGAATCTTTTAAAATGGTGAAGTCCAACCCATTGTGAAGCAAAAACACCTCTTATAGGATTGTACTTTTCAAAAGCGATAAGGATACCTGACATAGGAATGTACTTAAATATAATAGTAAGTAACAGCGCAGGTCCCAAAAATATAACATAGAGTTCCCAGTGCTTTCTTATATAAGAAAGCCCGCTTTCTTTAGTTTTCATAATCTGTGTTTTCCTCTACCGTGTTGCTGCGTGCAGATGTATGTTACATTTGCACAAGTCATTTGTTCGTTTGACACTTTTACTATAAACTCTTTAAGGTGTTTTGTCAATAGTTATTTTTACAATTGCACAAATATTTTTTACATATAACTTATTTACAGTGCAAATTGCCCATTAAGGACTCTGTCTATCAGGTAAGGCTTTGATATGTAACACAAGCAGTTTTACATTTGACAAACAAGCCGGTGTGTTATAGAATGATGACAGTGTCAAAAGTTGGCAACGAGCTTTTTTGGTACTGATATTAAAAATTAAGGAATAGAATTTATGGCAGAACGTGTAACAATACAGGATATAGCCGATGCTCTCGGCATTTCAAGAAATACTGTTTCCAAAGCGATCAACAATACCGGAGTACTCGCCGAAGCAACAAGACAGAAAGTCCTTGCCAAAGCCATCGAGCTTGGATACAAGCAGTTTTCCTATGTAGATATAGATTCTATAGAAAACGGCGGAAAGACTAAAGAGAAAAGAACCGGCGAAATAGCCCTTATATCGCAGTGGTTCCTCAATGCATCACACTTTTCTTCTATGATGCTTGATAAATTTCAGCTTGAGATTTCAAAAATAGGCTATTCTCTCAGCATGCACGTTGTAAGACCGGAGGAAATACTTGAAAATAAGCTTCCTGAGACCATCCATCTTGACAGATGCAAGGGAATAATGTGTATAGAAATGTTTGTTCCTGAATATGCAGAATTTCTTACAAGCCTCGACATACCGGTTCTTTTTGTGGATGCGCCTGTGTCCTCTGACGGGATCATAAGTCTAAACGCTGATAAGCTTCTTATGAACAACACAGACTGTATTTTAGATTCCATAAAGATAATGAAGCAGAGGGGAATAAGAAAGATCGGCTATGTAGGGGAAGCTTTTCACTGTCAGTCCTTCTTTGAAAGGTACTCTGCCTTTCTTACCGGCATGTCACTTCAGGGTCTTGCCGTAAATAACGACTGGCTTTTGACAAAGACCTTCTCAAATATACAGTACCCGCAGAACAAGACCTTTTCAGAATATGTAGACAGCAGGATCAGGGAACTTAAGGAACTTCCAGAGGTATTTATCTGTGCAAACGATTTTGTGGCTATGGATCTTATGAACTCAGTAAAAAGTATCGGTCTTTCTATTCCGAATGATATAATGATACTCGGCTTTGACGATTCGCAGGAATCAAGGATCATAAGTCCTTCCATTTCAACAATTCACATACACAGCCAGATAATGGGTTTTTCTGCTATGCAGCTCCTTGTTTCAAGAATAGAAGAACCTCAGTTAAATTACAGGACTCTCTACTGCGAAACCAGTCTTATGCTGCGTGAAACAACAAGGGACTCCGGCATCACAAAGTGATGTCAGAGTCCCTTCTCTTAATAACAGACAATCCTTAAATATGGCTATTATCGTCAATTTCAAATTTTCTTCCATGCCTTACGAATACAAGCACTTCATTTAGCTCTGCCCTTACATAGTGGTCTCCTGCCTTCATTTCTTCAACGTCATAATCCTCAACGCCTCTGAAACGCAAAAGCTTCATATCTTCTGGCAGATAGACCATCCTGCCTCTTGCATTCTGCTTATATACAGGAGCTATCATGATGCTGTCGCCCACAAGAAGCTGGTCTTCTATTTCAAAAGTTCTTTCATCATCACTGTAGACAAAGCTTAGTGGTCTGAAATACATGGTATCATTTTCAGCTGCCTTGATAAATTCATCGTATATATATGGTATAAATGCATGGCGAAGCTTTATGAAATTCGCAAAAGTCTCCTTGTTTTTAAATCTGTATAATTCCTGCACCCTTGTGCCAAGTGCCGAGTGGTTTCTCATAAGAGGCGTGAACATACCGAATGCTATCCAGCGAAGCATAAGGTCCTCTGTTGTATTATCATTGAAGCCGCCAAGGTCTGCTCCGCAGTAAAGGAAGCCACACATATTAAGGGCAGGCATCTGTGCGATATTAAGCGCAAGATGGCTCCACCATGAAGCATTATCTCCTGTCCATACTCCGCCGTATCTGTGCATTCCGGTATAAGAAGACCTTGAAAACATAAGTATCTTCTTATCAGGGTAATTTCGTTGAAATGCCTCGCCTGCGCTTCTTGTCATGTTGTAGCCGTAAAGGTTGTGTATCTTATCATGGCGCACCTTTTTTCCATTTACATCATGGTAAAAAGAGTGATAGTCCCTATAGGTATCGTCAAGAGTCGAAAGAGCATCCCTGTAGGCACCGCAGTTTTCAAAGGTGAGCTCCTTTTCAGGGATTGCCGCAAGCTTTTTCTTCGCTTCCTTTACACCCTTGTCACTGTAAAATATAGCCGGTTCATTCATGTCATTCCAGAAGCCCTCGATGCCCATTTCAACCAGCTTACTGTACTTGTCGCCGAACCACTTTCTTGTGTCTTCCTTAAAAAAGTCAGGAAAATGCACTGCTCCCGGCCACACTGCAGCCGTAAAAGGCTTGCCAAGTTCATCCTTGCAGAAATAATCTCCCTTTATGCCTTCCTCATATATCTCATAGCCTTTTTCAACCTTTACGCCCGCATCTATTATAGGAATAAGGTGAATGCCCTCATCTGCCATTTCCTTTACAAATTCCTTAAAGTGAGGGAAGGTCTCCTTATTGGTCGTAAAATCTTTGTAGGCTTCCATGTAATCTATATCAAGATAGATCATGTCAAGCGGAATGCCTGCTTTCTTATACTCTCTTGCAACCTCACGTATGTCGTCCGCGCTCTTATACCCCCATCTGCTCTGTCCGTATCCGAAAGCCCACTTTGGCGGGATATAGCTCTTTCCTATAAGACCTCTGAAGGTTTTTACGATATCCTCAGCAGACTCTCCCCTTATAATGTAAACATCCGCATCAAGGTCATCAAAGGTTATAGTAAGTGTGTCCGTTTCCGTGTAACCTATGTCAAAAGAAAGTCTCCCCGGATAATCTATAAAAATGCCAAAAAGCTCCTTTTTAGACCATATCAACAGGAAATTCTGTGAGGCATAAAGTGAATTTTTACCTTCCTCATGATGAGGCTCGTCCGTATTATTGCTTATATAGAGCCACCCCCTCTTATTCATCCCTCTTACCGTCTCGCCAAGGCCATAGCAGACAGTGGAAGGATCAAGCTTATAAATAAACGTCCGAGCTTTCTTATCAACAATAAACTCTGCAGGATCACCTGCACTTCTTTCAATCTCTTTTACCACTGCTTCTGTAAAAAAGGGCTCTCCATAAGTATACTTTTTAACACTTGACATTGTTTTTCTCCCAAAAATAAATATGCAGTGAGCAAACTTTCCACTCACTGCATAAAGTATCTTATTATTATCAACTTATGTCAAGACATCAAACCTTCTTGCCTTTAAAAAACATCATATCCTCATTCGAGATATAATTTTCAAATCTGAAATGTTCATTTAAAAGTGCTTTCAATTCATCATCCGAAGGAAGCAAAGTCGACACATGCGCCGCAGAATTCTTATGGCAGTTATCTATGACCCTTCTTCCTGCTCCATGACAGATTGCAATAAGGCCGCCTTTATTCATGCATTTTGACAGATTGGATAGAACTTTTCCCTTGTCTTCAAAATGAGGAAAGGCATTATATATAACGCATACATCATACTTTTCCTGTGATGTAAAATTCTCTGCATCACACAGGTTGAAATGTACCTGTTCATTTCCTGCGTATTTCTTCTTAGCGATTTCAAGCATGCCTTCCGATATATCAATACCGGTTACCGATAAAGCCTTGTGTTTCAGATAATAGGGTATCATATATCCGGTTCCGCAGGCAACATCAAGAACATTTTTGCCCTTAAGATCACCAATTTCCGAAAGAATAGCCTCTGTGACAGATTCCCGGTTATCCTCCATGGCATCCCACTTAGGCGCCATGCTATTAAAAAAAGATATGACCGCATCCTTACTGACTATATCCATTATGCCTCTACAGCCTTTCCGGCAAGCGTCTTCTTTCTTGTGAACATAAGCCCTGCACTGTAAAGAGCAAAAACAACAGCAGGCACAAAAATAAGGTGCACGATGATTCCAGGAAAAGAGGTGACAAAGTAGCCGGTTGCCCATGCTTTAAGAGAATACTCTCCTCTTGCGAATATAAGGGCTCTTACGGCTCCGCCAATGACTCTACCTGCAAGCATTGCCGCAATAAGTGAAATGTAGAGGTCAACATATATTTTGCCGGTCTTAACTATTTTAACAAGGATTCCTATAACAAGACCATATACCGCAAGTTCAATCATCATAGCAGGAAGCATTGCCATTGGCGGCATTCCTGTAATAAGTGAAGAAAGTAGCGGGCCTGCGATTCCGCAGATAAGTCCATACTGCCATCCGCACACAAGACCACACACAAATACAGGGATATGCATAGGGCTAAAAATAGATCCCGCATTAGGGATACTATGAAATGCCATCGGCAATACCACACATAAAGCTATACACATAGCTGTTGCAATTGATTTCTTTGTTGCTTCCATTATAAAAATCCTTCCATAAAAAAAATTTGGAGTACACTGCATCGCAGCGTACTCCATTATAAATTATAAAAGACACAAGGGTAAGCCCCATCAGGGGTTAATTTTTTCAAATGTTAAAGTAAGATATATCACTTTCAAGGTCATCAGCTAAGAGCTGTAACTTTTCTGCAGATTCGCTGATCATCTGGAATGTAGAATTCAATTCCTGCATAGAAGCATTTGTCTCTTCTGTGGCTGCGGCATTTTCTTCGGAAATCGCCGACAGATCACTTACAATATTCGAAAGCTCATTCTTTGCCTTCTCAAGTGAGCTGACCTTTACAGCTATTCCCTTCGAGCTGTTTGAAACATTCAAAACGCTGTCTGCCATATCTTCCATATTTTCTTTCGTTGAAGAGAGCTGCTCGGACTGCTTTCCAAAATTCTCATTAAGCTTTGCCATAACAGTTACAGACTCTTTTGAATTTACAAGAAGCTTATCTACTATTTCCTTTATCATGCTTGCACTCTTATTGCTCTGTTCTGCAAGAGTTGAAATCTCCTGCGCAACTACCGCAAAACCGCGACCGGACTCACCAGCCCTTGCAGCTTCGATCGAAGCATTAAGTGATAAAAGATTAGTCTGTCTTGCAATATCAGAAATTTCATCTGTAAATTCAGAAATCTGCTGAACAGAAGTATTGGTTGAATTGATCGATTCACCAATCTCACTGACTGAATCAGTTACCTCGGCGCTCTGATTTATAAGATTGCTTAAGGTATCCATAGCTTTACCGCATGTCTCGCTCATTACAGAAGAATTTTCATTAAGCTGCTCAACATTGTTGGTGATCTCATCAATATCATTTCCGATCGATATTGTATTATTGGCAGCTGTCTGAATGCTGTCCGCCTGTGAAACTGCACCTCTTGAAATCTCATCTACTGCATGAGAAACCTGATCAGCAGCCTGTGATGCCTGAGTAGCTGAATCAGAAAGATTCATGCTCTCACCATCAACATTTTTAGCTGCAACCTTTGTTTTATCGATAACATCTCTTAAACGGGATTTCATATCATTTACAGCGTCAGCCATTTCAGCAATCTCGTTGTTAAGCTTCACTTCCACGCCTTCTGCTGTAAGTTTTCCCTTTGCCATCTCTCCTGCCAGTCTGCTTGTAGCAAGGATCGGTTTTGCAAATGAAACTGCAGTCTTATAAGCAATCAACCCTGAGACAATAAGAATTGCTATACCTATTAAAGCAATGGTCATTAAGGCCATGTAAGCGCCCCTCATCGCTCCATCAAACTTTATATCTACAATGATCGCCCATCCAGAAGTCTTCACATTGGAATAAGCAACAATAGACTTTCTGCCGCTATAGCTTGACACTGTGCAGCCGGTCTCACCCGCTAAAGCTGAATTTACAACTCTTGAATTACTGAAATTCGGTCTTTCCTCGCCGACTTTTACCTCTGTAGCGCTGCCCTTGATAAGACTTGCTCCGCGATCGACAATATTTACTACAGTGATATCGTTTGCATTTTTTGAAACTATATCATCAAGAAAGATAAGATCATAGTTTCTGTGAACCAGTCCGATAACTTTACCTGAAGCGTCTTTTACTGGAGCTGAAATCACAAAGACATAGGCATTGGTTGTCTTACTCTCTATAACATCAGAAACATAGCTTGCGCCTTCCAATGCCTTTTCGCAGTAATCGCGATCCCCGATATTGACAAGTTCTTCGCCATCTGTACGATAAACCTGCTGCCCTGTTGTATCACAGACACGGATCGAATTTCCGTCATTTATATTAGCATCAACATTTTTCAATGTGAAGATCATTCTGTCACGTGCAGCCTGATCTGCCGGATTTTTAAGAAATTCTGAAACTGAAGAAGAACTTCCTACTGTTTCAAGTATTCCAACCTGTTCTTTTATAAGTGTTGAAATATTGGCTTCTATAGACCTTGCCTTTTCAGTAGCTATGCTTTCCTGATTTTCTGTAGCCATATTAACTGCTGAAGCAGCACTTATTATGATTGCAACAAAAAGAGGAATGGCACTTAATAAGAGCATTGTAATTATCAGCTGTAACTTGATACTCCCTCGTCTTACTGCTTTGTTATCAGAGATTTTCATGTTTTGTGTAGTCTCCTAACCGTTGAATACATAATTTTTTCGTGGTTGCCGGTGTATTTTATCCAAAGCAGATAATTCAGTCAATAAAGAAAATATTAAAATTGCAAGATTAAAATTTTATATGTTAAAAACACATTCTTTTTATCAAAATGCATACTTAAAAGTGCCTGTTTTATTTAAATAAATTCAGATACGTTATTTTTCAAGACCATTTTCGCACTATACAGACATGCAAAAAGGCCTGTTACTAAAGAACGTAACAAGCCCAAAACTTCACAAATATCAAATTTTATAATAACTAATAAATCATCTGCTATCTACAGCTTTTAAATTCCGTTTGCTTCCTTGTAAGCCTTGTACTGTTTCAGAAATTCTCCTGTAAATTCTTCGACTCCTGCATCCTTAAGAGCTGCTCTGAATTCGTCTAAAGCCTTGTCTGTATCATCGCCATAGATACCAAGGGCAAAACTTTGCTGATACTCAGTAACAACAGATTGTATCGCAGTATACTGATTCTGCACATTTGTCGGATCAAAGGTAAAACCTGTCTGCTCCGGTATGAATTCCATCTCATCGCAATGCTTGCCATAGGCTACCTGACGTTCATCAAGTCCCGCTTCATCCGGTTCATCCTGCCTGTTGATAGCCCATGCCCATCCGTTCCATGGATAGTCTGCTGCCTTATCAAGTGAAGTTCTTAAACCTTCTTCATCAAGATCCCAATGAGTACCCTTGATACCTCCAAGGAGAAGTCTGTTAAGGTCTACATCGCTCTTCATATAATCAAGAGCTAAAGCTGCCCTCTCCGGATTCTCAGATTTTGTTGTTATAGCCGTTGCATCTGTTGAATAGGCACCACGGGAACGTTTTGTATCAGAAGTAACATCGTATACTTCATATTTTCCAAGACCCGCATTTTCAAGATTTTTACCAGCTGTAAAAATTGTTGTATTCCAAACAAGGGCTCCTGAATTACCATTTTCAAAATACGCCTGTGAATCAGCTGTATCATTGATGGCATCAGATGACCATACTCCCTCTTTGGCAAGTTCAGCCATTTCATGGGCATAATCAGTATAATAGTCTGACATATAAGTATATTCTATATCTTCTTCTGCTGGTGCCTTCTCGTTGTTGTTTGCCTTATACAAAAAATCATATCCCTCGGTTACTCCCTGCAGAGCATTGTTCTGACAATATAAGGTAAAGAGCTGTTCCCTGTTGGCATTTGTATTCAGGGCAGTAACACCAGTTTCCTTCTGTAACTTTGCAAGTTCTTTAAGATATTTTTTAAAGTCATCCCATGAAACAGGCTTTGTAAGATCATACTTCTCAATAAGATCTTTTCTTACAACTACCCCATTATAGGAAGTAAATGTTGCCTTTCCTTTAGGTACAGCGTAGATATTGCCATTAATTGCTATTTCTTTCCATGCAACTTCCGGCTCTTCTTTCATTGTATACGGCATATACTTATTTAAGAAATCATTATCCAATTTCAAAAATGCGCCTGCTGTAACCTCTTCATTAAAGAAGCACCATGATGCTGTATACATCAGGTCAACCTGTTCTCCGCCAGATAATAACAGCGGATATTTCGTCTGATAATCACTCCAGTTTAAGAACTGTACATCCAGAGTTGTATTAAGATTCGGTTCGAAATATTTTGAATTAGCCTCTTTTAAAACCGCATCCATATCTGCCGGTCTGTCACCCAGTACATACATTACAACAGTCACCGGCTTAGATAAGTCATATCCTCTGCCCTTATAAGGACTTTCGGCGGATATTGCCTCGTCATTTCCATTGCCAGCCTTCGCAGTTGGGACCTCGGCGTTTTTTCCGCCTCCGCATGCTGTAAGACTGCACATCATAGCAGCAGTAAGAGCTCCTGCAACCACCTTTTTGATAATTCTTTTCATTTCTGACCTCCTGTTTTGTATCTGATAAGACTTAGCCTTTTACAGCTCCAAGTGTTAATCCCTTTACAAAATATTTCTGTAAGAAAGGGTACAAAAGAACAATAGGTCCTGTTGCAATAACAGTCATCGCAAGCTTCAGGCCTTCCGACGGAAGTTTGCCCACCTGCATTCCTGTCATTGCTGCAATTTTCTTCAAAGCTTCAGAACTGTTTAAAATATTCTGAAGCGTATACTGAAGATTCCAGTTATTTCCTGTACTCATAAACAGCATACAATTGTACCAGTCATTCCAGTAAGCTAAAGCAACAAACAGAGTAAGTGTTGCTATAAGAGGCTTTGCCATCGGAAGGATTATACTTGTATATATTTTAAAATCTCCTGCTCCGTCAATTTTTCCCGCTTCGACCATTTCAAATGGAATACCGCCAATAAAGCTTTTTGCTATGATCATGTTCCAGACAGAAAACATTCCAGGGATGATCAAGGCATAAATTCTATTCGTAAATCCTAAATACTTTGTACACAAAAGGTAATATGGTACCAGACCACCATTAAACAACGTAGTAAAGAAAAAGAAGAATGATATTCCGTTTCTCCATGGAAAATCCTTACGTGCAAGCACATAACCTGTCATTGTTGTCATAAGAATGGATAAAGCAGTTCCTGCAACAGTTACAAAAATAGTGATTCCATAAGCTCTTATAACTGTCTCCGGTGTCTTAAAAGCCATTTTATATGCAGCTCCAGAGAAATCCTTGGTCGATACAAAAAATTTATATCCTTTCGTTATTATTGTTGACTCATCTGTAACGGAACCTACAACAATAAGATAAAATGGTATCACACATGCAAGTGCAAATAAGGCTACCAGCGTATATCCGATAATTGCAAATGCAATCTGGTCTTTTCCTTTTTTTATTTTCGTAGCAGCAGATTTTTTATCATTATCCTTTGCCTTAAAAGCCGTTCCATTACCAAGTATATCCATTGCCTGTCTCCTCCTTTAAAATAAGGTATATTCAGGATTTATCTTTTTTACTATCCAGTTTGCGAAAACAATTGTTACAAAACAAAGTACTGACTGATACAAACCTGCTGCCGCAGTCATGCCGACATTCGGTGATGTAAGAAGCAGCCTGTAAATGTATGTATCAAGTATATCCGAGGATTTAAGAAGCATCTGGTTTGAACCAACCACCTGATAAAACATTCCAAAATCGCCTCTAAACATATTTCCCATCGCAAGGAGAACCATGATCATGATTGTTGGTCTTAAAGATGGCAATGTGATGTATCTTATCTTATTCCATATAGTTGCGCCGTCTATTGCAGCTGCTTCGTACAATTCCTGACTGATACCTGCAATAGCTGCAAGATATATGACTGTGCCATAGCCGGTCTGCTTCCAAAGTCTTAATAATATCATAACCGCCGGCCATGTTTTTGTATTACTGTAAATATTGATGCCTTCAAGTCCCATAGATGTAAGAACCGAATTTAAAACACCATGTTCTCCAAATATGTTAAGCATAATAGTTGCTACGACAACCCATGAAATGAAATAAGGTAAAAATATAAAGGCCTGTGATACCTTCTTAAATATCTTATTGGTCAGCTCACTTAATATGATTGCAAATCCAACCTCAAATATCATTCCAAAAATAATGAAAGCAATATTATATAACAGCGTATTTCTTGTTAAGTCCCATATCTTATTTGACACAAAAAGAAATTTAAAGTTCGAAAGTCCGATCCATGGACTTTTAAAAATGCCCTCAGCATACCTGTAATTTTTAAAAGCAAGCATTATGCCCGCCATTGGCAGATACGCAAATACGATCACATATATAAATGCCGGTAACAGCATTATTAAAAGTGTCCTGTTCTTCTTTATCAATGCTCTTGTTTTCATATCATTTAACCCCTCATACATTTATCCGACAATAATAAAACCACTTTATGTGCTTTCACAATGACCATCTTCTTTTTTATAAGCCAGTTTAACATCCCTGTATGCTGACATTACTTTTGTAAAAGAAAGTCTCTTGCCTGATCCAAGTCTGCACGCTCCCAAAGGATACTTATCGGGAAGCGCTTCTCTGTTTACTTCCGGCTCCCAATAAAAAACCCCCTTCCCCATACCATCTGAAACCTTGATCATAGCCTCTGCTGTCTCATATAAAAGCTTATATGTTTCATCCGCTTCATCATCAGCACCTCCAGTCTCACATACCATGACTGGTTTGTCATAAAGTTCAGCCAGTGCATTAAGATTATTTAAAACTACATCCTTATCATGTCTTACGTTAACCCAGTATGGAAAATAGGAAAGCCCCAGCACATCAGTTTTTCCTCCATTTCTGAAGAATGTACCGAAAAAGCTCATACACTTGTCAAGCCTGTGAAGTCCCGCAATATGCGTAACCACCATACATTCATTAAAAACCTTCTTAACTGAGTCATACCCTGTATTTAAAAGCCTTACAAACTGTTTGGGACGCCTTCTTATATCGCCCTCCGGAAATAAGATTCCATTATTTATCTCATTTCCCGTCTGAACATATTCAGGATAAATGCCTGCATCCTTGAATGCCGCCAGTGTCTTTACCGTATAGTCATAAAGACTCATGCACATGTCCTCAAATCTTTCGCTTTTCCAGCTTTCAGGCGGCTCCTGAATAAAAAGATCTGCAAAGAAATCACTGTAGTGAAAATCAAGCATTACTTTCATCCCAAGTCTTGTTACTCTTAAAGCTGTATCAATTACAGCTCTTGTATTGCAATACCCCAGGTAACAAGTCTCATCCTTTGCCTTATTCAACTCTGCACTTTCTGGCGGATTGACAAAAAGCCTTAGTCTCACTGTATCAGCACCCATACGTTTCAATTCTTCTACCGGATCCACTTTTTTATTATCATCGTTAACCCAGTAAAATCCGAGGCTTTCAAGCTGTGTCATCAATCCCAGATCTACACCAAAATTAATGTTTGTATTATTTATAGGCATTCCGCTTACCTCTTTTTCTTTACAAGTTGACTATAAACTTTTTTAAGAATATAATAAATGTCGCATTCTGTTTTATGATTTACCTGTTTGTATCATATCCAGTTATGGAGGTTTTAGAGGCAATAATGAAAAATAACATCTGGGATGTTCTGCAAGAAGAAAACTCTGCATTAAATATAAGAGAAAACGCTGATGAACAGAATTGTTTTTATCAAATAAAGACACCTTTTCAATTTACATTGCAATCATGCAGCGGAATTGATCCGGATGATTTCGTGAGCACTCTTACTGTATCACCGGACAAGTCTTTATATGTCACTGAAAATATAACTACGCACATTTCACCTGCACACTTTCATGACTACTATGAATTTCTGATAGTTTTAAAAGGCTCGGTCATTCAGATCATAGAGGATAAGGAATACCCATATCCTGCAGGAAGTGTTTGCCTTGTCAACCGAAGCATTTCACACAAGGAAAAATATACCGGTCCAGCTCAGGTTATCTTTGTCGGGATATCAGTTGACCTGATGACTGAATTATTGAATTCTTACGCAAGAAGCTATTATTCTGAAGAAAATGAGATTAAGAACACCCTATTCTACAAATTTTTAAAAAAAGATACCGAGACACCTGGAATTAAAGCATACCTGGATTTTCTGCCAGCTTACAACAACAATGAATTTGACCACAAACTTCACCATCTTGTAGATACTATGCTCCGTGCCATGTTTGAGCCTGCCTTTGGCACAACGTACATAATAAAAGGGTTACTCAGTTCTCTCGCAAGTTATCTGTCGTCTCCGGCATACTATCACACGTCTGAAATACAGATACACACCAACAGCGATTTTATTCTTTTTTCGAGAATAAATCACCTTGTCAGAGAACAGCACGGAGTTATCAAAAGGGCCGATCTTGTGAATTCCCTGCACTACAGCGCAGATTATATCAACCATATAATAAATAAATATGCCGGAGTTTCACTTTTTAACTACTGCCTTGGCTTCAGGTTAAAAAGAGCCTGTGAAATGCTTAAAAATACGGACCTTTCTGTAAACGAAATATGCGAACAGCTAAAATTTGCAAGCAGAACACAGTTCTACTCTTTCTTCAAGGACAAGTACAAAGTAACGCCAGCAGTTTACAGAAAAGGCTAAAAAAAGTACTTAAGAGGCAAATTGTCTAGTTTTTTCATTGCACAAAACGTATCTGCAGCCACTATTTACAACAATAGTTAAAGATGTTAAAATAAATATTGGTTAACAATAAGGAAACAGGTTGAAATAAACTATAAACCTGTTGTCGGCGTCGCTGCAGGCACTACGTCGATTGAGTATCATGCCTGCGATAAGGTACAGAAAATGAACGAAAATGAAAATGATCAGTTTGATCGTGACGGTCAGTTTACTGACTACAGTCAGCCAGAAAACGATATCCGTTACACAAACTACGATCAGTACAGCAATTGGAACAATGAAGCAGGTGAAGTCAATATAAACGGCACCACAGGCATTTCAACCAAAGAGGGGCTTGCAGCCTACACAGGTAAAACCTTTCTCTGGATGTTTGCAGGACTTGTGATCACTTTTATAACTGCTTATCTTTTCGTGCGCACAGGCTATGTTTTCATGCTTTACAACAGTAGTATAGCCTTTTTAGCTCTCCCTGTTGCAGAAGTTGCAGTAGTATTTGCACTCGGTCTTGCTATCAATAAGATAAGTCCTGCCGTTGCATCGTTTTTATTTATCTTCTACTCGATACTTACAGGACTCACTTTTTCAGAAATATTTATAGCATTTGACGCAGTTACAGTAATATTCGTATTCTGCATAAGTGCCGCATATTTCGGGATCATGGCTGCGATAAGCCTGATCTTCAAGGTAAGGCTCAATGGCATTGCCAACTTTATCCTCGGCGCACTTATAATGCTTATCGTAATGGAGATAATAGGAATGTTTGTTCCTGGTCTCAATAAGTTTATCTGCCTTGTTGGTATTGCAATTTTCTCAGGATGCACCGCTTACGATACTTCAAAGATAAAAGACCAGTATGAGGCTTATTCCGGAAATGAAGTACTTTTAAAGAAAGCTTCGATAATCTCGGCACTTAACCTTTACCTTGACTTTATAAATATCTTCATTTACCTCTTAAGGCTTTTTGGTGGGTCATCCTCAAGAAAGTAATCCTTAAACTTAAGCTCATGGCATTCAGCTTTTTGCTGAGTGCCTTTTTTCTTGCAAAATTGCCTTATCCATGATAAAATTGAAAGGCTAAAAATCACTTAAGGAAGTAGTAATAATGTATTTAACAGAAGTAGAAAAAGTTGCAAATGCAGCTGTCGCAAAGAAAGACTTTCTTGTAAAAAATCCAGCAGGGTACTTTATTATGTCAATGATTGCCGGTATGTTTATCGGTATCGCCGGTATCCTCACCAACACTATCGGTGGACTTCTTAACGGAGCCCCTTACACAAAGATCCTCATGGGTGCCGCTTTCTCTGTAGCCCTCAGTCTTGTTGTCATTGCAGGCGCAGAGCTTTTTACCGGCAACAACATGGTCATGTTCACAGGTTACCTCAAAAAGAAGATCACTCTTACAGATGCCATAAAGCTCTGGGTGGTATGCTGGATAGGAAATCTCTGCGGAGCTCTTCTCCTTGCAGTTCTTTTCCATTTTTCAGGTTTAAATAATGAAGCAACAGGTACTTTCCTTGCTGCAGGCGCTGCCGTCAAGGAATCTGTTCCTTTCCTTGCACTTCTTATACGCAGCATCCTCTGTAATTTCCTTGTATGCCTTGCTGTATGGTGCGGCTTCAGAACAAATTCAGACACAGCAAAACTTATCATGGTATTCTGGTGTCTCTTTGCTTTCGTTATCTCAGGTTATGAGCATAGCGTCGCAAATATGACTCAGCTTATCATCGCACAGATTGATTCTTACGGACAGGCTGTTTCACTCGGTGGTATTTTCTACAATCTTTTGATAGTCACCATCGGAAATATCATAGGCGGTATTTTCTTTGCATCAATTCCATACTACATGGCAGCAAAGAAAGATTGATCTTATTTTCACACAAAAAGGGCGACTGTTATCCAGTCGCCCTTTCTTGTACTCATAAATATTGCCGGATATAGCAAGCTCGATCCGCAATTAATTCACTTACTATATTTTACTAATATAGCAGCAGAAATCTTTTCAACTTTGACCTTTCCTGATACACTTTCTGTGGCATCAGTTCCAGCCTTTCCGCCATTTGCAAGAACTTCCCATTTTCCCTTAGGAAGCTTTACATTAGCAACCCTATCGTTAGGATTATAAATTACAACTACTTCTCTATCTTTACTATTCCCCTTCTTTACCTCAAACTCGATTATACCATCTTTACCGCCATCCTTGATGACATTAAGTCTCTCCTTTGATTCTTCTGCCGTTGCTATCCTTAATGCAGGTAAGCTCTTTCTTATAGCAATAAGCCCCTTGTAATAATCATACACTCCCTTATAGGTCTTTGTCCTGCTGTAGTCCAACTTATTGACTTCGTCAGATGAAGCATAACTGTTTGCATCAAAAGTTCCATCCTCTTTAGTCTTTGTCCTTAAGAACTCATCTCCTGCCTGCATAAAAGGTGTTCCCTCGGCTGTCATTACAATCGCCGCTGCAAGCTTATCTCTCCTTATATTAGTCTTTTCAGAATTCTCGCTGTTTGAAGAACGTATCTTATCCCAAAGAGCTAAATTATCATGACAGGAGGCATAATTCATTGTCTGAGAAGGAGCACCAGACCAGACAAGCGAATATTTGACACCATGAAGCACATCCTTCACGCCTAAGAGCACTCCATTTTCAGGTCCATTCACATATCCCTTTGATGCCGCATCGAATACGCTTCCCTTTATTCCGTCGCGGATGGTATCTGAGAAAAATGCAATGCCCGGTGTCATTTTGGCACTCTTCTGGTCGTCAAGCACAACACTCTTTGTGATCTTGCTGTCCATGGACCAACCTTCACCATATACGATTATCTTAGGGTCAATTTCATCAAGAGCTTTTCTTACAGCGTTCATTGTATCTGTGTCAATAAGCCCCATAAGGTCAAATCTGAAGCCGTCAAGATGATATTCCTTTGCCCAATAACTTACAGAATCAACGATAAATTTTCTTACCATCGACCTTTCACTTGCCACATCATTTCCACATCCTGAAGCATTTGAATCAGGGCGGTAGAAATACCCCGGCACAAGCTTGTTAAAACAATAATCTGTATTGTAGGTATGATTATAAACCACATCCATGACAGCGCCGAGTCCCTCTTCGTGAAGGCTTTTTACCATCTGCTTATATTCATTCACACGTACTTCACCATGATATGGATCCGTAGAATAAGAGCCCTCCGGTGCATTATAATTAACCGGATCATACCCCCAGTTATACTGCGGTCTGTCAAGCTTGCTTTCATCTACAGAGCCGTAATCATAAGACGGAAGGATGTGCACTGCCGTAACGCCAAGATCCTTTATATGGCTAAGTCCTGATGGAACACCACTTCTATCAACTGTATCCTTCTCGGTAAATGCAAGATATTTTCCCTTATTCTTTATTCCATTTGACTCATCTATGGAAAAATCTCTTATGTGCGCTTCGTAAATGATATTATCTGTGATCTGTTCCTTGGTCTGACGAGCATCCTTATCCCATCCTTTCGGGTCAGTTTCCTTAAGATCTATTATCTCGCCTCTTTTGCCGTTTACCCCGACTGTTCTTGCATAAGGATCGACTATGTCCTCATTTACTGTTCCGTCCTTAAAGCTTGCCGTATATGTATAATATTTTTTGTTGAGGTCTTCTGGCACTGATGCAACCCATGTTCCATTTGCATCCGCAGTCATTTCAACCTGTTTTATTGCCTTGCCGCCATCACCTTTATCGTAGAGGTTTATTTCAACTTTAGTTGCCGTAGGTGCCCACACTCTGAAACTTGTTGCCTCTTTTGTATATGTCACACCAAGGTCATCGCCCGTATAGGTATATTTATCTTCAAATTCTTCTGAAGAATAATAGTCCGGCATAGTAACAGGTATAGAAGCTCCCTTGTAGCTTAATGTATAATCTGCCAGATAATCTATTTCGCTGGAAACTATTATCGTTCCTTTTTTTCCATCTGCCTTTAACTCTTTTATCTTTATATTATCAGGTCCAGTGAGTGTAAAATCGCCCGCTTTCGCGTCATTTACCTCGCCTGTAAGCTCATAGCTTATTTCATTGCGCGACTCCGCAGCCGCTTTCAAAAATTTCAACCCTTTGATAATATCACTCCCTTCTTCAACACTAAAATCTTCTTCACCAGTCTTGCAATAAACATTTATAGAACCTGATATAACATCTCCGATCTCTATAAATCTGTCCGACGCCGTATCCTTTAGTGACCAGTCATTTTTTCTTATAATAAATCCATAGGATGTTGCGGTATTAGGAATCTCCATTACTGCAACTGCACCGTCACCATCACCGGTATCCTTTAACTCATAGGATGCGCCTTCTCCATTTACCGGCGCATAAGGCCACGCCCACACAGACATATCAGAGTAGTCACCGTCATTTCTAAGATAATGAAATGTAACTTTTATCGTGTCTGACTGCTTCTCCGTCGCCACCCCCGCGCTGCTTATAGTGCTGTCCATCCGGTCGCTTCCGGTTGAAATAACCTGACTCTCTTTTTGCGAGCCTGACGTTTCCTTAATATTTTCTGCACTGCCACACCCTGTTATGACAATACACATTGTAACAGCAAATAAGGAAAAAATCTTCAAAAATACATTGTTTTTTCTTCTTTTCATAAAACACCCCATTATTACAAAAAATTTATGGCTGATCATGCCATTTTAACTTTCAGGAAAGGTTACCGGCAACGTTTCCAATACACAAATGAGATTAACACCTTAAAGTTTTTTTGTCAAGATTAACTTCTTATCAAAGATACTGATAACTGTATTAAAATCACATTGCCCCGTATGTCAACCGATTGACATAATACTAAAAATATGCTATACTCACCAAACAGAGTAAACATTTCGGGTCTGCCGGATACACATAAACCAACAAAGGAGGAGCACATGGAGCTTACAAACAAGATCATGCTCATAACCTATGCGGACAGTATGGGTGACAATCTTAAGGACCTCAAAGAGGTCATGGACACTCATTTCAAAGACGCCGTCGGAGGTATCCACATCCTTCCTTTCTTCCCTTCATCTGCCGACAGAGGGTTTGCGCCTATGCGTTACGACATGGTAGACGAAAAATTTGGAACATTTGATGATGTAGCTGCCCTCGGAAATGAATATTATCTCATGTTTGACTTTATGATCAACCACATTTCCAGACACTCGCCTTATTTCAAAGACTTTCTTGCAAAGAAGGATGAGTCCGAATATAAAGACTTTTTCATAAGATATAAGGATTTTTGGGAAAACGGCGAACCAACCGAAGAACAGGTTGACAAGATCTATAAGAGAAAGCCGAAGGCTCCTTATGCAATCGCAGAATTTGCAGACGGTACAAGTGAAAAGGTATGGTGTACTTTTGGTGATGAGCAGATTGACCTTAATGTTACAAGCCATGCAGTAGACCAGTTTGTAAGGGATACGCTCTTAAATATGGCAAAATATGGTGCATCTATAATAAGACTTGATGCCTTTGCCTATGCTGTTAAGAAAGCTGATACAAGCTGCTTCTTCGTAGAACCTGAAATCTGGCATCTTCTTAACGCTATCCAGAACGTGCTTAAGACGAGCCATGTAATGATACTTCCTGAGATTCATGAGCACTACACCATTCCTCAGAAGATTTCAGAGCATGGATTCTGGATATATGATTTTGCCCTTCCTGTGCTCACTCTCAATGCCCTTTACTTTGGAAATGGTGAGTACCTTAAGCATTGGCTTGAAATAAGTCCTAAGCACCAGTTCACCACTCTTGATACACATGATGGTATCGGTATTGTAGATGTCCGCGACCTCATGCCACAGGAAGAAGTTGACAGGACAAAAGAGCAGATGTTCACAGGCGGCGCTAATGTAAAGAAAGTATACAACACAGCAGCCTACAACAACCTTGACATCTACCAGGTGAACACAACCTACTACTCTGCTCTCGGCAATGATGATGATTCATACCTCCTTGCAAGAGCTATTCAGTTCTTTGCACCTGGTATCCCTCAGGTTTATTATGTCGGCATGCTTGCAGGTAAAAATGATATCGAGCTCCTTGAATCAACCAAGGAAGGTCGTAATATAAACCGCCATTACTACAGTAAAGATGAGATAAATGAAGAAGTTAAGCGCCCTGTTGTTGCAAAGCTTCTTGACCTTATGAAGTTCAGAAATACTCACCCTGCTTTCAATGTTGAAGGCGACATGAAAGTAACCATCCCTGAGAAGGGTAAATTTGTCATCAGACGTGAATACGGCAACGCTTTTGCAGAATTAAGAGCCGACCTTGTATCGCACAAATTTGAGATTGTAAATTCATAAAGACTAGAACAAAGAGTCGCGTACGACTCTTTGCGCGCCGATGCGCGCAAGCTTTAGCTTGCATCTTCCTCTGCGCATCACTCGCTCTCACGCGGAGCGTTCTTTAATTTATAGGAATTCCGGAGGAATTTCCTATAAATTAAAAAAACCCACACTATTCTCCATATCAAGCAATAGTGTGGGCTTTTTTTCATTGCAAAGTGCACTTCAATTACAATTATTTTCTTCGCTCACTATAAAAAGGCGAAAGAGAACAAGTCTCTTTCGCCCGAACAGTTACTATAAATTTCCGGCAATGATCTTAAATGTCGATGTCATAAAACAGATCATCTACTTAATGATACTCAACTCTGCAGTACAAAATCACTCTTAGGATGTTTGCAGATAGGACATGTCCAATCGTTAGGAAGCTGTTCAAATGGTACAGCCTCCTTGGAATCATCATAAACATATCCGCATATCTTACATACCCAGACTTTTCCTGTACTTTCAACCTTCTTTGCGGCAGGCTTGATATTTGCCTGATAGTATGCATAACTTGCAGAAGGATCGGTTGAAATAACCTCTCCGTCTATTACATTTGCAATAAAGAGAACGTGAGTTCCAAGGTCAATCTTATCTGCCACCTCGCATGAAAGATAGGCATTGCAACCCTTTGTAATATAAGGAATACCATTTGCAGCTTCCTTATAATCCGTAAAATCTGCAAATTTATCTATATCTCTGCCGCTCTGAAAACCAAAATGCTTGAACAGACTAAAATCTGCCTTTTCAGAAATAGTGGATATATTGAATTTTCCTGATCTTTCAAGCATATATTCGGTATAGTCTGTTTTATTGAGCGTTACTGATATACAGCTAGGATCACTGGTCTGCTGCATTGCTGTATTCATAATACAGCCATTCTTCTTATCACCATCAACAGTCGTTATCACATAAAGACCGTATGTAAGCGAATACATCACTTTTTTATCCACGAGGCGCCTCCTTGCAGGATATATGCCTTATACCTTTTCGACCCAGACCGTAAGTTCAGCCTCAGTCGGTCTGCCATTAAGAAGCTTTGCTGGCACAATGCTGGCGCCATTAGGGGCAATCTTCTCAAACTCGGCATCAATCCCCTCTGTATTGCTTCCGCCTGAAATACAGAAAGGAACAATCTTCTTTCCTGCAAAATCAGCAGATTCAAGGAATGTATTTATGATCCTTGGCGGCTTATTCCACCAGATAGGGAATCCAAGGTAGATGGTGCTATACTTTGAAATGTCCTTGCTTCCTTTTATAGCAGGTCTTGCCGACTCATCCTGCATTTCAACATTGCTTCTCGCACCGGCATCTGTCCAGTCGAGATCTGCTGCCGTATAAGGTGTTTCAGGACAGATTTCATAAGAGTCAGCCTTGGCTGCAAGAGCAACCTCTGCTGCAAGCTTTTCCATGCCTGTTCCTGCTGCAAAATATGCAACCAGCTTGTCTGATGAAGGTTCTATCTCGGCAAGATCCTTCATCCAGAGACCATGAAGGTTGCAATATGCATAAACTGCAACCGGCTTGTCTCCTGAAGGAAGAAGGAAGGAAGCTGAAGGCTCCTCAGTAGGCTCAAAGTAATGAATCTGTCCGCCCTTTTCGGTTTCGAGACAGACAAAGTCAATATGATGCTCTGCTGTTGCAGGGTGAAGCGTACTTCCAACCTTAACTGCAACCATATTTCCTACTACTGTGACATCCGGAACATGCTTTTCTGCAGCCGCATCAGTTGTATTAGGTGTAAGTTCTGTCATTGGCTCGCCGCAGCACTTTGGAGTGCAGTTTGTCTTTTCACCAAGAAAATAAATAAAGTTGCCACATCCGCTGCAACGGAAAAATCTCATCTTTCCCATAGTAAACCCCTTTCTGTTTTAAATATAATATGCTGCTATCGTAAACGAAATAGGTAATTTCGTTTACGATAAACATCGCTCAGAAATAATGCTTAATAGAGCTTGCTATATCCGCAATTATTTTCTTCGCTTACTATAAAACATATTCCTCATCATAACCATTTGCTTTTTGAGGATTTAGATAAGTATAACATATTTAAAATTTTTAATCTACAACATTAACAGATTTTCCTTTAAGCCATCCGTCAACATTTCCTGCAATAACGTCTATAAGCCTCATTCTCGCCTCTCTTGAAGCCCATGCGATATGCGGCGTTATTATAGTGTTTGGCGCCTTTAAAAGAGGATTATCAGCTGCCATAGGCTCCGACTTCACCACATCTGCCGCATAGGCTCTCACTCTGCCTCTTTCAAGCTCTATTGCAAGTTCAGCCTCATTTGCAAGACCGCCCCTTGATACATTTATTATGATAACGCCCTGCTTCATTTTATTTATATTTTCACTGTTTATGATTCCTGCTGTTTCCTCTGTCTGAGGGCAGTGAAAACTTATAACATCGCTTTCAGCGTAAAGAGTCTTACAGTCTACAAATTTCAACCTGTCTGATGCATGATTCTTATATTTGTCCGGATGTGCTGTATAGACAAGTACATTCATGCCAAAAGCATTTGCTATCTGCGCCACTCTCTTTCCAATGTTTCCAAAGCCAAAAATCCCCATGGTCTTACCTGAAAGCTCAATAACTGTATCTTTCCAATAACAGAAAGTCTTGCTCTTTACCCAGTCGCCTGCCTTGACACTTCTGTCGTGAATACCCGGCATCGATGCTATTTCAAGCAAAAGAGCAAAGGTATGCTGAGCTACAGACTCTGTACTGTATGCAGGAACATTTGTCACTGTGATTCCACGCGCCCTTGCCGCCTTTGTATCGACAACATTATAGCCTGTGGCACAGACTCCTATATATCTGATCATAGGAAATTTTTCAAATACCTTCTCATCCATTACCACCTTGTTGGTGAATACTATCTCAGCGCCTTCAAGCTTTGCCCACTTATCGTTTTCATCTGTGTTATCGTAAAAGGTTGTATCAGGTACCACATCGCATAGTGGTTGAAATGATACATCACCCGGATTTACTGCATCTTTTTCAAGATAAACTGCCTTCATGATTTCCTCCAAATCTGTTCATATCGTAAACGAAATAAATAATTTCGTTTACAATAAACGTCGCCGAGAATTATTGCTGGATAGACTTGCTCTATCCGCAATTATTTTCTTCGCTTACTGTAAAAACTGACATTTATTGTATCATCGTACAAAGTCCGGTAATACACTCTGCCGGCTAGCGCGAGAGCACTTATATATAGCCGATTAGTTCAATTTTATTTTACTCCTCCTTGACATTTGAGTATATATGTAATATTATACATTTTAATGTATAATTATGCAGTAATACTATTCATAGCTATCATAACTTTTATTAAACTGTATTGTTTTTCAGACTTCATTGTTTTAAGATTTATGTGATGATGGCGTTGGCAGACAGAGTGAAATATTAAGCTTTGCCTGATACTGCAATAAGGGAGAAATTTATGATAAAAGCGGGGATAATTGGTGCTACGGGATATGCCGGAGCAGAAATTGCAAAAATACTTTATTCACACCCTGAAGTAGCCATAGTGAGCTATGGTTCAAAAAGTTACGAAGGGGAAGACTTTTCAGAAATCTACGGACAGTTTAGAAATCTCATAAATGAAAATTGTTCGCCTGATGATCTTGATGCACTGGTTAATAAGGCGGATGTGATATTCACAGCCACCCCTCAGGGCTATCTTGCAGGGAAACTTACAAAAGAGCTTCTTTCAAAGTGTAAGTTCATTGATCTTTCAGCAGACTACAGGCTTACTGATGTTGATATCTACGAAAAATGGTACAAGATAAAGCATCAGTCTCCAGATCTTATAAAAGAAGCAGTCTATGGACTTTGTGAAATAAATCGCGAACAGATAAAACACACAAGACTGCTTGCAAATCCTGGCTGTTTTACAACATGCTCTATCCTTACAGCCTACCCTCTTGTAAAAGAAGGACTTATTGACCCATCTACTCTTATAATAGACGCTCTTTCGGGTGTAACAGGTGCCGGGAGAGGCGCAAAGACAGCAAATCTTTACTGCGAGGTAAATGAGAGTGCAAAACCTTACGGTGTTGCAGTCCACAGGCATACTCCTGAGATTGAAGAGCAGCTTTCAAAAGCCTGCGGTAAAAATTTCAACCTGAATTTCACACCGCACCTTGTGCCGATGAACAGGGGTATACTTGCAACCGAATATGCAAGTCTTGTCAATGTAAACGGAAGACTTCCTTCAGAAAAAACAATAAGAGCCGCATACGAAAAATATTACAAAGACGAGTATTTCATCCGTCTGCTGCCTGATGGAAAATATCCTGAAACAAAATTTGTTGAACACACAAATTTCGTGGATATAGGTTTCAAGGTTGACCCTCGCACCAATAGGATAATAATGATGGGAGCCATAGACAACCTTGTAAAAGGAGCGGCAGGACAGGCTGTTCAAAATATGAATATAATGTTTGGACTGCCTGAAAATACAGGACTTAAATTCAGCGTTTAAAGAGGTGATAAAGATATGAAAAAGTTAGATGGTGGCGTTACTGCTGCAAAGGGGTTTAAGGCGGCAGGTGCACACGCCGGTTTCAGAAAAAATGACCGCAAGGACATGGCAATGATATTTTCAGAAAGCCCATGTGATGCGGCAGGTGTATTTACAAGCAACGTGGTTAAGGCAGCTCCTGTTATCTGGGATAAAAAGGCTGTAAGTACCTCGAAAATTCAGGCTGTTGTAGTCAATTCCGGTATTGCAAATGCCTGTACCGGCGATGAAGGTTTAAAGATATGTAAAAAAACCTGCGAGGTGGCAGGAAAAACCCTTGGTATTTCTTCTGAAAGCGTACTTGTAGGCTCTACCGGAGTTATCGGACCACAGATTCCATTTAACAAGCTTGAATATGGTATAAATCTTTTGTCAGGCATGCTCTCTTCAAACAAAGAAAGTGCTTCCGAAGCCGCAAATGCTATAATCACAACAGATACACACAGTAAGGAAACTGCCTACGAATTCAACATTGATGGAATCACCTGTCATATCGGAGCTATGGCAAAGGGTTCAGGCATGATCCACCCGAACATGTGCACAATGCTCTGCTATGTGTGCAGTGATGTGGCTATTGAAAGAAATCTCCTGCAAAGTGCCCTTTCTGACGTCGTTAAAGACACTTTCAACATGATAAGTGTAGATGGAGATATGTCCACAAATGACAGCCTTATCGTCCTTGCAAACGGTGCTGCCGGCAACAAGAAGATAAGTGCAGAGGGTCCTGCATTTGACGCATTTAAAGAAGCTCTTTATGCTGTCTGCCTTGAGCTTGCAAAAATGCTCGCAGGTGACGGCGAAGGATGCACCGCCCTCTTTGAAACAAAGGTAAATGGGGCTGCTACAAAGGAGGATGCAAGAGTCCTTGCCAAATCTGTGATCTGTTCAAGCCTTACCAAAGCCGCTATATTCGGGCATGATGCAAACTGGGGAAGGATTCTTTGTGCTCTTGGCTATTCCGGCGTTTCTTTTGACCCTGATAAGGTTGACCTCTACATTAAAAGTGATGCAGGAAGACTTCTTCTTTTTACAAACGGAAGTGCCGCCAATTACAGCGAAGAAATTGCCAGTAAGATACTTTCAGAAAAATATGTTACTGCAGAGGTATTTATGAATGAGGGTAATGAAAGTGCAACCGCATGGGGATGTGACCTCACCTATGATTATGTAAAAATAAACGCAGATTACAGGAGTTAAGTCTGAAACGTAGTTTCAAGCTTTCATCGGTACCGCGGCAGGCACGGCACCGATTGCTCACATGCCTGCGGCAAGGTACAGGAAATGAACGAAAATCTTTTACTGGTTCAGAAAAAAGCTGAAGTCCTCATTGAGGCTCTTCCATATATAAGACAATTCAATGGAAAGACCATCGTTGTGAAATACGGCGGTTCTGTAATGAAGGATAAGGAACTGCAGAAAAATGTCATCAAAGATGTGACTTTGCTTAAACTTGTCGGGTTTAAACCGATAATTGTTCATGGTGGTGGCAAGGAAATTTCAACCTGGGTAGAAAAAAGCGGCAAAATCCCCGAATTTGTCAACGGTCTAAGGGTAACAGATTCAGAAACCATGGAAATCGCTGAAATGGTCTTAAACCGTGTAAATAAAACTTTGGTTACTTTGATCCAGTCCTTAGGTGTCAAGGCTGTCGGGATAAGCGGAAAGGATGCAGGGCTTTTAAAGGTAACAAAGAAATATTCAGACGGCAGAGATATAGGCTTTGTAGGGGATATTACTGATGTAGACCCTGCCATTCTTTTTGACCTTATGGAAAAAGATTATATCCCTGTTATCTGCCCTATTGGCTACGACAAAGATCATGCAAGCTACAACATAAATGCCGACGATGCCGCCTGCGCCATAGCAAAGGCTGTCAAGGCGGAAAAGCTAGCTTTTCTAACGGATATAGAGGGAGTCTACAAGGATATAAATGATCCTTCAACTTTCATATCAAGGCTTACTGTTACTGCCGCAAATGACCTTATAAGCTCCGGCACTATCGGCGGCGGCATGCTTCCAAAGCTTTCAGGCTGTACAAATGCAGTTGAAAATGGCGTGAACCGCGTCCATATCCTTGACGGCCGCATACCGCATGCCTTGCTTCTTGAATTTTTCACTGACCACGGTATCGGAACTGTATTTATGAATGATAATGAATAGAGAAAGGCGAGGCACATTAAATGAGTAAACTAATGAAGGAATATATAGAAGAGGCAGAAAAGGACCTGCTTCATACCTATAACAGGTATCAGATAGTATTAGACCATGGCAATGGAGTGCATCTTTACGACACAGACGAAAAGGAATACCTTGATTTTGCTGCTGGAATTGCAGTTTTTGCCCTTGGCTACAGAAATAAAAAGTACAATGATGCACTTAAAGACCAGATTGACAAACTCATACATACATCAAACTACTATTACAATGTACCCGCTATAGATGCAGCGAAGAAGTTTAAGAAAGCCTCCGGAATGGACAGAGTCTTCTTTACCAATTCAGGCGCTGAGGCTATTGAAGGAGCCATAAAAACTGCAAAAAAGTATGCATTTTTAAAAGATGGCAAAAAAGACCATGAGATCATTGCAATGGATCACAGTTTCCATGGAAGAACCTATGGCGCTCTTTCTGTGACGGGAAATCCTAAATACAGGGAAGCCTTTGAACCAATGATTGGAAATATACGCTTTGCCAAAATGAATGATATTGAAAGCGTTAAGGCAAATATTACTGATAAAACCTGTGCGATCATTTTTGAAACTGTTCAGGGAGAGGGCGGAATCTATCCTGCAGAAATAACTTTTATAAAAGAAGTGGAAAAACTTTGCCGCCAAAAGGATATCCTGCTTATCCTTGATGAAATCCAGTGCGGCATGGGAAGAAGCGGCAAAATGTTTGCGTTTGAGCATTACGGAGTGAAGCCTGATATCGTAACAAGTGCAAAGGCTCTTGGATGTGGAGTGCCTGTAGGAGCTTTTGCGATGACAGAAAAAGTAGGTGCCCACTCTCTTTGTGCAGGCGACCACGGCAGCACTTATGGTGGAAACCCTCTTGCCTGCAGGGCTGTAAGCACTGTATTTGACCTTTTTAGTGAAATGGGGATACTCGGTAATGTCAATAAGCTGACTCCTTACCTTGAAGGAAAGCTTGATGCCCTGAAGGATGAATTTCCTGTGATAACAAAAAGGCGAGGACTTGGTTTCATGCAGGGGCTTGAATTCAGTAAACCTGTAGGTCCTGTTATAAATAAGGCTCTTGAAAAGGGACTGATAATCATAAACGCCGGAACAAATATCTTACGTTTTGTTCCTCCTCTTGTCATTACAAAAGATGATATAGATAAAATGTATGCTATCCTTTCTGAATGTATTAAAGAAACCTATTAAAAGAAAAGGCACTGCGTCAAACAGGCGCAATGCCTTCTTTTTACTTATTTTTACCTGAAAAGACTACCTTTACATCTATATCCTGATTATAATTACCAAAACATCTGCCGTAGATTGCAAAACCGCATCCTGAATCATTTGCAGTTTCCATACGAAGCTTTACAACACTGCTCGAATCAAAATTAAAGGAATCTATTTTGGTTGCTGAAATCTTCAGTCCATCTATAAAAGTACCGTTATGATTTATAACAAGCATCTTAAGAAGACCATGCTGCTCCCACTTAGGACTCCACCACGAAGGGGTGAAAATTCCCTTGGCACTTCCAACGTAGCCAGGTGACAGCCATTTTCCAAGATCAACTCCATTTAATAAAAATCTTATCTCAGCCGGTATTTTTTCCGCCTTCTCATTATTATTTACCAAATCCCCTGCTTCCATAGAAAGGACTATTTCATCAAATGATGCCCCTTCAGGAAGAAGATTGGGGATAACATATTCAATATAGCCATTCTCAAACCAAAGAGCATCTGAATTATAATGTTCAGGATGAGAAAAAAACCTTGGATCATCAACCTCACCGATAATCCCCTCACTCGTAGCAAGCCCGCAGGCTCCGGATACATTGTAATCTGAGTACTGCCCTACTCTTATATCTGCTGTGTATGATTCTTCTTCTACTTTTTCAGCCTGTACTTCAACAAGTATCTTATCAATATCTACAGTACAGATCTTCTGATTGCCATGACCGCTGGTCTCTCCTCTTACAGTTATAAGACCGGCTTCGGTAAGCTTTCTTATATGGCTTGTAAGCGCCCCATTTGTAATATCAAGGCGTCCAGCAAGCTCATTCATATTCATGGGGCCTTCATCTATGAGGATCCTTACGATATCTGTTCTTATATCGCTTCCCAATGCCTTGAATATTTCAAGTGCCTCATCAAGTGACTTCAAGCGGAGCATATTAAACCTCTGTTCTTTATCTTTTATTAAAATATTTTATGCATATCCATAATACATCAAAAAAGCAGTAAATTCAAGCACTTCAGGCATATAAGTCAATATTTTTACATTTTTAACAGGAATCTATAATTATTGTATTGTCGGACAAAGTCCGGTAATACACTCTACCTGCCATCGCGAGAGCGGTAAAACATGGTCGGCTAATCCTTATTCTCGGATTTCAAGCTTTCCTGATAAGATAAAAGAGACGCCGGAAAGTTTCCGACGCCTCTTATCAATAATTAAGGTTCCTAAGTCTATTATTCGATAGAAAGGATGTCGAGATAAGCAGCCTCATTTGTAAGGAAGAAATAAACATCTCCATCAACACCTGATGAAGCAGCTGGAATCTGGCAGTTTGAGGTATACTCCTTGCCATCTGAACCTGCTATAACAGCATCAACAGAAAGATCATTGCCTGTTCTCTTAATAGTAAGCGTAACATCAGCGCCATTCATAGCTGCAAGCCATGTAGCCCAGTCATCTCCCCATGATGTAGTATATGTACAACCATTATCATTAAGGTTCTTGTTGCCATCACCTGAAAGCCATCCCCAAGCATCTGCACGAACAGCTGCAAATTCCTGGTGTCCATCTACAGAGTTAGGATCCTGATGAGCATCATTCTTTGTGTTACCAAAACCTACAACATAGTTATGCCAGTTATCTGAACCGTTTGTATAGTTCTTAAACTTAACAGTCTTTGTTTCGCCATCCTTGATCTGGGTAGCGCTTGACCAGTCTGACCACCAACCATTAGAAAAATCGGTCTTACCAACTGATTCGATAGCATTCGCATCAGGAGTTACGCTTGCTGCAGGAGCTGCACTTGAAGTCTCTGCTTCCTTGTCATCACCGCCCTTTGGAGCTTCTGTCTTAACTGTAGCATCACCCATCTGGTAGAGTGAAAGTACCTGTCCATCTGTAAGAGCTGTGTCAAATGTGTACATATCATCTACAAAACCCTTGAATACTGTATCCCAGTAGTTGATACCAAAGTATGATTCAAATTTTGACTGATCAGGCTTCATGATATTTGGAGCAAGTGTAGCATCCCATGTATATTCGAAGTATGTACCATTCTGATAGTTGTCCTGAGAATCATACTTCTTTTCGCCATTTACATAGAACTTTGCACCTGTAGTCTTTGAACCAGTAGGTCCATCCTGAGCTTCACCAGTTGCAACGATCGTTACCATAGCCCATTCACGCTTACCATGAATTTCATTATCGAACGAATACATCCATGGCCAGCAGTCTGTACCATCGGCAGCATCACTTGCTTCGTTGCGGCTCCATACAATAGGGAAAATCTTTGCTGAATTCTCGCCCCATTCAGACTGTGTTACGTTTGCCCATGTAACGTTGTTACCGGCATCTGCTGCTCTTCCGATATTGTAACCAAACTGAAGAGTTGGTCCATAAGTAGCAAGTCTGTCTGCATTTACCCAAAAAGATACTGTCCACTGATCTGTGTTGGTTGGCTTAAGGTTAAGATTAACACCTTCCTTGCCATCTACATAAAGAGCATCACCTACAGGACCTGCAGCATACTGAAATTTGTAATCCTTGTCATCCTTAAGACCAAAGTTTCCTCCGTCAGCATCGCCCTTGTCTTCAACCTGCTGTACACCTACATATCCTTCTTCTTCCTGCTTGCCATTATCAAATGTAATGTGCTGGAAAGCAGCTGGTACTTCTTCTGCTGTAACAGTGGCAGGAGCTGTACTTGATGTTGTTGATGCAGGTGTACTTGCTGTACTTGATGTGCTTGAAGGAGCTGTGCTTGTCTGCGCTGCACTTGAAGCTGCCTCGTCTTTACTTCCGCATCCAGCCATTGTAGCTATCATGGCAGAGCAAAGAACGACTGATAATAACTTTTTTCTCATTTCCTTTTCCTCCAGAAAATAAATCTTAAATAGAATTCCTTTTTATACGTCGTATCATTTTGCAATACGAATTTTGTTAGTTAGAATTTTCACTTACCATTTTTTCGAATGTAGCCTTCTGCTCATCTGTAAGAATGTTGTAGCCCTTCTCACCGAAGTAATCGAGCATAGCCTTTGCATGGTAGTAGTTAGCCTGTTTTGTAGCTTCATCTACATAGTCGGCAGCCTTTGCCTGCCCCTTATCTACAAGATCATGGATACCAACCTTGTTGAAATACTGATCACAGTAGTTCCAATATCCTGCAATACTTGTCCAACCAAATGGGATTGGCTGCATACAGCTCTTAAAGTAATTCTTCCACATTTCAACATGTTCATCATCCATGCCTTCTGTATACATCTTTATATATGCATCCCAAATTTCCTGATCTGTAGTGATAGGCGCTGGCATAACATCATACTTAAGTCTCATGCCTGATGCATTAACGAGATCAGGATTATTGTAAGCTTCGATTCTTGTCTTCCATCCATCTTTACCGAAACTCATAAACTTAAGAAGCTCATAAGCTTCACGAGGATGCTTGCAGCCTGTGGTAACACCACCAAAGTCGATAGTTGCGATTGAATGGTGATCTGCGCTTGCATCTTCAGATGAAACTGCAGGTACTACATAAGGAGCTATATCAAGGTTAAGGCTATCATCTTCAACGCTTGCCCAGCTGCTCTGGAATGTCCAGAATGCCTCAGAGAATACACCTACATGGCCTGTAAGACCACACCATTTCTCCCAGTCACCGCACCAGTCCTCATTTTCCTGAGTCTCTCTTGCAGGTGCTACATATCCGCCAAGCTTAAGGTCTGAGAATTCCTGCTCACCCTTTGCCCATGCTGAAAGATCAAACTTTGTACCATCGAAACCAAATTCACCTACGATATTCTGTGATGAAGCAATACCATAATATGAATCAAGTCTGTTGTATACGCCAAGACCATAATAAGCCATGCCGTCCGGTGAATCCTTGACAGTAGCCTTCTTGATGATGTCGATCATCTGATCCCATGTCCATGACTGATCAGGAATAGGGATATTAAGAGTCTTAAGGACGCTGCGGTCTATGAACATGATACCTGGGAAGAACTTTACAGGTACTGCAAATCTTGCATCTGTACCAAAGCATCCGATATTAGCATCATTTATAGTGCTTGCAACTTCCTTAGTTTCAGGATCGCTGTTCCAGAACCCTGATATATCTGTAAGAAGTCTGTTTGAAAGAGCGAAATCTGCATCGGAATACATGATAACGTCCGGTGTCTGCTGATTGTTGACCATCGTAAGAAGGGTATCATCATAAGTAGATACGTTCTCATAAGTGGTCTTGACTGTGATATTAGGATAGATTTCCATAAATCTCTTTGCAAGGTACTGGGTAATCTCATCCTGATCAAAGTTGAAATATGTAAGGGTGATCTTGTCGCTTGTGACATCCTTTGCCTTTTTATAAGTGATATCACCGATCTGAACATCCTCAGTCTCACCAGAAACTGTAGTCGCACCTGCACTGGCGCCGCCGCCTGCATTGTTTCCGCATCCTGCCAACATACTTACGCTCATTGCAGCCATAAGTGTGATCGCTAATAACTTTTTTCTCATTACTTTCCTCCTTAGGAAATCTTACTTCTTTAATGAACTGATGTTATTATACCACAGTATGATAGAAATTTGTATAGTTTTTTGTAAAATATTTTCGTTTTTTTTAAACCTTTTTGTCCAATACTGTATAAAACATAAATCGGAGCCATTTTTCAGGCTCCGATTTTGTGCAAAGTGTCAAATACCACTCTGTTTAGATTAAATTATTCATGAGAAGCTAAAAGTTGTTGAGTGTTTTGCAAAGTTATTTACGTTTTCAAAAACATTGTATCACTCACCTGTAATACCGGTACGGTCGATACTCTCTACAAAGTACTTCTGAAGGATAAAGTACATTATAAGAAGCGGAATTACAGAAATAACTGTACCTGCCATTGATATGGACTCATTCAAGTTTGTAGCTCCGCTTGCTGCAGTCTGTGCATAACTGTTGAAATTTGTAGCAAAGTTCTTTAACTGAATGACAAGTGTTGTCCAGCCTGAATCAGTCATAACACCGTGAACATAAAGTTCGGTGAGATAAGACTCATTCCAGTACCATACAAATGAGAAAAGAGTTACTGTAATAAATGCAGGTACTGCAGAAGGAAGGGATATCCTTACAAATGACTTGAAATAACCTGCACCATCAATCTGTGCTGCTTCTATAAGTACCTTAGGCACCTGCTTAAAAAACTGATAGAATATAAGAATAAATATCGGTGCATTTATTCCCTGTCCCAAAAGTGCAGGAAGGATGAATGCCCAGAGTGTACCAAGAATACCCATGTTGGAATACATAACGTATGTCGGTATCATGGTTATCTGAGTAGGAAGCACAAATGTAAGAATGATTATTGCAAGGCAGAGCTTCTTTCCTCTGAAATCAAATCTTGCAAGACCGTAGCCCGCAAGTGAACATGAAATCACGTTGCAAAGAGTAGGCACGCCCGCAATGATTATACTCTGTAAAAGTGATTTCCAGAAGTTCATACTCTTGGCTGCCTGCATATAATTGCTTATATTAAATGTACTTGGTATCCAGTTGATGGATGAATCAAGCAAATCGTCGAGATTCATGAAGCTCTTGCTCACCATGATAAGGAGCGGATAAATGTATATAAATCCAATGCAGATAAGGAGTGCATAAATGACAAACATCTTGATAAAACCTTCGCGTTCCTTCGATCCGAAAAGGAATTTATGTAATTTTTCCTTAGTGAACTTATTTTCACTTGTAGTCTTCATCGACGCCATAGGTCTTGTAGTGGCCTGTGCGCTTGCTGCGTTCGATCTTTCTGACATTTCGCGCATCCCTCCTTTTTGCTCTGATAAGTTCGCGCTTCTCGCGCTTCATCTGTCTCTGTGCCTTCTTTACCTGTCTTGCGTATACATCTTTACGGGCAAGGAAGATGATCGCGAAAATACCAACTATAAGAAGTACTATAAGTGAATAGATCCATGCCATTGCCGAAGCATAGCCATAACCCTTTTCCTGTACACCTGAGAACATGGAGCTCTTTATGAGCTTGATTATGTCATTGTTATCATTGTTCGACATAAACACTATGGTATACACACATGAAAGAAGGATGAGCGGCTTGATAACAGGAAGTGTGATCTTCCAGAAACATTCCCAGTCTGAACCGCCATCAATCCTTGCCGCCTCATACATGGACTTGTCTATCTTCTGCAGTCCTGAAAGGAAGAGAAGGATAGGCACACCGGCATACCAGAGAATCGTTATCATATTCGAAAACAGGCTTGATATAGGCTTTGCAATTGACATAGGAAGCAGTGCCTGTATGGCGCTTGATATTGCCTGAGTATCTATTGCAGTGATCGTTCCCGCATCCTGACTTGAAAGCATACCAAGAATAGGTCCGGATACAATGATTACAGGAATGAAGAAAATAACTCGGAAAACTCCTCTTCCCTTTATATTTTCATTAAGCATCATTGCAATAATAAGTGCAAATGCTACTACAACCGGAACAGATATGACTGTGGTTGTAATGTAGCTTATGATCTGGGTACCAAAATCCGGATCGGCAAGAAGGATCTCGGTAAAGTTTCCATACCCTACAAAATTGAAGAGCTTGCCGACAGGAGTAATCCTAATATTATTAAGTGCATAATAGAAGGAAGTAATAAGAGGATAGGCAAGGAACACACATGCCCCGACTATCCATGGGAGCATGAAGAGGACTCCCGTCCTTGCTTCACGCTTCATAAGCTTTCCGGTATTTTCACGCCTTATCCTGGCTCTTTCCTTTCTAGAAAGCTTTACCGGTTTTTCGTTGTTTTCACTGCTCATTACTTCACCACCTTATAGGACATTGACTCTATAGTGTTACCGTCAACTGTCTGAGCAAGATCAGAGTAGTTCACATAGATCTTTACACCGTTGTCATAAGTAACTCTGGTAACCTTGTTATCAAGCTTTTCATTCTTAAGGATCATCGATCCCCTTGTAGCATCATTTACTTCTCTAAGCTTTGCATCATAATCAGCTATCATATCCTTATATGTGCTGTACTCAGTAGAGTAAAGGTCAGCTGAATTCGTGTAAATAAGAGCAGAAGAATTCTCTGCAGTTACGTAAAAGGAAGGATAAACTCCAGCCTCTACCATCTGAAGGAAGAACTCTGTCTTATTTGCTTCAAAATTCACATAATCAGAATACATAGGCATAACGCCCTTTAATACCATTGAAAGGAAAGGAACTTCTTCATCAAGGTACATGTAATCTGAAGAGCCAAGAGGCATATTGAGGAATGCATCCGTATGATTCCAAAGGTATGCGAATGGCTCCTCCATTATAGTGTCAGACTTGGCATCAATGTCCGTAACCATCTCAAGGTCTGTGTTTGCACTGTCAAGTCTTGAATAATATTTTCCCTGTGTTGAATATGAGAATATATTATTTGTTATACCTCCAAGAGCAAGATTATTGACACCCTTCTTAGTATAGGAATCAACAAGGCTGTTCAGGTTCTTTTTGCTCTTTTCAGGAAGAAGGTAATAGAACTTCTTATATACCTGTCCATTTACCTCTTTATTGAAGGTTCTCTTGTTGATCTTCTTTACAACATTGTAGGTAAATGAATTTGTTGTAGCATTTACTTCAAGTGCATTGTTATAAAGATAAAGGTCATATCCGCTCTTTTCAGACTCCTTTATAAGGTCGGTAAGAGCACCAGTGCCTCCTATTGATCCATCTGCCTTGTATGATGAAACAGGCACATTGTATATGCCGCCCTTCTGCCATCCTCTGTATTCAGAAAGAATACTTTCAACACCGAGTTTCTTTAACTCTCCGTAGATATCTTTGATATCCTCTACAGTAGTCATGGTTACAGGTGTTGTTCCAAGAAGGAACTTTTCTCTGTCTGTACCAAGAAAGTCAACTCTGGTCTTGTATGAATCGTCTTTCTTTTCAACAAGCTTGTTGTCAAGAAGATAATTTCTGTAAACTACAGCCATTCCTGAATAATCAGACTCATCACCGTCAAGAAGAAGGTATCTTACTCTCATATCGCTGTGAACTCTGTCTTCTTCAACTCTGATAACAGTACCTGAATTTGACTGGTTAAGAGGCTGCACGTAGGTATCGCGAAGTTTGAATTTTGCAAAGCATCTGTTGTAATTGATCATCGCGCCATTTGGATGAGCTTCGATGCTCGCTCTCTTTTCACCTGATTCAACTACCGCAAGATATCCAAGCTTATCATCTGTGTGAGCCATACCAAATACAGGAGCCACAACCTTGTCCGGATTTAAAACAGTCTCATAGGACTTCCACAGATAACTTGGTGTCTTGGAATCTGTAAAACCGATATCATTTCCATAGATCATCTGTGAAAAGCCGGTCGTATAACGTCCCTGCTTATTGGTAAGTCTTATAAGTGCACCATTTCCATCAGGTACAAGCATGTAACCTGCCTGCTTATCCATATAGGTATAACCAAGCATAGGGAACAACGAAATGGTTGAAATGTATGTGTTCTCCTTATCTTCTTTTATAGAATCATCAGGTATCTCGCATACAAGTGCATCTTCTTCAAGAGTTACCTTTACAGTAAATCCAAACTGATAATCTTTGAAATAAACGTCAGCACTTATACCATTATCAAGCTTCTTTGTCTTGATCTCGGCATGTGAATTGATCACATCAGCCTGATATGCGTTGTTCGTACCCTTTATCGCATTTACGACAACACCCGACTTCATGTAACCAACCCAGCCTTGGTTTGCCTCACCATCATCCTGTTCATCTGAAACAGTTGACTCGATAAGCTTTCCGGTCTTCTTGTCTTCAAGGATTATCGAAAGTCTTGGCTCATAATAGTAAAGGTTAAATGTCTTATTTTCAGCTACTTTCTCATAGTCCTTTAAAGTAACCCATTCGCTTCTTTTAACCTTACCCTTGGCGCCTTCCTGCACAACAGCACCAGTATCAGTAACTTCCTGCTTAGGCGCATCCGCTTCACCGGCACCCTCACCAGCTTCGCTGCCTGTACCTTCCTTAGCTGTGACTTCGACAGAAGCAGTGTCCTCAGAAGCCTCGGCTCTGTAGAGATATGAAGTTGATGCAGTCACACAAAGAGCTGCAAGTATGATACAAAATAATCTTTTTGCTTTAGAACCCAAGTCTGTACACCACCTCTCCGATCAATGCTCCGAAGAACTGGAATACCTGAGCCCAGAGCACGTAGACTATAAATATAAGAAGTGTCATTATAAGGATCGTAAATGCTGTAAGAAGAATAACCTTTACGGTCTCTCCTGCAGTATAACCATTTACTTCCTTCATTGAAAGCAGCATAAGCACTATCATCCAGCCGATCATGATAACCTGGGCAAGTGTGATAAGGAACTGCTCATTTGTTGTGAGTATATGTGAAAATACAAATATGATCGGTGTTATGCATACATAAGGAAGAAGACTGTAGCAAAAATATGTATATATCTTCTTTATGGTAGCTTCACCATCATTTATAGTACATACAAGGTAATGGCAGATAGTAAGAGCAAACATAACTACTATAACAAGACCTATGTCTGATAAAAGTTCATATCTTCCATCTCTTACTGTCTTCTGAAGGAAACCGCACAGATACTTGTTTATTACATATTCAACTGTAAAGAGAACAAGTATAAATGTGGCTGAAGTCCATGAAGCTCTGCCTTCTCTTGCAATACCGTAGGAACCATCAAAAGGATGTTTCATAAAATATCCAGAATAAAGGACATTATTTATAAAGCGATTTTCCTTTCTCTTAGCTATCCACGCTCTGGCTCCTTTAAGTATTCCCTTCTTTCTGTCAAGAATCTCTATTATCTTCTTGATGAGCCAAAGACATACAATAATAAGGATAAGTGTTATGACATTTTTCTTTATCCAGTTATTTCTGACTTCCCAAAATGCATCCGAATAACCTTCGTCATCCTTGGCAAGCCTTGCATATCTGAGTGCTTCTTTATAATTTTCTTCCTGAAAATAAGCCCTACCCATAGCCTTGTTTGCGTAATCAAACATTGAGTTCATTGAAAGAACCTTGGCAAGTGGCTCCTTACTTTCTGTATAACGTCCCTTTGAATAAAGATAAAGGGCATTATGAAGAAGATTGGTAAATTCTGTCGGTTCATAAACCTGAATCTGACTCTTGTCCTGATCGAGGATATAAATTCTGTCATTCTCATCAACATTTATAGCAGAAACAAGTGTTGAAAGACCGACTCTCTGAGTACCATCATCAAGACCGCCAAATACGAAAAGAAGCTCGCCTTGATCTGTATACTCATATATGTAACCCTGCTGATCAGCTACATATATATTCTCATGATTGCCTGCTGCCACAGCCGCAGGAACCTCAGGGTTTCTGTCAACTCCCTTTACAAGGTTGGTGCCGGCAATATTAAGTCTCTTTACAGTCTTAGGACCGTCACCTCTTGTAACTGTATAGATAAGTCCCTGCTCATCTATTGCAAGGTTATCAGGAGTCGAAGGAATATTGGCAACCATTCTCGCTCTCTGTTCCTTTGTAAGAATAGCACGATAAAGAATGGTCTCGAAACTTGCCGATGCAAAGTTTGTACCGAAGTATCCGAGGAAGGTTCCGCCTTCTGCAGGAGAAATCTCTACGATACCATTATTGTTTGATTCACAGACAACATACATGATGCCCGCTTTATTTACAACTACCTTTATAGGAAGAAACTTTACCTTGTCACCATAAAGAGGACTCTTTGGCTTTCCGTACTTATTAAGCACCTTGCCGTCCGGTGAAAATTCAAATATCGCTTCTGAATCCCTGTCTGCAACATAGATATGTTCATCATCCGTTACATAAACACCCTTCGGAGTCTTAAGGGTTCCCTTACCGATCTCCTGATACTCATTGCTGTCTATATCTCCGACAACGACTCTGCCGTTGCCTGTATCAGCAACATATATTCTGTCATTTTTAACACAAAGATCAGAAGGATTTGCAAAGAAGTTCTTGCCGAACTTCACTATTGTTTCTTTTGCCAGATATGCTGTCTGGGTTTCTTCAACTGAACCGTAACCATCCACTGTATAGGTCTTGTATGGCGTTTCTGCATGAACCAGAGTTACGTTTCCAAGAAAGCCCGTTATCATCGTCACAAGAGCAAGCACCATGGCGACCGCAGCCTGTCTGTATATTCTGGATCTCGTTTTCATGATCTGTCTGCTCTCTTTCTTTACTTGATACCTGAGTTTGCCATGGTATTCATGACTGAATTCTGCAGGATGATAAACAATACAAGGTTTGGTACAAAAAGTATCAGTGACGAAGCTGCCGCCATACCCTGACCGGAAACCGTATTGTTTGCATTTACCAGAGAATTGAGGTAAAAAGTAAGTGTCTTCATGGCATCATCATTTATATAGTAGTTTGATGTCTCCATGTTACTCCATACCTGCTGGAATACAAGGATCGCAGCTGTAGCGATAGCAGGCTTTATCATAGGAATGATAAGCTTTCTATAGACCTGAAAATCCGTGGCTCCATCCATATATGCCGCTTCTATAAGCGAATCAGGAACCTGCTCCACGAACTGTTTTACAAGGAACAACGCAACCGGATACGCGATGAGCGGAAGTACATGTGCCCAGATAGAATCGATAAATCCTAACTTACAGATAACAAGGTATCTTGGGATAAGTACCGCAGTAGCAACGAACATAAGTGCTATCTGGTTGATCTGCATCATCAGATTTCTGCCCTTGAACTTAATCTTGCTGAGAGCAAAGGCTGCCATTGTTGTAAATATAAGTGACAATCCTAATGTAAGGAATGTAACTATAGCTGAGTTAAATATGTATCTTGAAAGTGGAACACCGCTTGTACGTGAGAACTTAGCAAGCTTTACAAAATTTTCAAGCGTCGGTTTCCTCACAAAAAAAGTAGGAGGAAAGGCAAAGAGCTCATCCATAGGCTTGAAAGCATGGTTTGCAATGAATATAATAGGCAAAGCCATGAATATAACAAGAGGCATCAGAAGAATTATGATCTTAATCTGGCTCTTATCAAATTTTTTAGGATTTATTCTTTTTCCCTTATATGCCATTTCTATGTTGTCCTTTCTTACAAATGACTGATGTCCTTAACGTGGCACTAAATACCCAGCCATTACCATTCACTTTGCAAAAGCTGAATTTAAGCTGCACCGTAAGGATCCTTATCGGTAAGAAGTTTATTGGATGCGTAACTGAACAGCTGTACTATAAGAAGAAGTACCACTGATACACAGGCTGCATAGCCCATTTCATACCTCTGGAAACCATAATCTTCAATGTGATTTACTATGAGCTGTGCTGCATAGCTCGGTGAAGGGTTACCGGTAAGTAATGTTGAAATAAGACCATTTTGAAATGCATTTACGATTGCCATAACCGCAGCGAAAAGCATCTGTGGTTTCATCTGTGGAATAGTAATGTATATCATTTCCTGGAACCTGTTCTTTATTCCGTCGATAGCACCTGCCTCATAAAGCTGTTCATCTGTATTAAGGATACCGGCTATAAGTGAAAGGAATCCAATACCCATTGATGACCAGAGACCAATGATAATAACTATCGGAAGAAGTGCTCTGGTATCAGAAAGCCAGACTACAGGTTCATTTAAAACTCCAAGACTCATAAGCCAGGAATTTAAAAGCCCCATCTGATCACCTGAGAAGATAACCTTCCAGAGAACTGTCATTGCAACACCTGTAGTCATACTTGGCGAGTAAAGTATAAGAGCTATTATAGTCCTTGGAACTTTACTCAGGTTGCACAGTGCATAAGCAAGTATAAATGAAAGGATGTAACCTCCGATACCTACTACAACCGCATATACAACCGTATTCGGAAGTACATGCTGCATAAAAACCTCATCACTTGTAAGAAGAGTGATGTAGTTTAGGAACCCTACCCATTTAGGAAACTGGATAGCGTTAAAATTTGTAAGTGAAAGGATAACCGCCAGTACTACAGGTATAAGGATAAAGATCGTAAATACAATCGCATAGGGAGCTATAAAGTAATAACCATGATGATTATTGTTCTCTCTGCGTCCAATCCTGTTCTTTTTCCTGCCTGTCTCTGGCTTTACTGCGGCTGCAGATGCAGCCGTTTTAGCCTCATTGCTCATTTTTTAAAATCTCCTTCAGTTTACCTTCCAAGTTTGGCAGCTTCACTTTCATAAGTAGGAATATTGTAAGGCTTTATGACATTTCCTTCACTGTCGTTGTAGCCAAATTCCTCAAGCTTTCTGTCAAACTCTCTGTTGATAGCCTTGACTGCCTTATCAATTCTCTCCTGGTTATCTGCACCGTTTACAACGATATCATTGAAGGCATTGCTCATCTCACGTTCAAGAAGGTAAGTTCCCGGTACTCTTGAAATATCCTTGACGTTTTTTGCAAACTCTTTTATGACTTTCTTGTTTTCAGTGTTCCATGGAAGTCGTTCAAGAGCCTCCATGTTGGCTGTATTCCACATATACTCGTCACCGTATGTGATCTGTATGGTCTGGCCGAATTCAGCCTGCACATCTGTTGAAGCCCACCATTTTACAAATTCCCATGCTCTCTTTTCTCTCTCAGAGTTGCTCTTAAAGATTACCGAACTTTCTGCACATCCGCATGTGCTTCTGTCAATCGTTCCATCTTCCTTAAAAGTTCCCGGTGCAAGGGCTATCTTCCATGAACTTGCAAGTTCAGGAGCTGCATTTGTAATAAGGTTGTAAGTACCAAAATCTGCAATTCCTATAGGAAGGTCTCCATTACGGAAATGCTGATAGAAGTTATCAATGTTTACTGGCATATTGTAGATAGTAAAGAGCTCTGTGAGCTTTTCAAAACCATTTACAGATGCCTCGCTGCCAAGAGCAGTTCCGCTTGCAGCAGTATCATAGTAAAGAGAACCGCCATTCTGCATGATAAGAGGAGCAGTACCATGGAAATTTCTCATCTGGATCATTCCGGCGGTCGGATAATAAAAATTAAGTCCTCTCATCTGAAGATCAGGAAGCATATCCACAACATCATCTATAGTCTGCGGAATAGTAAGACCAAGCTTTTCCATGGTATCTGTTCTATAGAAGAGAACCCAGAAGTTTGTGGTCTCAGGCATTGAATAGATTCCGTCACCGATCGTTCCTGTCATAAAATATCCAGGTTCAAATGCACTTGCTGTCTCTTTGAACCCGTCAAACTGCGTCATATCAACAAGAGCGCCCCTCACTGCAAGCTCATAAGGTATAGTGTAGTTGATACCGGTTGCCACATCAGGAGCATTTCCAGATGAATTGGCAAGAACGAGTTTGTACTGATCAGGCATGATTGAAATATCAACATCTATGCCTGTCTTTGGAGTAAACTCCTCGTCAATCATCTTCTGCATTATCTGAACGTATTGATTTGACCTGTTTACCCATACCTGAAGATGATCTTTATTTACATTGCTGGTTGAGTAGGTCTTTCTTGTAAATGAAGTAGCAAAACGCTCCACGTTCATCGCAGCTCCCTTAAATATATTCGGCTGCTTTGGAAGCTTTGCCCCATCCTGATATATATATATCCTGTCTATCGCGATTTTATTGCTGATAAGACTGTCTATTGATGTAGCAAGATAATGGTTTACAGAATTCCCGCTGGTTGAAAGTTCCCCGATCCTGTAAGGTATCTCATCTGGATTTGCAGCCAATGAGCGAAGCTGTTCTGCTGCAACTATCATTGACGACATAACTGCTACATTTTTCTTACCCTTGACATACTTAAGAGCTTCATCCTGAAGTGAATATAACTCATCTGCATATCCGTCAAGAGTCTTATCAAGACCCGGGATATATCTTGAAAGCTTAAGGTCTCTGTATTTATCTGAATTAGTACCTGCAACCTTTGTTATCTCAAGTGCAAGGTCTGTAACCTCACTCATTATCACATCAAGCTGTTCCATGATATGTGATATAGGGTCCATGCTTATGGTAAGTGACAGATCATGAGAACCCTTTGTAAGGTAAACCGAAAGGTTGTTTCCTTTACCATCTTTAAGAGTGCTTGTCTTATACTTTGTCGTATAAGCCATAGGATATGACTTGAATGCATCATCAGGCATTTCCCCGTCTACTCTTATGTCAAAGAAAACAGGAAAATCTGTTTTATCTGACTGACGATAGTTCATGGCAAGATTATAATAGCCATCCGCCGGAGCCTCAAAGGTATAGGAAATTTCCTGTCCGGCATTGTCAAATGAGTCAGAATCGATAGTATTCAGCACCTTTTCCTTTACCGAGAAAGGAGCTACCGAAGTATCGTACTCACAGACACCATGAATTGATGAATCATTGGATGAATTAAAGTCCTCACCCTGAAGAGTAATGATCGCATCACCTTCTGCCTTTTCACCCATCTTATGAGAAGCAGGTGTCGTAGGTGCTGTAAGTGAAATTCCTCCTAAAAGAAAAGTTCCTTCTTTTACATTAAATGAAAATGTATGTGTACCCTTCTTTAATTCAAAGGCAAGCGGAGCACTATGCCTGTATGAGGAATCCATAAAGTATGCTGTTTCCCATGAAATATCCTTATTTGGAACTGCTACGACCTGATCGTGATATCTGTCGAAGGACTTCTTGGCTGAAGGAATCCACTTTGTCTCAAGCTTCATGTTCCTGCATTCATAGAATGGATATTCTCCGTCCACTTTCATAGACATTTCAATAGGAAGAATCGACTTGTCGTATGAAAGATAATCAAACTGAAGGAAGTACAAACCATCCTCCGGAACATTCACAGAAAGAGTCGCTGTATCATCGATACCAAGGTCAAGAACCTTAGCGGCTTTGCCGTAATCCCTGGTCTCTGTGGTAAGTTTTGCTGCAGTAGCACTGTCTGCTCCTGTTTCTGCAGGACATGAAACAGGATCTCCCTTGTATTCTCCGAGAGTATACCCTCCGCTTACATTTGTGTAATTGTGTGACAAACGTTCTTCCGAATACCCTTCCTTGCTGCCTGCCTCTGCTGCGGTAGAACCATCTCCGCTTTCAGCTGCCCTTGCCGTAAAGGTAACATTACTGCCGAGTACACCTGCCACCATCGTTGCCGCAAGCGCCAACGACACTGTTTTCTTAAAAGTTGCCTTACCCATAAGTACTCCTCTGATTCTCTGGACTTTTTTGTCCTGACATTTCCGTATCGCTTCGCGATACATAACAGCACTCACTTCACTCAGTGCAATAAATACTGTTTTACAGATTGATTTTTAATTATGTTTTAAAAGCAAACGAATTACTTTAGCTTTTACTATAATACAATGGTTTCTTACAAAAGTCAATGCTTTACTACCCCATTCTTTTATGATATTCTAATAAAAGAACGCGAATTCTTTTAGATATTTTGAAAGTAATTCACAATTTTACTACACAATGGAGGGTTAAAAATGCACAATTACAGAAAGATTTTGGCATCTGTATTGGCAACTTGTCTTTTGATAAGCCTGTCCGGATGCGGGAATAGTTCAGAAAATTCTAAACTTTCAACTTCTGCCTCGAAAAAAAGCGCTGGAAATGCAACTTCAACGTCACAGTCGTCTGTCTTAGCGACATCCGAAAATAAAACTGCTTCTAATATAAAGGGCAGTTTAATAAAGGCAGATCTCACCGTTGACTGCAAAAAAGTGACTCCAATCTCGGAAAAACTTTTCGGGATCTTTCTTGAAGATATAAATCATGCGGTTGACGGTGGTCTTTATGCAGAAATGATAAAAAACCGCTCTTTCGACTTCAAGGCCTCTGCCTCGGGTGCCGCAAAACATGGATGGTTTGCAGATGATGGTCTTGATTTTTCTGTGAAGGACGGCAGTAAGGATAATTCAGGTCTTAATAAGAATAATGAAAGCTATGCCGTCCTTGTAAATCCTTCCAGCAAGGAACTTGGCATTGCAAACCGCGGTTTTCTCGACGGAATGAAGATAACAAAGGGCACCTATACAGCCTCCGTCTATCTTAAGGGGCTTGATGGTTTTACCGGTCCCGTAAAGCTTTCATTGGGAAGTAAGGACAAGCCCGACTTACTTGCCAGCAAAACGATAGATAAAATAACAGATTCATGGAAAAAATACACAGTCACATTCGATGTAACCGACAAGCTTGATGATGAAGCAAGACTAAAACTTTCCTTTAATAAAGGAAGCATCGCGGCAGATATGATTTCACTCATGCCAGACGACACCTACAAGGGACTTCCTGTAAGAAAAGACATAGGCGAGGCTCTGGAAGCCCTTCACCCTTCCTTTATGCGTTTTCCGGGTGGCTGTGTGATCGAAGGAAGAAACGAAGATACAATGTACCGCTGGAAAGATTCTATAGGCATGCGCGGTCTCGATCCTTATAAAGACGAACTTCCTTATTTCAACATAAATGGAAAGAAGACCCTCGGTGACGTTGCAGCAAGGCCAATGGGCGAATCCATCTGGAGAGGCAGCAGCAACAATCCTACATATACAACTTATGGACTCGGCTTCTATGAATATTTCAACCTGTGTGAAGCACTTCGCTGCATCCCGCTTCCTGTGCTCAATGCAGGTATGACCTGTCAGCCTCAGAGCGGTAATAATTACAAGGTTTATCCTGTAAACAGCAAGGAATTCAAGGAGTGTGTACAGGATGCCATAGACCTCGTTGAATTTGCAAACGGCGACGCCAAGACCACAAAATGGGGTGCTATAAGAGCCGCCATGGGGCACGAAACGCCATACGGGTTGAAATATATTGCCATCGGAAATGAACAATGGCAGCAGGAATACCACGATCATTACAATCTTTTTGTAGAGGCTTTTGATAAGGCAAAGGCAGAAAAACCTGACCTTTACGGCGACATAGTTCTTTGCGTCGCAAATGGTACAGGTTCCGGTGATAAATTCGGATATAACTACCTTGAGGATTATCCTGATGATATGACAGGGCTTGTTGATGAACATTTCTACGAAAGTCCTGACTGGTTCCTTTCAAATACAAAACGCTACGATACCTATGACCGCGGTATGCAAGCAAAGGTCTTCCTTGGTGAATATGCGGCAAAGAGCAATTCACTTGAAGCCGCCCTTGCAGAAGCTTCATTCATGACAGGGCTTGAGCGAAACGGCGATATTGTTCAGTTTGCATGCTATGCGCCTCTCTTTGGCAATGCACGCGACAATCAGTGGAATCCGGATCTTATTTATTACAATAAGGATATGGCAATGAAAACTGCCGATTATCATGTACAGCAACTCTTCTCTGTAAACAGTGGCAGTGAATACGAAAAAACAGACCTTACCTTCTCCGGCATTGACGAAAACGCCTATGCTCTTTCAGGAAAAGTAGGTTTAGGCACATGGATGACAAACGCAGAGTTTGACAATCTTAAAGTTACAGACAATGAAAGCGGCAAGGTCCTTTATGAAAACAATTTTGATAAAGACGGAGACCTGCCGGATGATTTTGACTGCAACGCAGGAAACTGGAAAGTAGAGAACGGAAAGCTCGTTCAGACAAATACGGGTAATCCTTCTGACCAGAATACAGGCGATTCAGTGTACACAGGCAACGTTTCATGGCAGAACTACACGCTCGAAGTAGACGCCACAAAGAAAGGTGGAAATGAAGGTTTCCTTATCCCTGTTGCAGTAACAAACAGCAATAACAACATTTTCTGGAATCTCGGCGGATGGGGAAATACAGTCTCCTGTCTTCAGGAAGTTGCGAATGGAGTTAAAAGTGGTCAGGTTCAAGGTACCGTTAAAAACTGCAGACTGAAGAGCAATACAGACTATCACCTTAAAGTGGTGGTAAACAAGGATAATATAAAGTGCTATCTTGATGATGAACTTTACATAGATTATACGAAAGAACCTAAAAGCCCTTGCTACGCATCATCTGTAAGAGACGAAAAAGGTGACCTTATAATAAAACTCGTCAACACTACCGAGGGAAATATTGATACGAACATCAATATAACAAATGCAGATATGGAGCAATTTAGCGATAAGGCAAGTGTCACAGTGCTTGCCGGTGCCAATTTAAAAATGGAAAACAGCTACAACATGCCTGATGCAATTTCACCTAAAAAGGGAGATGATATCAACATAAGTGATAAAATGTTCTATGACGCTCCAGCTTATTCATTGACAGTTATAAGAATCTCAAAGAAGTAAAAATTTATCAGAACATTTTATTTCTGTATAAGTGCGGGCGGACGCTCTCCTGCTTTTTCGCCCGCGCTTATCCCGTTAAATGACCATATAATTTTAAATTTTTTACCTTATTAATACGTATTCTAATTAGTAAACTATTGTATATGAAAAAAAAGCTTTTATCAGGTTGCATAGCAACTCTTTTAATCTCAAGCCTTTGCATGAGTTGCGGCGTAAAAACAGAAAAGAACTCATCAGCATCTGCAGTAACAAGTACAAAAGAAAATAAAATGGAGGAATCAAACATCATGGAAACCAAAACAGATGTAGCTCAAAAAGAAGGAAAGTACAAAGTAAAATCTGAAACTATCGAAATCAAAAACGGAGAAAATACTATCGTTGGAGACATATATATGCCAGACTCCGATGGAAAATTTCCCGCAATTGTTATGGGACACGGCTATAACGGAAGCGGAAAAGATTTCAAACGTGAGGCATTTTACTATGCAAGTAACGGCTATATAGCTCTTTCAATAGATTTCTGCGGCGGCAGTGTCAATTCAAGGAGCACAGGCAAGACAACCGATATGACAGTATTTACAGAAAAATCCGATGCACTTGCAGCATTTAGCTATGTAAAAAGTCTTGATAATGTAGACCCAGACCATATCTATATGTTCGGTGGCAGTCAGGGCGGATTTGTTGCCTCTCTTGCAACAGAAGAACTTATGGACCAGGTAAAAGGACTGATTCTCTACTTTCCTGCCTTCTGTATTCCCGATAACTGGAAAAATACATACCCTGAACTTTCAGACATTCCAGATGAAAATGACTTCTGGGGCATGAAGCTAGGAAGAAACTTCTTTGAATCAATACACGATTTTGATGTCTTTGATAATATAGGGAAATATGAAGGAAATGTTCTTATTTTCCATGGCGACAAAGATAACCTTGTTCCTATTGATTATTCTAAAAAAGCCGTTAGTATCTATCCTCATGCAAAACTTATTATTATGCCTAACGAAGGACATGGTTTTACACCTTTGGGGGTTAAAAGGGCGATGTGCCAGATCCTCGATTTCATGGATGAAAACAAAAATTGACAAAATACTAAGACAATTATGCCCTGCTTTATTAAAGTAAGCAAAAGAACACCCAACCAAATTAATCCGGTCGGGTGTTTCCTTTATCATTCAATTATCTTCACTGCGGTGCCGTAAGACATTATCTCAGCTGCGCTCTGCATTACAGAGGATGAGGAATATCTCACTGCAACGATCGCATCAGCGCCAAGGGCTTCTGCTTCTTCTGTCATACGCTTTGTAGCAAGTGCTCTTGCCTTGTTCATCATTTCATTGTAGCTTCCAAGCTCTCCGCCGATAAGGTTCTTTAAGCCTGAACCAATATCCTTAAAAGCGTTTACAGTCTGGATCGTGCTTCCTTTTACAATGCCCAATGGCTCAAGCTTCTTTCCTTCAAGTCCATCAGTAGTTACTAAGATCATCTTCTTCTCCTCCTTTGATCTCTCTTATTCTTGAAATAAGCACGAGGATCATACCCACAGAAAAGCCCACACCCAAAATGGCAAAAAGGACTTTCACAAAGACAAAAGCTCCCGGAATCAGAAGGATCGCAGCTACATAAGCTAACCAGTACACCAAAACGATAATGGTTATGATTATCGGTGCCACCATCTTCTTTGTATGTTCCATATTTTCCCGCTCCTTTGCATTTCTAAAAATCGTGCTTATAAACAGAATTTAAGAAAATCCATAGATTTTCTTAAGAATAATCCTATTAGTAGAACTTGTCAAGTCTCACGTAAGAAGAATCTCAGTTGTTTTATCGTAAACGAAATAATGTTGAATAGAGCAAGCTCTATCCGCAATTATTTTCTTCGCTTACTATATATTGTCGTATCGAACTTTGTTCGATATGACACTCTGCCGGCCATCGCGAGAGCGATAAAGCAAGGCCGGCTAGTCCTTATATATTCTTTTACAATTCCCTGTGTCTTCTTGCAAGACATTTCACATCTCTTATCTTTGCCCTTATCTTTTCAGGAGTCTCCTCGTCTGTTCCTCTTGTCTCGGACTCATAGTGTATCAGAACCACATCAGTACGGACCATGTTGAAATATCCCGCCTCCCTTAATTTCATGCAAAGGTCAAGATCATTGTAGCTTACAGGAAGCCCTTCATAAAAGCCCTTTACTTCATCAAAGACAGATGCTTTTATCATAAGACATGCACCTGTCACAAGGTCATAATTATAAGGCAGGGTCTTTCTTTTCCACTTATCTTCCTTATCCTCTTCACCATTCATAAGGTGCACCGGAGTAAGTCCGCCCACCACTCCTATATGCTGAATCTTTCCTGAAGGATAGAGAAGCTTGGCGCCGACTGCCCCATGGTAGGAGATCTCTGCACTTTTTGCAAGCTTTCTTATTGCAGAAGGGGTAACAAATTCCGTATCATCATTTAAAAATAAAAGATAGTCCCCTGTTGCCTGCGAACAACCCTTGTTACACATAGCAGAAAAATTAAAAGGTGCTGTGGCATATATATATTTTGCCCCGTATTTATCGCAAAGCCTTTCGTATCTACATTTATTCTCATTTTTACTACCATTATCCACCACTATAAGCTCATAGGCTGTTAATGGGTTTTTCTCTACAAGGCTTTCAAGGCATTTTCTTAAAAGTTCCGGATGGTCGCGGCTTGGAATTATAACCGAAACCTTTGTATCAGGCTCTATCAGCCCATCCTGAATATGCGTCTCACTAAAAAAGATCTCTTCCTTACTCTTCTCGCTCTGTAAAAGTGGGATCGGTGCATAGCAGACTGTATTCTTCTTTTTCTCTTTCTTTCCTAAAGGCAAAGCCTTCCTTAAAATATCGTAAACAAGCCCCCTTGCATCACTTGCAACGGCTCTATTTTCATCAAATTCAAGCTTTTCAAAAAGCTTTCTTCCTATAAAACAGGCATTGCCAATATAGTTATATGACGATAGTGTATCCGGAGAATACTCTCCAGCGTTATTCCTTTCAGACTCTCCTCCCTCGCCCCCAAAAAGCATATCAGAATAAGTAAAAGGTGCATTTTCCCTTACTGCAAGGTCGATCAGTATATCAATACATCCTTTTTTTAGCCTGTCTCCTTTAAAAAGCACCATAAAATATGGAGAAGTATCCTCTTTTACAGCTTTATAAAGCGCTTCGTACTCATTTTCACCCGAATCAACTTCCTTTACCGTAAGGTGCCTGTAGCCCGAACTTCTGACCGACTCGGCTGTGTCCACAAAAGCAGTCGGATCACCTCCTGCAAGGATAAAGACTGTAACAGCCTTGGTAGTATATGCGCCTCTTTTGGAAACTGCCATAAGCCCTGCAAGTCTTTTTTCTTCTCTTCTTGCCTGCCTCCTCCTGTGCAAGGTCATCCATGTTCGGAAGGCTACCACGCGCAAGCCTCCATAAGAAAATGCGCGTTTTATCTTAAAGAGCAGATCTCTCATCTATCATACCTTGCCGCAGGCTTAGTGCCAATCGGTGTCGTGCCTGCCGCGCCACCGATGAAAGTCTAAAGCTACCTCAAACTTTCCCCTGAACTGATATCCTGTATATTAACAGCTGAAGTGATTCCTCATACCATGCATACATTTTTATAAGTCTTTCCCGCTCGCTTTCCGTAAGTTCACTGTTTCTTTCAAAACTTCTGCCTTCAAGGTGATAGATTGCAAGCGAAGGAAGGTAAAGGCTTGAAAGCCCCTCCTCTATAAGGTCATGATAAAGGTGGTCTTCTTCGTAATAAAGAAAGGTTCCTGTATAAAAGCCTGTAAGCTTTTCAAAAAACTTAGGCGTAAAAATGATAAATGACCCATGTAGCAACACATTCTTCTTACTGCCAGAAAGCACATCCTTTGGCTTTCCCTCTATAGTCTTTTTAAACAATTTCCTTCTTTTAGCTTGAGAGAGCTCCATCTCATCGCCTTTTCCCTTAAGCCATAAGTATAGATTTTTAAGGCGTCTGTGCTTTAAAAGGAGGTTTTCCTTAAAGCTTTCAACCTGCAGCGGCTCGCCTAACCTAAGAGCCTTCTGTCTTTTTCTTACTACTGATAATTCCTCTTTATATCTTGCAAGCGTGTAGCTTTTTCCCGTTATAGAGCCTGACGAATAATCTCTTACAAAAATTTCAGGACCTATGGCAGCTGCACCGGTCTTTTCATAGGCAGATTTTAAGATTTTGTAGAAGTTCTGCTGTTCAAAAACCATGTCATTGTTCATGCAGATGATAAACTCCGGCTTTAGTTCCCTTGCAAGATCGATACCAACATTATTTCCGTTGGCAAAGCCAAGATTTTCTTTATTTATCTTTACTGTAACTTTTTCGTCTTTGTTAAAACGTTTGCTTAGTGCCTCCCCTGCCCCGTTTGCAGAGGCATTATCCACTATAAAAATATGGTACTCATCTGTATCAAGATTTGTTTTTATGGATGACACAAGCTCTATTGTTTCTTTAGTCAGGTTGAAATTTAACACTACAAAGCATATTTTCATAATTCTATTCCAAATTCATTCGGCACTTCTATATAGCCTTGGGGGACACCTGCTGCCGCCTGGTTTTTGGCCGATTCAAACTTTCTTTCAAGTCCACCCGTAAAATCTGTGGCATTCTTCAGGGAATTTTCTATGGTAGAAGAAATCTTCTCAGAAAAATCTTTCCTTACGAGTGACATGTGATGCAGGGTAAAGTCTGTAAAATAATAAAACTTATCCTTTTTCCTGTCATAACCAAGGCTTCTTATCGGATCTACAAGGCAGGGAAAAGTGTCGCAGAAAACACACTTCGCATCCTTTTCAAGTTTCATTATAAACTGAAAAGAAAATTCCTGCTTTGTTTTTGACCTGTAAGTTGGCTTTATCGCATAAGGATATGAGCTCACACAGGAAACAGTGATTCCGTTTTTTTCTATAAATTTTGTCGCCTTCTCTATGTCCTCTGCCCTATAGAATTCATCTACATCAAGGATCATGCAGTAGTCGCAGTCATTCTTTTTTAAATCTTCAATTCCAAGGTTCCTTTTTTCAAGTGTCCTTGCTATATTTTTCTTATAGGTCGCCTTACCGGCATTCCCCTTTGTATCTTTATAATCATCTGAAGGCGGAATGTCATATTTCAACACGTTGTCTACAAGACCTTCACCCTTAAGCTTATTTACAATTTCATACATTTCCGAATCTGCCGGCTTTCCAAACCACGAATAGTCCTGATAAACAACATTTATATAATCTACAGCCGGACGGATCGCCTTCACAGAAAATGGCAGCAGTTCATAGCCGTTATAAAGCGAATAGGTCACACCAAGTTTCATCCCTTATTTTTCCTTACCTTTCAATCTTTTCTCAAGCACTATCGGATAGTTGAAAATAAAAAAAGAGGCTTTCTCTTTCATGCCGGTATACCTCTCTCCCGCAAGTTTTACCGGAGCTTTTGAAAAGTTATCTATCAAAGTTTCATTGTCAAGTTTTCCTATAAAAGGGATCATTCCCTGCCTCGGTGCATTTGCAAGCTTTTCTCCTGCTTCTGTCTTTGCAAGGTCATATTCTTCTATAAAAGAAACCTCTGCTCCTGTATAAAGTATCCTTTTCTTTGCTGCAATAAGATTTTCCGGTTTTATATGTTCATTTTCATCAAGCAGAAGAAAATGTGTGCAGTCAGAAGACTTGAGACTAATAAGCCCCGCCTCCCACATTGCAGGGCGGGTAAGATCCTTTTTCTTTCCAGAAACTTTGGTAACGGAATCAAGAAGTCTTTCGTTCATAAGGTCATGAAGGTGACTAGCTACCTCTTCATCACTGACATCTATTACCACATTTATAAATCTTGCATATTTTCTAAGAGTCTTTAGATTATCTGACAGCTCCCGTGTATCACTAGTACATATCAAACACACGCCAAGTTTCATTCCGCGTGCAAGCCTTAGTCTTGCTCTTATCTTACCAATAATTTCCTTTGCTGACATTTTTCCGCCTTGCCGCAGGCATAGTACTATCGGTGTCGTGCCTGCCTCGACGCCGATAAAAGTCTCTAAATATTTCAAACTTTGTTTTTCTTTATTATCGCTTCAAGTCTCTTTCTGTCCGATTCGAGTTTCTTTTCTTTTTCCGGCGTATCGGGTATTCCTCTGCTGTAGGACTCATAATGAGTAAGTACAACATCATTTCTGACTGCATTAAAAAAGCCCATTGCACGAAGCTTTACGCACATGACAACATCATTGTAATCTGTGTCAAAGGATTCATCAAAACCGCCTGCCGCATCAAATCTTTCCGTCTTAAGACAAAGGCAGGCTCCTGTAACCGCCATGTAGTTGTATGGCAGGGTTGTTTTTAATTCTACAGGGTCGCTGTCCTCTTCTTTATTTAATACATGCGTCGGATATACTCCACCAACAATACCTACATGCTGTATGCGTCCGTTAGGGTAAAGGAGCTTCGCCCCTATAGCCCCACTTCTCTTCAGGGCTGCTGTTTCACAAAGGATAAAGAGCCAGTTGTCCGTAAGGATTTCCGTATCATCATTAAGGAAAAGAAGGAAACCACCCTTTGCCTCTGCTCTGCCCCTGTTGCACATCTTAGAAAAGTTGAAAGTCTCTTTTTTATAAAGATACTTTGCCATTGCGTCCATGCAGAGAATATTTATCTTTTCCTTATTTTCCTCACTGCTGCCGTTGTCCACAACAATTATCTCATAAGGCACTCCCGCCTCATGAAAGCTCATCGACTTAAACAGCCTTTCAAGACATACAGGATTATCCTTGCTTGGTATTATTATAGAAGCAAAAGGCTTTCTAAGAGATAAAAAGCAAGGTGAAGGATTGGTATTTTCAAAAAACTCCTGTTTATAGGAAAGTCCTGTCTCTACCAATGGTGACGGGATATTTTTAATATTCATAGGCATGAGCCTGCGTGTCACCGACCTGTATAACTCCCAGATAAACAAAGAAAGGGAGACAGGTCTTATCCCTATGTGGCTTGTCATTTCGCTTGAAATAATGGCAGAGTGACCGATATAATTGTGTCCTACAAGCGTATGCGGTGAATAAGCGGGCTTGCAGATTTCCCTGTCTTCGCATATTTCATCGGTATAGATAAATCTGATATCCCTGTCATTTCTTATAAGTCCTGCTGCCATCGCACCAAACATAGGGTCAAAATCATCTCCCGGAAGAACAAAGAAAAAGAAGGGCTCTCTAAGATCATTTATCACAGCCATGGCGTTTGAAATGATTTCTTTTTCATTTTCACCTGTTGCCATGTGAAGATAAACCGTAACTCCCTTCAAGGATACAAGGCTTCTTATCGTTTCCTTAGTCTTCTCGCTTTCCCTTTCATTTTCATTTACGAGAAGAACAGCCGCAAGATGGATCTTCTTTTTTGCACGAAGTTCTTTTCTTGCATTTTTTGCTATCCAGCCCACCTTTGACTTTTTACATCTTCTTTCAGACCTGCTGTAATGTATGATCCTCGTCTCATAGACAAGCTCTTTTATGCCGCCTGTCATAAAAGCCCTGACAGCCCACGTTACAGGATTTATCATCTTACACCTTCTCCATAAATACTAAGGTCTTGAAAAGAAAATCATTCTTACTGCCGGTTTTAAAGACTGTTTCGGACATCAGTTCCATTTTCACATCATGATCTTTGCGATACTCTGCAAGCAGTCTTAAAAGTCTCCTGTTTTCTGACCCTGCATCCGAGCCATATACCTCTAAAAGTGACTTTGCCGTGTTGCTCCTTACGCAGTCATTGTGAAATAAAAAGTGCCCCACCTTGTCAAAGAAGCTCCTTATACTGCCACTTCCCGGTACAGCTCCGACAACATTATCTCCGTGCTGTCTGTAGAGTATATAGGAATCTTTGTCGAAAATAACTTTACCTGTAAGGGCAGCAATCTTGTGAGCAAGCCAGTCGTGAAGGCATGCAAAATCAACATTCTGATCATACTTTTTGTATTCTTCCATTGCATATTTATTGAATAAAAAAGTACAGCCCGGTGCAAGCGAATAAATAAGAGAATGAGCCGCATCGGTAAAGATCTTTGATGGAGCTATAGAATACCCCAATGGGTTTAACTTTGCATCCGTAACTGTAACTGCACTGCAATACAAAAGAGGTATTTCCCTGTTCTTTTCCTTTAAAAGCGCAAGTATCCCTCTTGCGATCTTTTCAGGCAGCCACACATCATCCTGATCTGCAAAAAGATAATAGTCCGCATCAGATGAATTTCTTACAAGATTCCAGAAGCTCTTGCCAGGTCCCATATTAGGTCCTGTGTACCATGATACTCCCTTTCTGCTGTCCGCATATTCCGAAAGGATTGCCTTTGTGGCATCCTTCGAGCCATCATCCCTCACCATGAGAAAAAGACTTATCGGCTCTTTTATGTAAGGCTTAAGAAGAGCAAAGTCCTGGTCTAAGATAGAGTCTATCTGTTCCCTTAAATAGCGCTCTCCATTATAGGTAGACATAAGTACTTGTATCTTCATTACAGTGTTGTCCCCGTTATCTTTCCATTTTCCACCTTGTAAATAATATCGCAATCTTTAACTGTAGTAAGGCGGTGAGCTATCATTATCATTGTTTTCTGACCACGCAAGGAGTTTATAGACTCCATTATCGCCTCTTCTGTCTCATTATCAAGAGCACTTGTCGCCTCATCAAAAACAAGGATCGAAGGGTTTGTGTAAAGTGCTCTGGCTATGCCTATACGCTGGCGCTGACCGCCCGAAAGCCTCATGCCACGCTCGCCTATCTGGGTGTCTATACCGTCCGGAAGCTCCGCTATAAGCTCTGTAAGCCGCGCCATCTTAAGTGCCGCACGTACTCTTTCATAATCGTAATCATCCGGATCTTCTCCAAAAGCAACATTGGCAGCTATAGTATCATCTATCATATATATCGACTGCGGTATGTAGGCTATCTTTGAAAGCCATTCCGAATAGTTCTCTGTGATGGATACTCCATCAGCAGTAATGCTTCCCTTCTGCGCCTTTAAAAGTCCTAAGAGAAGATCGACCGTGGTAGTCTTACCTGAACCGGAAGGTCCTATTATCCCGATTGACTTTCCAGCAGGAATAACCATTGAAGCATCTTCAAGAATATTTTTATCTGAATTTGAATATGCAAAGGTCACGTGACTCATACGACATTCGTGTTCAACTGTAAAGTGCGTATTTTCGTCTTTCTTCTCTTTTTTTGTACTTGCTTCCCATTCATTCACCTCATTCAAGGTCGCTATAAGGGCATCAAGGCTCGGCTCACCGCCGGGCAGAGCATTGGCAGCGCTTGAAATACGGTTGGCAGAAGGAAGAAGTCTTACTGCGGCAACAGCAAAGGCTGAAAGCTGCGGCATAAGGTTCTCCACGCTCTCACCTCTAAAAAGCAGAATAACAATTAGCCCAAGCATTGCAGAGATAGTGACCGCCTCTATTATAAGACGCGGAACATTGCCAAGCACACTTACCTGACAGGTTATCTTTGCATTGTCTTTTGCGTATCTCTGATAATTGGTAAGGAAAAAGCCTTCCTTTTCATTTACCTTTGTTTCCTTTATTCCTGAAACAGCCTGAATTATCCATTTGTTAAGACCCGCGTTCACATCGCGAAGCTTCTCACCGTTTTTATGCATAAGGGGCTTTATCACAAAGCCTATCGCCATCACTTCAATCATGATAATGATAAACACAAGCAACGCCATAAATGGATTTATGACAAATATTGCCACAACAAGCACCATGCCCACAACTGTCTCGGTTGAAAGAAGCATGAAGTTATTAAGAAGCCCAAAGACTCCTTCCACATCGCTTATTATGGTTCTCTGTATCTCGCCCGTTGTAGTACCAAGAAAATATTCATAAGGGCGCATCAGAATAGACCTCATGATGCGATGCTGCATATATACACGGTTATTGCAGATAAACCTCTGCTGAACATAATATTCCAGATAAAGGAAAATATTCTTTAGTATATATACAACGATCATGCCAAGCAAAAGCGCCATAACGTACGTTTTGGGGCTATGAAGGTCAAGAAGCCTTGCAATAAGCATTGTTGTCTTATCTGTAGTAAAGAAATCAGGCTTCATAAGTGTGGTCATAAGCGGTACGATAAGTGAAACTCCTATAGTTTCAAAGCCGGCACCGATTATCATAAGGACAAAAATGATCCCTATACGGATTTTCTGTGCCCGATTGAAGATAGAAAATAATTTTTTTGTAATCCGATACATGTGATATCCTTAATTATTATTGTATTATCGCATAAAGCACGGTAATACACTCTGCCGGTCATCGCGAGAGCAATAAAGCATGACCGGTTAGTCCTTATATATCTCTTTCATCCTTGCAATGACCTTTTCCTTATCAAAGTCCATAGCTCTGCCGACGTTTTCTTTTGAAAGAATAGAAAGTGCATTCTTTGCCGCATCTGTCTCTGATGCAAGAAAAGCAATCTTTGCGGCAAGCTCCTCGCTGTCATCAGGTTTAAATATAGGTGCAAAGAAGGTCTTTGGTGCAAGCTTTGCCCTCTGCATAAGGTCCCTGTTGCCTCTTATCGCAGAAGCAAGCGCAGGCATACCGGCTGACATTGCTTCAAGCATAGAAACAGGAAGTCCTTCTCTCTTAGAAGGAAATACAAAAAGATCTGCTGCCGCTGCAAGTGTGTATGGCTTCCTGATGTAGCCAGGCATGATCACTCTGTCCGAAATGCCTTCACTTTTTGCAAGGTCACTAAGGTTTTCCTTTTCAAGTCCTTCTCCTATTATCATGTAGTAAATCTTTTTGATATCAGAAGTTTTCGTTATATTAGTTTCCTTTTCTTCCCAGTTTACATCATTTTTTGCAATATGCCCCAAGGCTTTTATAACAAGAGCATGATTTTTATTCTGATTCAGCTCTCCTGTTGAAATGATAAGAAAGGCATCCTCAGGAACGCTGTAAATACGACGGAGCTCCTCGCGGCTTACCTTTTTCACGGCTTCCCTTATCGCCGCATTATCAATGCCCACACCCGGCACATAGCGAACCTCTTTGCGAGGCTTGAATTTCTCATGGGCAGTCAGATAATCTTCATGATTTATGGTTATGATGATATCTGTAAGCTTTGCCATGCTCTTTTCGATACTGTAATAAATGATATTGTTCTTCAAAGGAGCGCCATTGTAGAAATGGAAACCATGCGCTGTATATATGACTCTTGGTCTCCTGCATCCCTTTTTAACTGCCTCATTTACAGCTTTTCTTGTAAGCACTCCTGCAACAGGAGTATGAGTGTGGATAAGGTCAAAATTTTCCCTCATGATAAGGGCTAAAAGCATCTGATATGCCTTCTTATTGACCGGATCAAAAGGGCTTCTTGCAAATGGGATATCAACAATATTTATCGACTCATCCCTAAGCTCCCCCCTGTTCATTATGTTCTTATTGACTGCAACTGTTACCTCGTAGCCTAAAGATTGAAGAAGGTGAATGTTATTTTTTTCAAATGAACCTACAAAACCATAAACTGTTGCTGTTATAAGTGCTTTTTTCATGATTTATTTTTCCCTCTTTGAATGTCCTTTAAATTCTTCCATTGTAACGGAAGTCTCGCTTGTTATGCCATCTTTTCTTATTACGCTTGCCACTGTGGCAAGAATTATTGAAAGGTCGCCTATGAAGGTGATATTTCTTACATATTTAAGGTCGTAGCCAAAGCGTTCATCCCATGAAATCGCATTTCTCCCATTTGTCTGAGCAAGTCCTGTAAGCCCCGGACGGACAAGATGTCTTTTATGCTCCTCCTTAGAATAAAGAGGAAGATATTTTACAAGTAAAGGTCTTGGTCCTACTATTGCCATATCCCCTTTAAAGATATTGATAAGCTCCGGAAGTTCATCAAGGCTCGTTGCACGAAGCTTCTTGCCAAAAGACGTAAGACGTACTTCATCTGAAAGAAGCTCTCCTGTAACAGGGTCTCTTGCATCTGTCATTGTTCTGAACTTATAGAGCTTAAATATGGTCTCCTTACCTGTGGCGGAGTCGATACGACCGGGACGGTCCTGTGTAAATATAACAGGTGCACCAAGCTTTACTCTCACAAGGATCGCTGTTACAAGTAAAAGCGGCGAAAGTATGATAAGAGCAAGCCCTGATAAAAGGCAGTCCAAAATACGCTTTATATATCTTTTATACATGATATCCTCGTCGTTAGAATGTATAAAAAGAAAATACACTCCAGTCTCTATAGTTTTTCATGGCACATAATCCAAATAATTTTACCATAAATTCAGTTATTTATCAAACTTGTTTAGTACTCCCTTAAGCATTGTCTGTAAGTAAGTTTCACAGATTTTCCCTTTTTACGCCAAAAAAGGAGGAATGCTTTCACATTCCTCCTTGAGGGGTTTTATAACAACTAAATCTTGAATACATTAAGTGCTTGACTGATAAGTTCTGCAGACTCGGAAACGGTAGCCGCACTCTTGTCAACGCCTTCGCTTTCAGCTGAAACATTCTGTGCACTTTCTGCAAGTGTTTCGGTCGTTGCTGTAACCTCTTCGGAACTTGCCGACTGTTCTTCTGAAATAGCTGCAACACTGCTTGCCGTCTCGCCTACATTATCGATCATTCTCATCATCTGCTCGACTATCGTCTGAGTATTGTTGAGTTCTGTGAAGATTTCCTCAAATGACTTGCCTGCTGTATTTACTGCAGTACCACTCTGAGTGATAACTTCCATGTTAGACTTTGACTGCACTGCAAGATTTTCTATCTGATTTGTGATATCATTGATGATATTTTCAATTTCCTTACTTGCATCTGCACTGTTGCCGGCAAGAGTACCAATCTCACTCGCAACAACTGCAAAGCCACGACCTGCCTCACCGGCTCTTGCAGCCTCAATTGAAGCATTAAGTGAAAGAAGGTTGGTCTGCGTTGAAATAGAATTGATCATTTCAACAATACCTGTAATCTTCTTTGCCGATTCTGCAACATTACCAATAACATCGTTCATAGAGGTCATTTCGTTGGTAATCTTGGTCATGTTTCTTTCAACGTTAGACATATCGCGTTTACCAACATCAGCCTTATCAACAAGTTCACTCATGGTATCACTTGCTTCGTGTCCACGTTCTGTGAGGTCACTTACCGCACCTGCAAGTTCTGTCGCATTATTTGCAAGTTCTGTAACAGCCTTACTCATGCCGTCCATAGTCTCACGTATCTGTTCCATTGAAGAGGACTGGTCTTTTGCTTCAACAGTAAGATTGCTTGAAGCTTCTCTGCTTGCTGCGGCTTCCTTCTGAAGTCCGCCTGCAGTAATCTGTATCTGGGAAATGGTATCTCTCATCTGATCTACATAGACACGCATTTCATCCTGGATAAGTCCTATCTCATTGTCCTTGCCCTTTGGCATCTTTACTGTAAAGTTGCCATGGCTAATTTCAACTATCTGATCTGTAAGTTCCTTGATAGGCTTTGTAATCATCTTATCTGCAAGAACAATAAGAAGAACACATATTATTACCACGATTATGACCATCATAATGTAGCAGGCGATCATAAACTGATTAAGTTTTGCAAGAACCTTGTCTTCCTCTACTTCTGAAATAAGTGTCCAGCTTGTGCCAGGAACCTTGGTTGCATCCACGAAACTTCTCTTACCGCTGCTTCCTGTCATTATCTGAACTGATTCATCATTTTTCGCTGCAAAATCTGCGGCTGCCTTAAGGAAGCTGTTTCCCGCTTCATCAACATTTTTACCTATAAGAGTCTCATCCTTATAAGCAAGGATTGCTCTGTTATCTATAAGGTATGAACTGCCAATATCAAGAGGCTTAAGCTCATTAACAGTCTTCGTGACATTAGCAAGTGTCATGTCTATCGAAGCAACACCTTTTGTCCCATCTGGAAGAGTGATCTTACGTCCGAAGGAAACAGCCATAGAATTTGTGATAGCATCAAGATAAGGCTTGATACCGTCAACCGTACTAAATTCATTTATCTGCTTATACCATTCTTTTTGTGTAGGTGCATAACCAGGTTCTGGATCCCATGCAGGGAAAGCATGTGAGTTGTCTTCAAAGCAGGCATACACACCGCCCGATGCGTTCTCTGAAAATTTGGTGGTAGTCTTGAGATATTCTTTCATTGCATTGGTATCTGCAAATGAAACAGACTCAAGAGTATTCGCCGTCTGATCAACATAGGCCTTAGTCTCTGCTATCTCTATGCCAAGTCTATTGGCATTAAGACCTGCAGCATCATAAAGATCACTCTTTGCAAAGTCAATGATTATTGAACGTGCCTGACTTGTAAGGAGAAGAATGATCAATATAAAGGATACGGCTATGATCGGAGCTATTACTTTTAAAAGACCTGTACTAACGCTCCCTCTTTTCTTAGAAAGGCTTTCTTGCTTACTATTAGTCATAAAAATCCCTCCGTTCTTACATCTAGATTGTCTGTAATCTTAAATATATTACAGTTATACATTTAATTATAGTATCGACGGAGTTATTTGTAAATATAAATATTAAGATATTTTTATCCTAGTTGTGAAGGTCTTTTTTCTTCCTGTGGATAATATTACGATAGTTCTAACGTTTGCAGAGCCTCTTTTCCGACCTGTGACGTTTCCTTCTTTTGTAACTTTTGCCTTTCTTGATGCTGAAGAAGTGAAACGAACTTTTTTTATTTCAACATTTTTATATATTCCTTTAAGCTCTAATTTTTTTGTATCACCTTCTTTAAGTGTAATTTCTTCAGGCAGACTGATAGAATCAAATATGGCATCCTCACGTTTCTTTGCCTCTGCTGCCTTTACCATGACATAACAGCTCGCACGGGACTTGTCTCCGTTAAAAGAAAGATAAAAGCCACCATCTCTTACTTTTCCCGAAACCCCGTCTGTAAGAAAACGGTCTCCGTTCGCATAAGACTCCATAAGGTAGAGCCTCGAACCGCTTGAAGCAATAGCAGTATTGTAATCTATTGAAACTGCCTGCACGTCAAAGGGTACATTTACCTCAGTTCTAAGTTCGCAGTTAAGGTCCTTGCAACCTGCTGCCTTACGTATCTTTTTAAGGGCTGATTTTTTTACTGTAAATGAGGTTTTACCTGATTTAAGAAAATGCGGATCAAGACGCATTATGACATTAGCGCAGTCACTTTCCGGCACAGTGGATATACTTACTTTGTCAGATAACTTTTCACTGTCTTCTTTGAGATAAAGGGTAAAATCTTCTGCGAATGCAGGAATACTTGTGGCCGCAAGCGTGAATACAAGCATAATAAGAATGCCTGTAGATTTTAAGATATTTTTAACTGTTCTGCCTTTTAAAAACATAGTTTCCTCTTTCCGGAAACTGCAAAGCCATGACTAAGTATAGCAGAATAACAAAGACTTGTCAAACTGCCACCTTGCCATAGATAAAACCTGATATTTCAAAACCTGTGCCATAGGCACCAAAGATGATTGTAACGCCTAAAAGAACTAGTATTGCAGCAAGCCTAACTGCAGGCTTCTTTTCTTCAATAAGTGCATAAAAGGAAGTCCCCCTTTTTCCTTTCTTTTTTGAAATAAAGCTTACAAGCAGGGCAAAGCTTACTGCTAAAAATATCACAAACATTTCCTTATGTGTGATCGTGGCAGAAGTCTGCAGCGTACTTCCATTTCTATATGCAAGCAGGTCAAATATCCTCAAAGCTCCTGTAAGGATAAAGGTTCTTATGCATTGAAAGAAAAAATATGCTTTTGTTTTTGTAAAAGCGTGACTTTCCCTAAACTTTGCCACCTTTCCCCGCATTTCATAAGAAAAGAGAAGAATTGCCGCATTTGAAAGCCCCCAGAGGAGATACCAGATAGAAATGCCATGCCAGAGCCCTGTAAATACCCACGTCATGATGGCTGAAACATAGACAGAAAGCCTTACTGCAGTCTTTGTTGAAATTTTTTCAAAAGCAGTGCTGTTGCTCAGTGCAACTGAAAGCGGATAAAATATATTTGTCTTTGCCCAGTCGGAAAGAGTTATGTGCCAGCGTTTCCAGTAGTCTGCAAGAGAGGCTGCAAAGAGAGGAAAGGCAAAGTTTTCCGGCACTCTCACACCGCAAAGAAGGGCAAGGCTTATTGCCATGTCGATCCCGCCTGTAAAATCTGCAATAAGCCTTATGGAGTAAAGGAAAACTCCAAGGTAAAAGGCGGGGCTTGCAAAGTCAAAGCTTCCTGTAAGGGCAATGGTTACTCCCGCAAGTCTGTCCGCTATGACAAGTTTTTTAAAAAGACCAAAGGTAAACCTTGCCACAGCCGGAAAGAAAGCCTCCTTAAATCCCACCTCTCTACTGTCAAAAAGCCTTTCTGAAAGTTCTGTAAGGTCGCATATAGGACCTTCTATAAGAAGTGGAAAAAAGGCGGCGCAGCCGACAAATTTCACCGGATCTATCACAGGCTTACTCCCGTCCCTAATAACCTTTATAATAAGTCCTGCAAGCATCAAAAAGTAATAAGAAAGCCCTATTGTATGAAGCCCTGTACCCGTTTTTCTTAATATAAAGATGATAAAAATCCCGATAATTCCAAGGATACCGGCTAAAAAAGAAAGTTTCCTGTGTGTTTCCCTTAATTTCCATGTTAAAATGCATGCCAGCCAGCTTAGCAAGACAACCGCAAGAAAAGTAAAGAAGGCGTCTTTTCCAAAGCTTGTCAAAAAGAAAAGGCTTATAATTGTAATTATGTATCCACGCATAATAAGCCCTAAGCCTTTTTTGTACACAGATCAAGGATCTTATCGAGTGAATCAAAATTATCAGAGTTTATCGCGCTCGCAGGAATCTTTATCCCGTATTGCTTTTTTAGCTCCACGATAAGTGACACCACCATGAGAGAGTCAAGGTGTCCACCCGACACAAGACTCTCCTCACTGTCGTAATCTATCGTATCATTTAAGGACATAAGGACTTTTTTAAGTTCTTCTTTTGTTATCATAATTTTCCCTTATCTATCTTTCCATTTGAAAGCCTTGGAAAACTCTCAAGTTTTTTTATAACTCCGGGTACAGCCTGCAAAGGAATGGTTTTTAAAAGAAAAGCCTTTAAAACCTGCACTCCAGCCGTTCCTACAAAATAAAGCTTCAAGGTTTGTCTTTCTTCATCAAAAGTAACTACCGCCGCCGTTACCCCTTCGCATTTCTCCGCTTCGCCTGCAAGACCCGACAAAGAGATCTGATATCCTCCGCGCTTTACCCTGTCGTCTTTTCTCCCCTCAAAGACAAGGTCTCCACTTAGGCTAAAATGTCCAAGGTCCCCTGTTGCAAAGTATCTTTCATTTTCTATTACAGGAAAAGCCTTTTTCGTAAGCTTCTCATTTCCGATATAGCCTTCTGAAAGCCTGCTGCCTCCTATAAAGATTTCACCATTTCGGATAAAGATCTTTGCTCCGCCGAAAGGCTTGCCGACAGGAATAGTATCTTCATATCTTTCACTTCTTGAAATCTCATAAACAGTACTCATTCCTATTGCTTCGGTAGGTCCATAAAGTTGAAATATTCTTGCGTACGGAAAAACCTTGAGTATCCAGTAAAGAACCCTTAAGCTCATCCTTTCACTGCCGAAAGTAACAACCTTTACACCTTCGCAAAAGTGTCGGATATCCTCATTTTCATTGATCTCATCCAAATCTGTAAGGTCAGCAAGAAGACTGTAGGCTGAGCTTGTCCAAGTTATTGTATTCACTCCTACTTCTGCCATTTTACTAAAAAGGGCGGGCGGATTAAGGAAAAGAGCCTTGTCAACAAGAAAGCACCCCCCTCCTATATAAATGCTTGCAAGCACATCCTTAAAGCAGGCATCAAAATAAAAAGGGGACTGGTTTGCTGTCACTGTCTCTTCATTAAACCCAAGCACCTCACAAAGACCTTTAATATAAGTCTCTATACTAAAAACCCCTGCCTCGACTACCTTGGGTTCCCCTGTAGTGCCGGAAGTAACCGTTGCTATACTCTGCCTTTTGCAGGTTTTATTTCTCTCTCTAAGAAGTTTCTTTATAGTTTCTAATCTCCTTTCAGGAAAGGCTTCATTTAAAACACAGTACCCGTTTCCTGAAAGCAGGGTCGCAAACATTTCAACAAGGAGGCTTATGGACTTTTCTCCACTTAATGGAAATATCCATCCTTCTGCCTCCTTGTATTTTGGTGCTCTTTCTTTTGCAAGTTTTACAAGTTTCCCCCAGTTTATAGACCCTTTACTGTCTATGTAGGCTGTTTTTGCGGGGAACTTTCTTCCATTGTCAAGTAATTTTTCACTAAGCATATTACTTTATATTTATACTGTTTCTTGCTCTTTCAGGGTATCTGTCAGAGTCAAAAAGGTAATAGTCTTTATGCGCTGCATCCGGATGCCTCTTTGAATAACTTTCTGAAAAAGCAAGCAGGTCGCTGTCGGAAAGCATGAAAGGCACAAAGGTCTCTCCTTTTATAAGCGGGCAAGAATCGAAATGATACCACTCGCCCTTATATTTCACAAGGTTCCAGAAATGATGCGATTTCTGGCTCTTCCTTTCAACCATCATACATTCAAAACCTGCCTTTGTGATAAGGGCATCAGCAGCCGCATAATAAGAATAGCAGTCGCCTCTTTTTGTCTTAAATGCCTGATATGCCGCATTCACAGGGTTTCCCTTCTCACTTTCTCCTGTATAGGTGAAAGTGTCATGGCAGAAATGCCATATAGCGGCAAGCTTATCAATGTCGCTCATCTCCGGCTTTATTATATCGGCTAAGACCTTATCGACCTGCTTTGCAAGTGCCTTGGTATGATTTTTTGAAGCCGGAAGGACCACAAGCTTTACTTTCACCTTTGTCTTGTTGCCGGCATTATCCTTTGCACTGTAAGTAACAGGGTAGGTCCCTGGCTTGTCCTTGTTTGCGGTGTCTGCCTTAACATTGAGCCTTACAGGTTCTTCCTGCTTATCCTTTACAAAGACATTTTTTCTGTATTCAGGTGTCTGTCCCTTGTAAATAACTATGTCCTCCGCCCCTATTATTTCCGGCGGAGTTGTATCTGAAACGGTGAATGGAGCCTTCGTATTTATCTTAAAGTCACCGTTTTTTTCCTTACACTTTATCACAAGACTCGCATCATATTTTCCCGGAGTATTGGCAAAATCAGCTATCAGAAATGAAGAGTCAAAGCTAACTGACTCTATGAAGTCAGGCTTTCCTTTTATAAAATTCTCCGGTGCCACTGCCGCGCCGCCAAGCTCCACGTGTACCTTTTTAAATGGAATGGCAACAATCTTTTTACTGTAGACTTTTTTATTTCCACCTGCATCCGTAAGCATGACCTTTACAGGATACACCCCTGGAGCCGGATTATTGTTGTACTTGCTTGCGCCTGATATTGTTATCTTTACTGCGGTCGCATCACGAACCTCGGAAACAAGGTCTCTTTTTTGGCATTTTTGATTGGAATTTATAACAGCATCGTGGACATCACCCTCCGGCTTAACGGTATCGACTACCGTAAGCCTTACTGTTCTGGTTTTTCCGTTCACAAGAAACTGGATAGGAAATTCACCGGGCGTATCAGTTGGAAATGTTTCCACACCTGTGAGGTCCTGCACATTTATCATTTTCATTTCTGCGTCTTCAAGAAGCTTAAAAATGATCGCATCATTGTAGAAGTCCGTTACCGAGAGACTTGTTCCTGCCTCTATTGTAAGGCTTCCCTTCACTGGGTTTCTTGTAAGTAGCGAAAAAAAGGCAAGTGTTAAAAAAAGCAGGGCGCTAACAAGCAGGAGCAAAAGGTTCCTTGTTTTCATTTATAAAAAAATTCCTTAATCAGAGTACGTCTGCCATTGTATAGAGTCCGGCATCCTTGCCGTCAAGATATTTTGCGGCTGCGATCGCACCCTTTGCAAAAATTGCTCTTGAATATGCTGTATGTTTTATTTCTATGACTTCATCCGTTCCTGCAAAGATAACTTCATGCTCGCCTACTATAGTGCCTCCGCGCACAGAAGAGATACCGATTTCTTTTTCTCTTCTTTTTTCTCTCCTGTCTGTCCTGTCGTAAGTATACTCAAATTTATTGCTAAGAGCCTCATTTATCACATCTGCAAGAGCAAGTGCTGTGCCTGAAGGAGCATCAAGCTTCTGATTGTGGTGTTTTTCAACTATTTCTATGTCAAATCCTCTTTCTGAAAGGATCTCCGCGGCTGTCTTTATAAGCTTCATAAGCGTATTTACACCAAGCGACATATTAGCTGAACGAAGTATTGCCACTTTCTTTGTGCTTTCATTTACCTTGTTAAGCTCTGCTTCTGAAAGCCCTGTGGAGCAAAGGACCACAGGCGTCTTTGTGCTTACAGCAAAGTCCATGAGCTTATCTGCTGCCGCTGCATTTGAAAAATCTATTATAACTCCCTTTTCTTTTACCTCATCTATGCTCTTGTATACAGGAAAATCATTGAGCCTTTCTCCTGTCACATCAACACCTGCTACGATCTTTACATCTTCATCCTCTCCCGCAAGTCTTACGATTGTCTGTCCCATACGGCCATTGCAGCCATGTAAAATAATGTTTGTCATGATAGTTCCTTTCCTAACCTTTTTCTTAGATTTGAATGTTAAAATAAATGATTCCGGATTTCCACTCGGCCCAGATCTTGCCGCCAAGTGTCTTTACAAGGGCTTCCGCCATGGAAAGTCCTATGCCAAAGCCTGCTTTCTTTGAATTGTGCGAAGTATCATTTCTGTAAAACCTCTCGAAGAACTTAGGGCAGTCCTCGGAACACCCTTCTTTGTAGTCGTTCGACACAGAAAGCTTTACATTTTTACCTTTTCTGCTAAGACACGCAGTAATGGTTCCCCCGTCATCGCAGTACTTTACAGCATTATCCATCAGGATATTTACAAGCTCCGAAAAAACATCCTTATTAGTGTTATAATTGATATCCGGTTCTATTTCAACCTGTAAGCTCTTATTTTCTGTAGTTATTATCGATCTGAATGAATTTACCGCGTCGCCCGCAAGTTTACTTATATTGAAATTGCCAAGTTTTATCTCCCCCTGTCCTTCATCCATCCTTGTGAGCGTTACAAGACTGTTTACAAGTGTTGTAAGACGTTTTACCTGAGCTAGGGTCGACTGAGTCCATTCATCGGAGCCATTTGTTAGCTCTATGACCTCGGTATTGGCTGAAATGATCGCAAGCGGCGTTTTCAGTTCGTGCCCTGCGTTTGTTATGAACTGCTTCTGCCTTTCATTGCTCTCTATCATAGGCTCTATCGCCTTCTTGGACCATGCTCCTACGATTATTGCAATAAGAATATAGGCAAGAAAACCTACTGTTGCCGAAAGGCTTGCCACTGCCCGACAGGTCTCGAAGGTCGTTGTCACATCCAAAAATACGACCAGATTTTTTTCATTTTCAAGTGGAGTGATCATATACATGTAGGTTGCCTTCTCGCCTGTTCTAAAACCTACCTTTGCTGTGCTGTCCATCACTGCCGATGCAAACTTGATGGCATTTTCTTCTTTTATTGATGCAACATGGTTTAAATTTATAGATTTTACAACCCCTTCACTGTCCACTACAGCTGTAAAAAAACGGGTCACAAACCTTGTCTCGGGGGTCACTACCTTGTTAAATTCCGCTACAGTTATGTTGTTTTTCTTTTCAACCCAGTCAAATGGTATTTCCCCTCTGTTAGCCGATATTATAGTGAGCCTTGTTTTGGCATCATTAAAGGCATTATAGACATTGACCAGATTTACGATTCCAAGAACTCCAGCCATAACAAAAAATATAACTGTCATGGCTATAATTATAAATTTTCGCCTGATCTTCCTTATCATAGAATCCCCCTTTCCTATAAATATAATCGCTGCGCAAGGCCGGCAGAGTGGTAAGCTCCAATTATCTACCTACCAATGTAAAGGAGCCGCCTTTTTCTCCTTCAATATCTATATCGGCAGCAATAGAGCCAAGCTTTCTTCTCAGGTATGAAATATACAGCCAGACCGCATTTTCATCTGCATCAGGTGTGTCATCAAAAAACTTTGTCAAAAGCTCCTCTGATGAAATGTGCTTTCCCGGATTCAGCATAAAATATTCCATTATACCGGCTTCCTTTATAGCAAGCCTTATGGAATTTTCCCCTACAAGCTCAAGACTGTCCACGTTGAGGGTAACAGACCCAGCCTGAACAACTCTTCCCGAATACTGTTTTACTCTTCTGCCCATGCTCCTTATTCTTGCAAGGAGCTCACCCATTGCAAAGGGTTTTGTCAGGTAATCATCTGCGCCGGCATCAAGCCCCGCAACTCTATCGTCTATTTCTGCCTTCGCAGTAAGGAAAAGTACAGGTGTCCTATCGCCTTCCTCCCGCATCTTTTTAACTAACCCGATACCATCAAGCTTCGGCATCATTATATCAAACACGCACATGTCATAAGCATTTTTTCTTGCAAACTCCAGTGCCTCCTCGCCATCAAAGGCGGCATCAACTTCATGTCCTGCGTGCTTTATTACAGCTGTGAGTGCCTTTGCAAGGTCTCTTTCATCTTCTGCCAATAATATCTTCATTTACTCTCAATCCTTTAACATATCTCTTATCGTCTGCATTGATACATCTGTAGAAGCAATCTCATCTGCACACCTCTTTAATTCCGACACGATAAGACTCTGATTGCTTACATTCTTCTTATATTTAAGCTGATGTTCAAGGCTTGCCCATGAGTCCATAGCTATTGTGCGAAGCTGTATCTCTGCATAAAAGGTGCCCGGCTTATTTCCAGAAATATCCGTTATAGGTTCCTGTATCTCAACTATCATGTGATAGCTCCTATAACCATTCGGCTTGCTGTGCCTTATGTAATCTTTTTCCTGTATGACCTTCAGATTAGGAATGTTTTTTATCATTTCAACATTGACATACACATCATCTAAAAAGGAGCACACTATTCTTATTCCAATAGCATCGTAAATTTTTGTAAGAGCAGTTTCACAGGTGACAGGATAACCCTTTCTCTCACATTTTTCTCTCATGCTTTCTTCACTTTTCACTCTGCTCTGAATAAATTCTATCGTATCTACGCCGTTTTCTTCTTTTTTTCTTTTTCTTAAATCTTCTATTTTATCACACAAAGACTTTGCGATCATTTCAAGCGAACCTGCATATCCGCCATATATGCTATCATTTTTCTCTACTTCCATAAACTGCTCCGATATTGCTAAAATCGTGGTTTTGTATTAATATTGTATTGCTTTGCAAACTACTACAACATTGTAGCACATCATGATGTCTATTTTGTGTTTTTAGGTGAATATAATGAAAATTTTAAGTAAATTTGTTCTCACGCTCCTCATTTCAATCACTATGCTTGCTGGGTGCAGCGGTCTTAGGACTGCATCGAAAGGACCCTCTGCTTCCACGCTCATCTCAAGCAATGGAATAGAAAGCATGGTTGAATCTTTATCCTATAATTCAGGAAAAGGAATCTATACACCGGGAATTGATCCGAGTGCCGCTATCAAGGCGGAAGGAAAGCCTCTATCTGTCTTTACTGCGCCAAGCTGCGCCCTGCCAGGCAATGATACCACCTACACTTATAGTGGTTTTTCGCTTCTTGTAAATGAAAACGATGGCACCAAAACTCTTGTCAAACTCTACTTTACAGACGACAGCAGGACAACAGAAAGGGGACTCTTTATTGGCTCTCCCGAAAGCGACATAAAAAAAATGTATGGGGACCTTGATAAGATCGATCACTCATACATTTTTATTAAAGGCTCAACAAAGCTTATATTTGTCGTAACCGATGGAACAGTCAGCGGAATAGAGTATACGACTGTCGATTGATCTTGTCACTTACTGTATTTATACTCCAACCGCCCTCTGTACGTTTTTTGTGATAACCACTGCAAAACTAGAATCGGGGTACTTTTCCATGAGTTCTTTGATTTCAGCCTGATTAGGCTGATAGTCAAATGCCTGCTTGCCAACACATATTTTCATGTCGCCATCATCTTTGATGCACTTTACAACGTAATTGATCATCCCTGACATCATGTCTTCCCCCTTAATTTCTTAACCTTGAATTATTTTAACATAATTCAAGGCAAAAATCAAGTATTCATGGGATTTTTAATAATTACGTTCAAGATAAGTGAAAAATGTATTATAAGGCTAGTCCTGTTATTGCATCATCGGGCAAAGCCTGATGATGCACTCTGCCGACCAACGCGTGAGCGTTTATTCATGGTCGGCTAGTCCTTCTACTCAAATACAGGTCTGTTCTTTGTTTCAGTTCCGGCAAGCCTCACACTTACCTCGCCAGTGAATATAGTTTCCTCTCTCCCGTCTTCGTATCTCACCATAAGTCTTCCTTCTCTGTCAACTCCAAGGGCAGTCGCCTTTATACTTGACTCAGGCTTTATAACATAAATGTCCTTTCCGGTAAGTATCTGATTTTTGGCATAGCTTTCCATAAAGGTTCTCTCCGGAAGCTTCCTGTAGTATTCAAAATAATTTTTTATAACAGCCGCCGAAAGCTTACTCATAACTCCCGGACTTGCCATTTTCTCACCGTAAATAGAACCTGCTATCTCCTTTAATTCCTCTGGCCACCCGCCTTCCGGATCTGTTACATTTATACCTATCCCCACTACTCCAAAGTTAAGGGTCTGGGTTTCTATATCCGCAGTCGCCTCTGTAAGAATCCCTGCAACTTTCTTATTGCCTATATAAACATCGTTCACCCATTTTATGCCGGTATCAACACCACAGACTTCCTCTATGGCATCCCTTACCGCTACAGCTGCAATAGTGGTAAGCATCATGGAATCCTGCATGGAAAGCCTTGGCTTTAAGATAAAAGAAAGATAAATTCCTCTTTTAGGTGAAAAAAATTTTCTGCCAAGCCGCCCCTTGCCAGCGGTCTGCTTTTTTGCTATAAGGCATGTTCCTTCTGGTGCTCCGTCTTTTGCGGCGGCCTTCATTTCCTTGTTTGTCGATTCACTCTCATCCACAACTGTAACAAAAAGCCCTAGGGCATCTGTTCCATCACCTAGGTCTTTTCTTACGCTCTCTGTTGTAAATACATCATTTTCAGGCGAAAATATGTATCCGCGGTTTCCTTCCGAGCGTATATCAAATCCCGCTTCTCTCAGCGCTATTACATTCTTCCAGACAGCACTTCTTGTTACATTAAGCTTAGTTGCAAGGTCTTCCCCTGTCACAGGTACCCCAGCCTTGCTTTTAAATATTTCCAATAACTTTTCTCTTATAGACATTATCTCTCCCTTAAAAAAGGTCGGGCATAACCCGACCTTTTTTCTGTATCTCACACCTTAAAGAAAGCAACTTCTTCTGAAAGTGTCTTTGTAAGTGCCTGAACCTGTTCTGTCACCTCAGAAACACTTTCACTTGAACTTGTAAATACTTCTGTAGTATTGGCAACTTCCGTTGTAGTTGCTGCAAGCTCCTCGCTTATAGCATTGGCACTCTGGATAGAATCTCCTATCTTCTTGCCTGCTTCAAAGTTCTCATTTGTCATCTTGGCCATATTCTGGATCATAGGGATCATCTCACCTACATCACCCGAAAGCTTCTTGATAGAAGTGATCGTTTCAGCAAATATAGCCTTCTGATTTTCCATCTGGTCATCCATAAGGGCTGTAGAATCGATAAGCTGCTTACCGCTTTCAAGGATATTTCCTATAACGTCTGAAATCTGGTTTGCACTCTCAGCACTTTCCGATGCAAGCTTTCCGATCTCCTGAGCAACAACAGCAAAACCACGTCCTACTTCGCCCGCTCTTGCCGCCTCAATAGAAGCATTAAGAGAAAGAAGGTTGGTCTGACTTGAAATCTCACTGATACTTGAAGTTATCATAGTGATAGAAGAAAGACTTTCATTCATCTTCTCTATGATGCCTCTGAACTCATTGAAATTTTCTGTAAACTGGCTGTAGCTTGCGCCAAGCTTTTCCATTTCCTTGTTGCTTGCTGTAAGAGTTTTTCCTGCGCCGTCTGCTATTTCAACAACGCCAGAAATATCGCTCATAGAGGACTCTGAATTCTGGTTGAAATGTTCCATTTCAATGTTGATGTTATTGATCTCTTCAGACTGCTGACCGTTGCCCTGCTGTATCTCATTAAGAGACTGGTTCACAGTTTCAGTATTTGTCTTTAATTCATCCGCAGTAGCAACAAGTGTATTCATCGAGCCCGAAAGCTCTCCTATGCTTTCCTTGACCGCCTCAACTGTATTGCGGACTGCCTGAAGTGTATCCTGAAGAGATCTGTATATAATGCCAATCTCGTCAGGGCTGTTCATTTCATCCTTATTGAGCTTTGCTGTAAAATCACCATCTGCAATCTTTACAAGTACTGTCTTAAGTCCTGTAAGGCGCTTTCCGATTATACTTCCGATTACATAGGATGTAACAGTAAAGAGAAGGATTCCTATCACTCCAGCTACAACAAACAAAGTATTCATCTGCATCAGCTCGCTATTAAAGACTGCCGAAGGAATCGTAAATACAAGTGTCCATGACACACCACTTTCTGGCTTTATCCAGAAAACATGGTTTCCGTTGAAAGAAGATTGTCCCTGCTCACTGGCTGCGATCATCTTTGATTCAACATCTGCCTGTTCCTTAAGCTCTGCCTTTACAGCGGCTTCACTTACTGCATTGAACTTGTTTGTTACCTTGTCCTGGTCAGGTCCTGCAATATAATTACCTGTAGCACCGAGCATATAAGCTGAACCTGCGCCCTGATAGCTAATCCCATTTATAAGGTCGCCTAACTTACTGGCATCAAAGGTAAGAGTCATGGCGCCGACGATCCTATCTCCGTCTTTAAGCGGAACGCCGACGAAAATGATCTGTTTTCCTGTCGCTGTATTAAAGGATGGATCGCTGATATATTTTCCGCCTGCCATCATATCCTTAAAATACTGTCTGTCGGAAATATCATTTTCAAAACCATCTGTTGAGGTAAGATAGCCTTCGCCTGTTATATATCCGATAGAGTTGATTCCGAGCTCGCTTGCATATTTTTCAAGCTTTGGTTTCTTGTTCTCATAGCTTATGCTCTGATCATAAATATCCGGATCTGATGCTATGGCATAAGCAGTGGCGTACATTGTATCTATCTGGGCTGTGATATTGTCGCTTGCTGCTGTCAATGTGTTGAAGATAGCATCAGATTTCATAGTCTTGATACTTCCGCCTGCTGTAAAGCCGATCACCACAAAGAGAATGATGAACACAACCGCTGAACTGATTGAAAAGCCTTTGATAAGATATGACTTGATACTTTTACTCTTCATAGTTTCCTCCGAGGAAGGATGCATTGACCTTATTAATGCTCCTGAAAAAAGTCCATGCATAGACTTAATGATTACTGGTTCTTCTTAACTCCGAGTGTAACCTTTTCCCCGTTAATGTTCCACTCTTTTGAAAATCCTTCCATCGTTCCTGTAACAACCTTTGTAGCCATTACATCTGTAAGGATTTCCTTCTGTCCCTCTGACATTATATTTTCGATCTTCTGATTGCCATTTGCGTAAATAGTGATCAGATCCATGACCTCAAAACCTACTTCCTTACGCATGTTCTGGATCTTTGAAATGATCTCGCGGATGTAGCCTTCGGTGATAAGGTCTGCAGAAAGGTGCTTATCGAGTACCACTGTAACCCCATGATCTGATGTGGTCTCATAACCTTCTACCTGGATCGGTTCATAAAGTAGGTCTGCTTCCTCAAGAACTTCATCCACACCGTTTACAGTTACGGTCGTCTTTCCTTCTGCCTTAAGGTCTGCCATAAGCTTATTGCCGTCTGCTGCCGCAAGCACTTCCTTAAGAGCATTAAGGTTCTTGCCAAAGCGCTTACCGAGAGTCCTAAGCTGTGGCTTGAATGCATAGCTTGAGAAACGGTCAACATTGTCGATCATTTCAACCCTCTTAACATTTAACTCTTCCTTGATGATGTCAATATAGCCTTCTTCAAGCTTTGCACTCTCATCATCTATCTTGACATACATATTGCCGATAGGCTGGCGGTTCTTGATATTTGCCTCATTTCTGCCTGCACGGCCAAGAACAACTATCTCAAGAACATCCTCCATCTCCTTTTCAAGGTTCTTATTTATCCATTCTTCCTTGACTTTTGGGAAGTCGCAAAGATGAATACTGCAGGTTGCCTTGTCATCAATGTTTCTTACAAGGTTCTGGTAAATGCTTTCTGTGATGAAAGGCACCATAGGCGCTGCTACCTTGCTTATTTCAATAAGGGCTGTATAGAGTGTCATGTAAGCATTTATCTTATCCTGCTCCATACCCTTTGCCCAGAAACGTGCACGACATCTGCGGACATACCAGTTACTCATATCATCTACAAAGTCCTGAAGAACCTTGGCAGTTTCATTTACACGATAATTAGTCAAATTGTCGTCCACAGCCTTTATGGTTGAGTGAAGTCTTGAAAGAAGCCACTTGTCCATAAGAGGAAGCTTGTCATAGCAAAGGCTGTACTTGCTTGCATCAAATTCATCAATGTTTGCATAAAGGACAAAGAATGAATAGGTGTTCCATAAGGTTGAAAGGAACTTGCTCTGTCCTTCTGCCACTGCCTTGTCGTAGAAGCGATTAGGTAACCACGGTGCGCTGTTTGAATAGAAATACCAGCGGACTGCATCTGCTCCATGCTTGTTGAGGGCATCCATAGGATCGACTGCATTTCCCTTGCTCTTACTCATCTTCTGACCATTTTCATCAAGAACAAGACCAAGAACTATTACATTCTTATATGGAGCCTTGCCGAAAAGGATTGTAGACTCTGCCATAAGTGAATAGAACCATCCTCTTGTCTGGTCTACTGCCTCGGAGATAAAGTCTGCCGGGAACTGGTCTTCAAACTTGTCCTTATTTTCAAATGGATAATGGTGCTGAGCATAAGGCATTGCTCCTGAATCAAACCAGCAGTCGATAACCTCGCTGACTCTCTTCATAGGCTTGCCGCACTTAGGACATCTTATAGTAACATTGTCTACAAAAGGACGGTGAAGCTCAATATCCTCTGGACAATCATCACTCATTTCCTTAAGTTCTGCGATACTTCCTACAACATGACGCTCACCACATTCACATTCCCATACAGGAAGCGGAGTGCCCCAGTAACGGTTTCTTGAAATGCCCCAATCCTGCACATTCTTAAGCCAGTCACCAAAACGACCCTTGCCGATGCTTTCAGGAATCCAGTTTACTGTATCATTATTCTTAAGAAGCTCATCCTTGACAGCTGTCATCTTGATAAACCATGTATCTCTTGCGTAGTAGATAAGTGGTGTATCACAGCGCCAGCAGTATGGATAATCATGCTCAAACTTAGGTGCATCGAAAAGGAGTCCTCTGTGCTCAAGGTCTTCAAGTACCTCCGGGTCTGCCTTCTTTACAAAAAGACCTGCAAAAGGAGTCTCTGCCGTAAGCTCGCCCTTTTCATTTACAAACTGGATAAAAGGAAGGTCATTGTCACGTCCTACGCGGTTATCATCTTCACCGAAAGCAGGAGCGATATGTACGATACCGGTACCGTCTGACATGGTAACGTAGTCATCTGCCACAATGAAATGAGCCTTCTTCTTCTGTGCCTTTGCGGCATTTCCTGCACATTCATAAAGCGGTTCGTATGAAAGTCCCTTAAGGTCGCTTCCCTTATAGGTTTCAATGATCTCGTAAGCCTTCTTTCCTTCTTCTGCAAGAGAACCAAGCACCTTATCTGCAAGGGCTTTTGCAAGGATATAGGTCTTGCCGTCTGCTGCATTTACTTTTACGTATTCTTCATCAGGATTTACGCAAAGAGCCGTGTTGCTTGGAAGTGTCCAAGGTGTTGTGGTCCATGCAAGGAAATAATAATCCCCATCAACTGCCTTGAAACGAACAACAGCAGAACGCTCTTTTACATTCTTATATCCCTGTGCTACCTCATGTGATGAAAGAGGGGTACCGCAGCGAGGGCAATAAGGCACGATCTTATGTCCCTTGTAAAGAAGACCTTTTTTAGATATCTCCTTTAATGCCCACCATTCTGATTCAATGAAGTTATTATCGTAAGTTACGTATGGATCATCCATATCTGCCCAGAATCCGACCTTCTTACTGAAAGTCTCCCACATTCCTTTAAACTTCCATACAGACTCCTTGCATTTTTCAATAAAAGGCTCCATGCCGTACTTTTCGATCTGTTCCTTGCCGTTAAGACCAAGTAGCTTCTCTACTTCAAGCTCAACAGGAAGACCATGCGTATCCCATCCTGCCTTTCTTGGCACTCTGTAGCCCTTCATGGTACGGAAACGAGGGATCATATCCTTTATGACACGTGTTTCGACATGTCCTATATGCGGCTTGCCGTTGGCTGTTGGCGGACCATCAAAAAACATATATGTAGGACACCCTTCACGATCCTTTATAGACCTCTTGAAAACATCTTCTTCCTCCCAGAGTCTGGATACTTCTTCCTCGCGCTCTGTGACACTTGCATCTGGTCTCACTTCTTTATAGACCATTCTTTCCTCCTCCGCAAAATCTCTCCGATTTCACTCACTTATTATTATGTTAAAATTCTATGATAATGTCGGTGTCAAACGTACTTGACACCTGTATCATTATATCAGACACCAAAGATTCTACAACAATTGAAGCCTTATTTTGTCATAGCTATATCTTTCTTTACTTTATTTACCGCTTCTTTAAGCTGATTGTCCTTATCTTTTACTATAACGCCGTTTTTTATGGCGTCTTCATTAAGGTCAACCTCGATATCCGGTGCAATTCCCGTTCCATGAATATTGACTCCATTCGGAGTGTAATATTTTGATACAGTTATCTTGATAGCAGAACCATCTGTAAGCGGAAGTATCTGCTGAACTATTCCCTTACCGAATGTAGTGTTGCCGACAAGAGTTGCTCTTTTATAATCCTTCATGGCTCCCGCAAATATTTCCGATGCGGAAGCAGAATTGCCGTTTATAAGAATCGATATCGGTTTCTTAAATTCTTTCTTTGTAACTGCCTTTTCCTCTTCCTTATGCCCATACTTGTCTTCTGTATAAACAAGAAGTCCTGTCGGCAAAACTCTGTCAAGCATCTTGCAGACGATATCAAGTCTGCCGCCGGGATTATTTCTAAGATCTATAACAAGTCCCTTTATGCCCTTCTTTTCAAGGTTTGTAAGAATCTCGTCAAACTGATCAGCAGTAACTCCGTCAAAGCCGGAAACCTTTATATATCCTATATCATCATCAAGCATCTCGCTTGTAACCGTATCTACGTCAACCTTCGTTCTTTTGAGGTTCATGCGGATCTCTTTGCTATCTCTCACTACTACAAGATTGACACTTGTTCCTTCTTCGCCCTTTATCTTTGAAACGGCTGTAGAAAGATCAAGTCCGGTTATATCCTCGCCTTCCACCTTATAGATGATATCTCCTGCTTCCATGCCGGCTTTTGCGGCAGAACCTTTTTTAAATACCTGAACTACAGTTATCGCTCCTGTACTTACGTTTGTTGTGACAGAAACTCCTATACCACAATAGTTTCCGTCGCTCTGTTCATTAAAGGTCTTATATTCCTCTTTAGTATAGTAAGTTGAATATGGGTCTCCAAGACTTGCAAGTGCTCCCTTATAGATATCCTCCGTCATAAGAGAATGATCCACATCATTTAAGTAATACTGTCCTATTATCGCATCCAAGGCAGTAAGCTTGGCACTCACAGCGCTTGTATCAAGCTTTTTGCTGCTTGTTTCACCCGGAGTTCTTCCCACTGTCTCTGCAACCTGCTGCAGCTGATATTTGCTTAGCAGGCTGTAGGAAAAGACCGAACTTAGAAACAGGGTTATCACCACGCCTGTTGCCAGCCCTCCAAAAAAATGTTTCTTCATTTAAACAACCTCAAAAATGTCATAATGCAGACAAAAACTCCGGCATTTATCTTAATTCACGTATTGCAGCGGATTCACATAAGTTCCATTTATCTTAAGACCAAAGTGAAGGTGCGGTCCTGTTGCAACACCTGTAGAGCCTACAAGCCCAACCTGCTGCCCCTGGCTTACGCTCTGTCCTGTTGAAACAAGGAGTTTTGAGCAATGCATATAGACTGTATAAATACCGCCGCCATGGTCTATAAGCACATAATTGCCCATTGACCAGTGATATGATGCCTGAACTACCGTTCCGCCTGCCGCAGCAATGATAGGAGTTCCGGCTGCAACACCTATATCAACACCAGAGTGAAATGTACCGGAATTTGCAGTAACCTCCCCTCTGTAACCAAAGCCCGATGTGATAAGGTGGCTGGATGGCATAGGCCATATAAGCCCTCCGGCAAGAAGGTTGGTTGCCTGCGGTGTCTGCGGCGTGCTTTGGCTCACATTATTGTTCTGATCATTGTTTGCTGCGGCTTTAGCGGCGGCAGCCTTTGCTGCAGCCGCCTTTCTTGCCGCCTCTTCGGCAGCCTTCTTTTCTGCAGCTTCTTTTCTTGCCGCCTCTTCAGCTTCTGCTTTTGCTATAAGCGAATCTATCTCATTTTCCTGAGCCCTTGCCGCCTCGGCAAGACTTGAAGCCTTCGCATCAGCATCAGCTACAAGCGCATCATATTTCTTTAATTCCTGCTGTTTTTTGGCAAGAAGCTTTTCATTTGTCGACTTGTCTACAAGAAGCTCTGCTTTCATTGTATCAAGGTCTGCAAGTTCAATTTCCTGTTCTTTCTTTTTTTCGGCGACTGCTTCTTTTGTTGCCTTGTAATTTTCAAGAAGCTTTTCATCATAGTTTGAAACAGCAGACATATACTCTGTCCTATTAAGGAGGTCTTCGATATTTTTCGCTCCCAAAAGTATTTCAACATAATCAGATGAACCATTCTCATACATGTATCGTATGCGCTTTTTCATTATCTCATACTGGTCTGCTTCTGTCTGCTTTGCCGCTTTGAGTTCCTTTTTCGTTCTTTTTATCTTTTTATTCTGCTTTTTTATCTTGCCGGTAAGATCAGCAATATTTCCTTCTATCTTGCTCTGCTTTTCATCAAGAAGCGACACATACTCTTTTATATTGCCTCTTGCCGCGTCCAGCTCTCTTAAATCAGCTTCCGCCTCGGACTTCTTTTTTAATATGGCTGCCTGCTTGTCCTTTGCATTCTGAATATCCGCACCAGTAACGGCAAATACGTCTTTTACCGGAAGAGCATGCACGAAAACTCCTGCCGACACAAGAGCGATCGCAGAAAAAAGAATAACTGATTTTCTTAGTCGCATAGCTTTTTCCTTTGTGTATCAAAGTCTTAACTGACGGTGCACAGTAATATAGCTTCCTGCAAGACCTATACCCACACCTATAACAAGACTTAATGGAATAAGTTCCTTAAAGACTTCATTAACAGGTAAAAATATAAGTATATTAGACAGTACCGCAAATCTTGTCTGAATTGCCTCTATAGACCTTATGTACAGGACTCTTAAGAGTAGAAGCGGTATAAGAGCCCCCGCAAGACCTATGATAACGCCTTCGATAAGAAATGGTGCCCTTATAAAGAAGTCTGTCGCACCTATAAGCTTCATTATATTTATTTCTTCCCTGCGAACGCTTATTCCCATCGAAATAGTCGTGCTTATAAGGAAAATAGCTACTGCAAGAAGGATCACCATGATAGATCCGCCGACAAGCCCTATAAGAGAATTGAAGGAGGCAAGCCCTCTTGCTTCTGTCTGCGAACCGTTTACTTTTCTTACCCCGTCAAGTGTAAGAATGTAATTAACAAGCCCTTCCTGACGGCTTACATCGTTTAAAAAAACTGTATATGAGTCGCTTTTGTCAAGGGGGTTATCCTCACCAAAAGTTTCTGCAAGTTCAGGGTTCAGCGACTCCTTCTTATATTTTGCCCATGCCTGTGCAGCAGAAATATAATCGACCTCTGAAACCTCTCTCCTTGCCCTTATCTTATCGCCTATAGCAGTCTTTTGCTCGCTTGTGGCGTCATCAGTGAAGAAAACAGTTATACCGACTGAGCTTTCCGCCTTGTTCACTGAACTTTCAAAATTGACAATCACAAAGAAAAAAAGTCCGAAGATAAAAAGACACGCTGTTATTGTCCCTATACTGGCAAGAGAAAACATCCTGTTTCTTGCTATCCCCCGGACTCCTTCCTTAATACTCCTGCCCAGTGTCCGGATATTCATTGTAACCACCTTTTTTCTTATCGCTTATTATCCTGCCGCTTTCGATAGTGATGACTCTCTTCTGCATCTGATTTACTATATCCTGATTGTGAGTGACCACTACAACTGTTGTTCCTCTACGGTTTACCTGCTCTAAAAGATTCATGATCTCGATAGAATTTCTCGGATCAAGATTTCCTGTAGGCTCATCCGCAAGAAGTATGACAGGATTATTTATAAGAGCTCTGGCAAGCGCCACTCTCTGCTGCTCGCCGCCGGAAAGCTCCTTCGGATACGCTTTTTCCTTGCCTGTAAGACCGACAAGTGCAAGCATTTCAGGAACTTTTGTCTTTATCACATCCCTGCTTTCACCGATAACCTCTTCTGCGAAAGCAACATTTTCAAAAACAGTCCTGTCCTTTAAGAGCCTGAAGTCCTGAAAGACCATGCCGATCCCTCTGCGGTATCTGGCAACCTGACTGCGGCGCAGTCGCCCAAGCCTCTTGCTGTTTACATATATATCGCCGGAGGTTGTGTCTATCTCCTTCATTAAAAGCCTTAAAAGCGTAGACTTGCCAGCGCCCGAATTACCTATGACAAATACAAATTCACCTTTTGAAATGGACAGGGACACATCTCTTAAGGAATGCATCTCGCCATTGCTGCGGCTTTCGTAATCTTTGCTTACATGTCGCAATACTATGACCGGCATCTCATCCGCTGCGATGCCATTCAGGCCTTTTGAGAACTTTATCTTGTTTCTCTCCAGTGCCCTTTTTCTGGCTTCATCCATTAAAATTCAATACTCTCCATATATTTCATATATTTAACGACCATAAGTGCGATCTTAAATGTAATGGCATCATCAAATTTTCTAAGATCAAGATTTGTAGCCTTTTCAAGCTTGTCAAGACGGTAAACAAGTGTGTTTCTGTGGATAAAGAGCTGCCTTGAAGTTTCCGAGACATTAAGACTATTCTCAAAAAACTTGTTGATAGTAGTAAGGGTTTCTTCATCGAAATCGTCAGGAGATTTTCCATCGAATATCTCCTTTATGAACATCTTGCATAAAGGCATAGGAAGCTGATAGATAAGACGTCCTATACCAAGGCTATTGTAACCTACTATATTCTGACCCTCGTAGAATATCTTGCCTACATCAAGCGCCATACGGGCTTCCTTAAATGACCTTGACACATCCTTTATCTCTGAAACTATCGTTCCATAAGCTATATGCACACTGCTCATGGCCTCTGCATTAAGCATGTCAAGCAGAGTAAGGGCGGCCTTCTCCATTTCAGGATACCCCTCTTCTTCTCCAAGCTCCTTCACAAGGATTATATTCTTTTCATCAACTGCTGTGATAAAATCATTTACGTTGGCTGAATAGAGCTCACGCATGATTTCAAGGGCATTCACATCTTTTTCGTACTTTGTCTCGATAACAAATACTACTCGCTTTGCCGTGGCTTCTATGTGCAGTTTCTTTGCCCTGTTGTAAATATCAACAAGAAGAAGATTATCAAGAAGAAGGTTCTTTATAAAGTTATCCTTGTCATAACGTTCCTTGTAGGCTGCAAGAAGTCCGGTAACCTGAAAGGCTGCGATACGACCTATAGTAAACACATCATCACTGTCCCCGCAGGCAACAAGTATATATTCAATCTGATCGTCTCCACACACTTTAAAGAACTGAGCACCTGAAAGGACCTGACTTTCCGCCTGAGATTCAGCGAAATCTTCGGCGCTTTCACTATATTTTTCCGCATCCTCAAAAGTTGATGCGACTACTTTCCCCTCGGTGTCCATAACAGAGAAATCTACTCTGGTTATTCCTTTAAGCCCATCGAGTGTATTCTGAAGAATCTGATTAGATATCATGCTACACCTCTGAATAAATATATCTGACTTTGTATGTATAAACAGTTACACATAGTTTATTATATATAAAATATGTTCCTATGTCAAAGATTGTCGTGTTGCTTTAGCAATACGACCAAGTATCGTCGAAGACGATACAGCTATTATTGTCTCCCCACCCTCACTTGTGTTAAAATTAACCTACACAATACATACACAGGTTGAAATGATGAAAAGCGATATTACATATAAGAAAAAGCACATAAGCCTTGGAAGCTACCCTGATGAGAGCTCCGCCTTGCTCGCACGTAAAGAAGCCGCCCTCGCTCTTGGCAGGCGCGGTCTTATTCCCGACAGGGCGCTCCCTCCGGGCGCTATCATGCTTGGCGTAACAGGTCATCTTCCGGAGATAAGTGACTACGATATATGCACTGTCCTTCCTTTTGAAAAATGGGTATGCCTTATAAATTTTCGCGACAATGCAATATACAGCCACAACCCTATCTATTTAAAAAAGGACTACTTTGAATACTGGCTTTCTCCGGACAGGTGCTTAAAGTTTTCAAGAGATGACCTCTTCTATTATTCAAGCCACAAGATAAGTACAAGAGGCGGTCATCTTTTTGTTGCAGAATTCGGAATGCAGACCTCCATCATGTCCCGTTACGGAATACACAGCTTCTCCGTTGCCGGCAGAGACTATATTTTTGTAAATGGTGACGATACCGACCTCCGCTATGAAAATATCGAGGTCATAAATCATTATCGAGGCGTATTCTTTGAAGAAACAAAAAAAGGTCCTGTATATACAGTAAAAATTCATATCAAAGGAACTGTCATAGTCGGAAGGTATCCGGACGAGATCACCGCTGCCATTGCATACAATAAAGCAGCCGACACGCTTATTGCCGCCGGCTGCAAAAGAAATTTTGAAACAAATTATATAGATGGCATAAGTGAAACAGCCTACAGGGAAATTTACCAGAGCACCGCTATCAACGATGTCACAGTTTTCCTGCGCTGATATATTTCAGCCTGTGTAGAAACATCACAGACCGAGGATCTTTTCAACTGTTTTCTTCATATCTGCCGCACTGCAATGCATATCATGTCTTACAGGTGCGTCTTTCACATCAAGAACAGCATTTGGTATCTCGCGTCCGAAAAGTTCCTCTATCTTCTTCACAAGGCTCCATTCATACTCAGGGGTATCCTCTGCCCCTGTCTTAGGAGCTTCTCCGCTTACCCCCTTTACAACGCTTGCTGCAAACTTATACGGACTTGCTGTACTGGCAACTAAAACAGGTCTTCCTTCATTTTCACCTGCATACTTACCTGCAACACTTGCCGCAACAGCCGTATGCGTATCTATAAGATAACCATATTTATTATAGGTGTCGTGTATTGCCTTAAGGGTATCCTCTTCTGTTGCAAAGCCACCTCTGAAATCGGCGAGCTTTTCCTTCATTTCGGTTGAAATGGTATACCTGCCGGACTCTCTTAATTTCTTCATAAGCTCAGCGCACTTGTTGGCATCATTCCCTGCAATAAGGTAAATAAGCCTTTCAAGATTGCTTGATACAAGAATATCCATGCTTGGACTTATCGTAAGGGTAAATTCTCTGTTCTTATCATAAGATCCGGTTTCAAAAAAATCGTAAAGTACCTTATTGGTATTGGATGCACATATAAGCTTTCCTACAGGAAGACCAATCTGCTTTGCGTAAAATGCCGCAAGTATATTTCCAAAATTGCCTGTAGGCACGCATACATCAAGAGTTTCTCCCGACTTTATGCCCTCTTCCTTCACCATCCTTGTATATCCCCAGACATAGTAAACTATCTGAGGCACAAGACGACCGATATTTATTGAATTTGCAGAGGAGAAGCGGATCTTCTTTGCCGCAAGCGCCTTTTTAAGCTCCTCATCTCCAAAAAGTTTCTTTACGCCGGTCTGGGCATCATCAAAATTGCCGTCTATCGAAACGACTTCTGTATTGTCGCCCTTCTGTGTGACCATCTGACGTTCCTGAAAATAAGAAACTCCGCCCTTCGGATAAAATACTATTATTCCCGTTCCGGGAACGTCTGCAAATCCTGCAAGTGCAGCCTTGCCTGTGTCACCGCTTGTTGCAGTAAGAATTACGATCTTATCCTCCACACCATTTTTCTTTGCCGCAGTTGTAAGAAGATGCGGAAGTATCTGAAGTGCCATATCCTTAAAAGCAATAGTTGGTCCATGATAGAGTTCAAGGAAGGTAAGCGGGCCTGCACTTGTAAGCGGGACTATTGATTCATCGTCAAAATTCGAACCATATGCCTTTGCAATACAGTCTCTAAGTTCTGCTTCTGTATAATCTGTAAGAAAAAGTTTCATGACATTATATGCTATCTCTTTGTAGTCCATGTCACAAAGTTCTTCAATCGTCTTATCAAGCTTTGGAAAATGGTCCGGAACAAAAAGGCCTCCATCCGGTGCAAGTCCTGAAAGAATTGCCTTTGAAGCTGTGATCTTATCCGATCCCCCTCTTGTTGAAGAATATAATACCTGATCTGCCATGATGATCTCCTTTATCACATAAAAACTGTGTTTACATCATAAACTCTCAAATCATTGTATACGCACACGATTTGGACTTTATAACCCTTGTATCATAACATTATAGCCTACACTCCCATAGAATACAAATTTAAAATATGAATATAAGGTATAACCGAAAGTATTATTATACTGCAAAAGAAAAGGACAAAGACCTGCGTCATAAAGGAACGTTTTGATAAATTCCAGAAAAATTTCTTATACAACAAAAAGACGCCTCGCGGCGTCTTTTTTGTTGTATATAGTCATACGTATCAGTATGACCTTTAAAGAGAGGAGTTTACTGCCCGGCAGGGAACCGGACAGTCAGCAAATGAAAAAAAGTATATCAAAAATGAGGAATTATCTATCCTTGTCCCTTTGTACCTCCGGGACATTTATCAAATGTTGTTAAGGAATCATTCGTTTCCTTCATTTGATAGTTACAGTATAAATGTGAATTGTGTACACTGAATGACCGATTTGTGAACAAATTGTAACCTTTTGTACTTACAGGCGTACAATCCGCATAGATACTGGTTTTTCTGATACTTTTTCAAGCTTGCTGAACTTAAAAACTATAGTCCTTAATGAAATTTATGACAGAGATATCAAAAATTCTGTCAAAACTTATAGTAAGCGAAGATAATAATGCGGATAGAGCTTGCTCTATCTGGCAATAATTCTCGGCGACGTTTATCGTAAACGAAATTATTTATTTCGTTTACGATATCATACATGCCATCATTCCTTATAATAGTCATGACCTGCATGATAAAAGATATGTGTAAGATTATTGTCAAACCATGCCGCCTTGGCTCCGGTCGTAGCAGCCTTGGCAACAAAATAAGTTGCTCCGTTTGCAATATCACCGTTCTGTAATACATGCTCCACAGAGCTCCTTGTAGCATCACTTACAGAACAAGTCCAGTAAGTGCCACCGGGCGCAACCGGCGAATACTGCCATGTCCTGCCATTGTTTTGTGTAACTATTGAAACAAGGTCATTTGGAAAATTGGCATCGATAAGTCTATTCATAATAGAACTTGCCACATACCTGCGGCTCATCTCATCCATATTGCCCGATTCAGCCTGCACAAGCCTGCACAGATACTCATACTCAGTCATCGTTATCACCGTATCATATCCCGGTGCTCTGACATGACTCGCCTCCCACTGCTTCTTTTCCTCTATCGCACGTTTCCTGTCTGCCTCTTTTTTTGCCTTTTCTTCGGCTTCTTCATGTTTTTTTGCAATGTCGGCATTAACAGACCTATCAAGGTCATAAGTGGCAAGTAAAAGAGCCGCTGATTCAGGCAGTTCATTTGTTTCGTTGCTTCCTTCTTCATAGTCATCGGAAGCTTTCGCTGTTACTGCTGCCAACGACACAGTAACAATGCCAAGAAAAAGAATCAATGGTATTAAAAAAGCTTTAAATTTCTTCAATAATATCACTCCTTAAGCTTAGGCTCGTTTTTCATTTTTAACGAGTTGTCTTATTACATTCCTATTACATTTATTACGTAATTGTTAAGCTTACGAGACGATATTATAACAATAGTCCCCACAAAAGTCAACAGCTGCGGGAACGAGAGCAATAGTAAACCCTCTGAATCCCGCAGCTGTTGCGCTTTTTAAGTCTTTATCCTTTCAAAAATAATTTCTTAATATATTACTTTTGCTGTAATAAGTCCTTTATTTTTAAACAGATTTGAATATTTTGTATAATTCTTCTTATATACTTTTATCTTTAAATTTTTGTTTGTGCCAAGAAGGGCATTGCTTTCAACTGTTTTAAGACGGTTGGTCCAGACAGTTATGTATTTCAATCTGCTATCCTTGTAGAATGCCTGTTTGCCAATCTTTGCGATATTTATGCCCACAATGACTTTCTTTAAAACAGTGCATTTCTGAAATGCTTTGCTGCCTATTTCTGTCACCTTGTAGTTTTTATTTTTATATCTCACTGTCCCCGGCACTATCACGATATTAGCTCTTTTATCAGAAACACCTGTTACAGAGACAGTACGGCTTTTAGCGTTTATTATCTTATATTTAAGACCTCTGTATGAAAACTTCTGACCATTTTTTACAGCTGGCTTTTGTTTCTTTTTACCATTTTGGTCATCATCTTCATCATCTTTTTCGGAGTCGTCATCCAAATCTTCATCCGAGTCTTCGTCGTATTCCTCTTCTGTTTCCTCTATATCCTCTTCATTTTCCGTTTCAGGCTTAGGTTCTGTAACAACAGAAGGTTCAGATACAACTCCCGAAGGGCTTATCACGGCGCCGCCGCTTGTAACAGCACTGCCGGAACTTACAGTTCCATCGCCTGAAGGCATGGTCTCTCCGGTGATGGCAGGGCTGCTCACAACATTTTCACCTGTATTTGTATTTACAACGTTGCCATAAGGGTCGGTAACAACGGTTTCTGTGACATTTGTCTCATTTTCAACCGCGAAAACCCTTATAGAGCTTGATGCAAGCACAACAGTCACAGCTGTAACAAGGCTCATCGCCCTTACAAAAATGCTTTTCTTCATATTACAATCCTTACCATGCAAGTATCTCGTTACCGTTCTCTGTAACTGCTATAGTAACCTCCCACTGGGCAGAGTAACTTCCATCCTCGGTATATACTGTCCAGTCATTTTCATCATCAACGAAAACATCCGGCTCGCCTGCATTTATCATAGGCTCTATAGTAAATACCATGCCCGGTGCAAGAAGGTAATCTGTTCCTTTTTTAGTCACATAACTTACCCATGGGTCTTCATGGAAATCAATTCCAACTCCATGACCGCCTATCTCACGTACTACCGAATAACCGTTTGCCTTTGCAAGGTCACTTACCACCTGTCCTATATCTCCAAGGTATCCCCAAGGCTTCGTAGCCTCGATACCGACCTTTACAGCTTCATGTGCTATTTCAACAAGATGGCGGTCATCCTCGTCTACCTCTCCCATCATAAACATACGGGAGGCATCCGCATAAAAACCCTTGTAAATCGTGGTGCAGTCTACATTGACTATATCGCCTTCTTCAAGAACATCCTCTTCTGAAGGAATACCGTGGCAGACCTGATCATTTAAAGAAGTGCAGACACTCTTTGGAAAGCCTTCATAGTTAAGAGGTGCACATATTCCACCAAGTTTCTTTGTGGTCTCGGCTACAATATTGTCAATCTCAAGAGTAGTCATGCCAGGCTTTATCCTTGCTGCGACCTCGTCTAAAACTGCATTGTTTACCTTACCCGCCTCACGGATACCATCTATCTGCTCAGGTGTCTTTATCATCTTATGAGTAGGTACTTTGTGGCCTGTAAGCTTTGCAGCCATAACCTTCTTATCAAATTCTTCATGGCAGAATTTATACTTTTTGCCGCTGCCACACCAGCAAGAATCATTACGACCTAACTTATTAAATAACATTTTCAACCTCTGATTTTAGAAAAAAATGAGTTAGTTTATACTAACTCTGTGACTATACTTGTTCTAATATACTTCTATAAGCAAGAATTGTCAACCACTATAAAAAGTCGTACTGCACTGCAATACGACTTTTTTGTCAAATCTCTATTAAGACCAGAAATCTACTGGTTCATAATCGGTCAACTTTGCAAGCAGACCTTCTTGGGCAAGATGTTCCTGAATGATATCCAGATTTTCGACCGATTCGGCATGAACAGTGTGGTAATGGTAGCCACTTGTTATTTCAAGCAACGGCTTTGACTTGCCATCCTTTATGGCATCCATATAATTTTTTATATCAAGGCGGCATTTTATATTGAGATTTACCTTTACCACCCCGTAAATCTTGTGATAAACAAATACATCGTCTACTCTTCCGCCAAAGTCTACTATAAGACTCAGTTCATCCTCTATCCTGTCGTCAAAATGATGCACTTTAAAAACTCTTGAAAGTTCATGCACATCCTGTAAAAAGTATCCTCGATTAGTTGAAAAGATCTGATATCCTTCTGCCCTTAGGAGCGCTATATCCTGCACAATGATCTGACGGCTCACTTTAAGCATGTCTGCAAGATTGCAGCCCGCCACCGGATCACTTGCATCACTCAGGATCTTTATCAGCCTTTCTCGTCTCTCTTCACTTTTCATTTAAATCACACCAGTCTTCTAAGGTTTTTTAATGAAAGATCCAGGATAGGAGCGGAATGTGTCAGTGCTCCGCTGGATACATAATCCACAGGAAGATCCTTCATCTTTTCAATATTTTCTTTGGTAACATTTCCAGAAACTTCGATCTCTGCCCTTCCGTCAATGATCTTACATGCCTCCTTCATGGTGTCATGGTCCATGTTATCAAGCATTATGATATCAGCACCGGCTTCCATTGCTTCTTTAACCTGTTCAAGGGTCTCTGTCTCTATTTCAACCTTTCTTACAAACGGTGCATAGGCCTTGGCTGCCTTTATGGCCTCCTTCACTCCGCCGGCTGCCCCGATATGGTTGTCCTTCAAGAGGACTCCGTCGGAAAGGTTGTATCTGTGGTTTCTTCCTCCGCCTACAGCTACAGCGTATTTTTCAAATACACGCATACATGGCGTGGTCTTTCTTGTATCAAGCAGAGTTATACTGGTTTCCTTTAAAAGCTCAGCTGTCTTCTTTGTTATCGTAGCAATGCCACTCATTCTCTGAAGGTAATTTAGCGCAGTTCTCTCTCCCGAAAGAAGAACTCTTATATCACCTGTTACATAGCCTAAAAGATCCCCTTTCTTTACGCTTTCGCCATCACTTACGTTGAAATCCACCTTGGTAGAAGGATCGAGCATTGTAAATACTCTTGCAAATACATTAAGTCCGCAGATAATTCCGTCTTCCTTGCAGATAAGGTCAACCCTCCCCTGCACTCTTTCTTTCATCACTGCATTTGTACTTACATCTTCACTTGTAATGTCTTCTTCAAGTGCCATTTTTATATACTTATCAGCAACAAGCTGCATTGTTATGTCGTTCATACCGCTTCCTTTCCGGCAGCGCTTCTTGCGCTTTTTTCAGTTTCTATTTCATTTAAGACCATATCCTTATACATGGCCGTAAGAGTCTCTTCATCCGCATAAGATGACAGATCAGCATTTTCGACTGAAGAAGTTGTGTCTTTTTCTATCTTTCCTTCAGCCATATCACCTGTAATCTTCTTTGCCGCTCTCTTTGCAAATACAAGGCTTTCAAGAAGAGAATTGCTTGCCAGACGATTCTTTCCATGCACACCATTGCAGGCAGTCTCACCAACAGCATACAGCTCGCTCATAGTAGTCATACTGTCATAATCAACCTTGATTCCGCCCATAAAGTAGTGCTGGGCAGGGCAAACTGGTATTGGCTCCTTTGCAGGTTCATAGCCCTTTTCTCTGCAATGCTCCACTATATTTGGAAAATGATTTTCCAACTCTTCTGAAGGGATAGGTCTCATATCCTCCCAGACGTAATCGGTGCCGTCCTTCTTCATCTGCTTTCTTATCTCGCCTGTAAGAAGATCCCTTGGAAGAAGCTCATTTGTAAAACGCTCTTCTTTCTTATTAAGAAGCTTTGCGCCCTCGCCGCGGACAGACTCAGAAATAAGAAAGGCTCTCTCCTCCTTATCCTTTGAAAAGAAAGTAGTCGGATGGATCTGGATATAGTCTACATCCTTAAGTGCAACACCATGCTTTAAGGAAATTGCAAGTCCGTCACCTGTAAGATGGTTGAAATTGGTTGAGTGGTCAAAAAGCCCGCCTATTCCGCCTGTAGCAAGGATAGTAACCTGACTCTTTACCTTTTCAAGCCTTCCGTCGGCAAGTCTTATAACTGAACCTGTACAGTTTCCCTTATCATCTGTTATGACATCAATTATAGAAGTGTACTCCATGATCGTAACATTTGAAAGCTTTTTAACAGCTTCAAGGAGGTGGGTGGTTATTTCCTTACCTGTGATATCCTCATGGTAAAGAATCCTATGATGTGAATGAGCTCCCTCTCTTGTAAAGGCAAAAGAGCCATCAGAGTTCTTTGCAAAGCGTACACCTACATTTACAAGATCCTTTATTACATCTTGAGAAGATCTTATCATTATCTCAACAGACTTCTTGTCATTTTCATAATGACCGGCCTTCATTGTATCTTCAAAATAACTGTCATAGTCGGCATCATTCTTGAGCATACAGATACCGCCCTGGGCAAGCATAGAATCATTGCTTTCAACGTCCTTTTTAGTTATCATGAGTATCTTTTTATCTCTTGGAAGATTAAGCGCAGCATAAAGACCAGAACAGCCGCATCCGGCAATCAAAACATCAGTATTAAGCATTTTACTTTCCCTCCTTATAGCTTTGTAAAGCACCATTGTTATCCGAAACTTTATCCGTCTATTCAATGATTTCTTGATACGCAGCAAGCGCGTAATTTGGACTTTTGACTCTTGTATCATAGCACAAATTTTCTTTACTGACAAGACAGTTGTAAATATTTTTCTTTACATCTGTCTTGTCAGGTGCTATAGTTGTCATAAAATGATTTCGAATCAAAATATTTAGAGAGAGATAAGAGGTATAAGATATGACTACCCGCGAATTACAGGATAAAATTATTGAACTAAAGAGAGAAAAGGATTTCTGCATACTTGCTCACGCCTATCAAGGGCAGGAAATTCTTGAAATTGCAGATCTTACAGGTGATTCCTATGGTCTTTCCGTAGCGGCAAAAAAGACCACAGCTAAAAATGTCATCATGGCCGGTGTCCGTTTTATGGCTGAAACAGTAAAGCTTTTAAACCCTGATAAGCATGTCTTTTTGTCAAATCCCATGGCAGGATGCCCTATGGCAGACCAGATAAACCGTGAGACCATAGAAAAACTAAGAGAAGAAAACCCTGACTATACTGTAGTCTGCTATGTCAACTCTACTGCAGATACCAAACGCGCGGTAGATGTAGTCGTAACCTCTTCTTCTGCAGTAAAGATCGTTAAGGGCATAAAAAATGATAAAATTCTCTTTGTACCGGACTGCAATCTTGGCCGTTGGGTTGAAAAGCAGTGTCCGGATAAGACCTTCAAATTTTTTAAGGGGGGCTGCCCTACACACATGAGAATACGCAAGGAAGAAATTCTTGCTGCAAAGAAGGCTCATCCCGATGCAAAATTCCTTGTGCACCCTGAAGCTCTACCTGAAATAACTGCTATGGCTGACTACGCAGGAAGCACGACCGGTATCATGAAATATGCAAAGGAAAGTTCCGATAAGGAATTTATCATAGGCACAGAACAGGCTATAGTAGAGCACCTTCAAGCTGACTGCCCTGATAAGCGCTTTTACCTTGTAAGCACCGGTCTTGTCTGCCATAACATGAAAGTAACTACTCTTTCCGATATATACAACATACTTCTTGGATACGGCGGAGAAGAAATAATACTTTCCAAAGAGGTTGCCACAGAAGCTCTTACTCCTATAAATAAAATGATAGAGCTCGGCGGCTGATAAAAGACTGTAAAATCGCCTGTAAAGCATACAAAGGACATGGAAGCTTCTTTTTCGAAAATTCCGGTATTGGTAAAAATAACGTAAAATTCAAGTGATAAAAGGGTTATTTTCTGTATCTTTTTTTGCAAAATCATACTTTTTTTACTCTTTCTTTTACTGTATAATAGGGGTGTATGGGTATTTCAACATGTAGAAATACCCTAAACCCGTCGGCGTTACGCCGCACTACAATAAAGGAGACCTCACAGTGTCTATTTTTTCAATTTTCACGCTCTTAGGTGGACTTGCTTTCTTCATGTTCGGTATGAACCTCCTCAGTTCTTCTCTTGAGAAGATGGCAGGCGGAAAGCTTGAAAAGCTTCTGAAGAAAGTCACAGACAACCCTCTCAAAGGGTTTCTTGCTGGTGCGATAATCACTATTGCTATCCAGTCCTCTTCTGCCACCACAGTCATGCTTGTAGGTTTTGTCAATTCAGGCATTATGAATCTTGCTCAGACTGTAAGTGTTATTTTCGGTGCCGATGTCGGCACTACTCTTACTGCATGGATTCTCTCACTTACAGGTATCAAAGGAAACGGCAATATTTTTCTTGAACTTTTAAAGCCGGCAAATTTCTCAATGATCTTTGCCTTTATAGGTCTTCTCCTTTTCATGAGTGAAAAGACCCAGAAACAAAGAGACCTTGGTACCATGGGATTAGGCTTTGCCATCCTTATGACCGGTATGACCATGATGAGCAATTCTATGGCACCTCTTGCAGATATGCCACAGTTTGCCGAAATGATGACTATTTTCAATAATCCTCTCATCGGTGTGCTTATCGGTACTGTACTCACCGGTATCATTCAGGGTTCTGCGGCTACTATCGGTATCCTGCAAGGTCTTTCAATGACAGGACAGATTTCTTTCGGTATGGCTGTTCCTATTATCATGGGTGCAAATATAGGTACATGTATGACAGCTATTCTTTCAGCTTTCGGTGTCAACAGAAAAGCCAAAAGAGTTGCCGCTGTCCATGTTGCCATAAAGGTTGTGGGAACTGTGCTTTGGCTTGTTGTTTTCTACGGACTCAATATGTTTATTCATTTTGAATTCCTTAACCATCCGGCAACAACATTCAACATAGCCATCTTCCATACCATCTTTAACTTGATAAATACAGCGGTTCTTTTCTGGTTCCAGGGGCTTTTTGTAAAGCTTGCCTACAAGATATTCCCTGACACAGAAGAAGAACAGGAACTTTTCCTCGACGAACGACTCATGGTCACCCCTGGTATCGCTCTTGCCGAAGTGCACAACTCCATGGACAAGATGATCTACAAGGCTAAAAATAACCTTGAAGATGCAACAGGTATGTTGATGAATGGGTATGACAAAGATAAATTTGAGTCTGTTCAGAAAAATGAGAAAAAGATCGATGGATATGAAGATCATATCGGTGCCTATCTCTTAAAGCTCACAACTACCCAGCATCTTTCTGAAGAAGATAAGATGAAGGCAACCAGAATCCTTCAGGGTATCGGAGAATTTGAGCGCCTTGCCGATCATGCCTCATATATGTCAAAGTCTTCAAATGAAATGGCTGAAAAGAATATTTCTTTCTCACATGATGCACAACTTGAGCTCAACCACCTTTTAAGTGCCTGCAGAGAAAGCTATTCCAATACTATCGAGGCTTATGAAAGCGGCAATATAGAAGTTGCAAGAACCATCGAACCACTTCAGAGCGTCATCAGATTTATGTGCAACACTTTCCGCGACTCTCATATACAGAGGCTTGCCGATGGCACCTGTACAGCAACTCAGGGGTTCGTATTTAATGACATCCTCTACTCATGCGAAAGAATAGCAGATCACAGCATGAACATTGCGGCTATTGTTTTAAGAACTTCAAGTGAAAATACAAATTCTGCCAAGTACATGCATGATATCAAGCTTAGAAAAGACCCTGAGAATAAGAAACTCTACGAGGACTACTATAACAAGTATATGGTTTAACCTGAGACATTGCAAAGCAATGTCTCGTAGCCCCGTGCAACGCTGAAAGCGCTTATAAAATGCACGGGGTATCCATAATAATGCGCAAATATATCGTAAACGAAATAAATAATTTCGTTTACGATAAACGTCGCTCAGAAATATTGCTGGATAGAGCAGGCTCTATCCGCAATTATTTTCTTCGCTTACTATAAATTTCTCACTGTTAAAGAGGTGAACCACCTTAGGTGGTTCACCTCTTTTGCTGTTCATTCAGAAGTTTTACAAATTCTTCTTCCGGCATAGGTTTATAAAAATAATACCCCTGTATCATATCACAGCCGGCATCCTTTAAGAACTGATACTGGCTTTCATCCTCCACACCTTCAGCAACAACCTTGCTTCCTAAAGAATGACTCATTCTGATAGTAGACTTTATTATCGCCTCTGCCTTTTTGCTTATATTTATCTTTCTGATAAAGCCCATATCCAGCTTTACGATATTAAAATTAAAGCTTTCAAGTGTTGAAAGAGACGACATTCCACTTCCAAAATCATCCAAAAGAATCTGAATATTTTTCGAATGAAGCGCATTTAAAAATTCAAGAGCCGAACTTTCCATAACAGCATAAGCTGATTCAGTAACTTCAAATTTGATATACCTCTCTGTATTCTTGTCATTATAGATATAAGCAAGTATATCATAAAGAAGCCTGCTGTCATAAAAATCAATACGTGAAAGATTTACTGCACAAGGCACTATTTTTCTGCCTGTTATATCTCTTTTTTTATTAAATTCAAGCACATGCGAGGCTATAAAACGGTCAATGGCAGAAATCTGTCCGGTTTCCTCAAAGAGCGGTATGAATCTGCCCGGTCCCACCATGCCAAGATTGTGATGCTGCCACCTTATAAGTGCCTCTGCACTTACTATCTTTTTAGACTTTGCATTTACCACAGGCTGGTAATATACCTTAAATTCTCCATTTTCAAGAGAAATATCCATGTCCGAGGAAAGCATCCTATCCATTATATAGTTAATCTGCAGATTTGAGTCATACCTTGCAAAAGTTCTTCCGCCATTGCCGGATATTTTCTTTTCAACAAGCACTGCCCTGTCTATCAAAAGACGTATTGACTCAGTTCTGTCCTCTATAGGAACTATACCCATACACAGATCAAAATGATAATCCTTTGACCCCTTTGTAAACATCCTGTGGCTGAGTCTTGTCATAGCTTCATCCGTAATCTTATCATCTTCAGCTATGAGCACATAGTGGTCGGCTTCAAGCCTTCCTAAAATGATCGGGTTAAGATACTTTCTTATCGCATCCCTGATCTGAAAAATAGCAATATCACCGCTCTGCTCTCCAAAGATATCATTGATAGCCCTAAATCCTCGAACATTTGTATAAATAAGCGAATACTTCTTATCCTTCGGAAGCTTCATAAGAAGCTCTGACGCCTTATCCATAAAGCCCGTAGCCGCATATTCATCCGTCATCCAATCATGGTTAAGCTCGGCAGAAATATTATACATTTCAAAATAATATTTATCGCTCTCGTTTCCAAGCATCCTCGACTTTACTATATAAGTTTTCGTTCCGCCACGCAGGTTGAAATGGCACGATCTGGTATATTCACCGTCTCTTTCTATACTCTGTTTTATCACCTCGATGCCCGCTTCTGCAGCCATCGCCTGTTTTTCATCATCTGATACAAATTTACTGACATAAATATTCGTAAAATGGTCAAGGCTCTTTACTCTTTCCGGTGTAATGCCTATATCAAGAAATTTCTTTGACAGATATACAAAATTTATGCTTCCGTCGCAGTCTAATGTAGCCACGACTTCATATATATCAGACATCAGTGTCTTCCATATCTCACCTTTTTTTATCTCACAGGCATTGAGATATGATGTTTTATATTTTTTCTTTAAAGGAACTGTAACTCCTGATTCAAGTGGAGTTTCCTCCCCGTTTTTAAGCAAGAAGCCTTTTCCGTAAAAAGAGGTAATGCCGTTATGTATTAAAAAATAGCTTCCATCATTAACCAGATAAAATGTCTGCTCATAACTGTCTTGCAGAAGATACTCATTATATATGCTTTTGCCATCAATCTCTGCAATACGCTCATACTCTGCATGAGGAATGATGTTCAGATCTGTAAGTCCAAGACCCCTGTACTTTTTTTGAAATTCTGTATCCTCTGCTTCACCTGCTAATTCCGGAAACATATAGACATTGGCAGCCGCATTTACACTTCCGGCCGATAAGCCTATTATTACTCCTTTAAAGGCAGCTATCTTAGCCCTCAAACCGTTTTTTTCCATGAATCTATTTGCAGATGGACCATGTCCTCCCGCAAGGTAGAGTACATCACATTCACTTAAAAAATAATCTAAACATCTTGCATTTCTGCGATCGCAGACAGTAATACTGCCTACAGACAATCCCGCTTTCTTAAGAACTCCACAAACAGCCATTGCTCTATAATCGTTGTATTCTATTTCTTCAGGATTTGCCGCCCAAAAAAGTATTCTGGAATTTTCCTTCCAGAAATCTTTTAATTTTTCAAAAAAGCCATAATTTTCTTCAATTGGCTCTGGAATCTTTTTTTCATCAGTTTCATAATTCATGAAGCTACTCGTCAAAAAGATAACCGGAAGTTCATTGCCGTTGTTTGCTTTCTCCATAAACCACCCAATGTCCTTAATAGAATACGCAATTGCACCTAAGTAATTATATCACATCTGTACACGCTTTGGAATTATTTCTTAAACATTTCTAATCATTTATTTTGCCCTGTCATTCCATATAAAGGTATTCAAAACAGGAGTAAAAAGTGGTATAATGCTCATTAAACCAAATCAGCTTTAAAGCACAAAAGAATTGGAGGTTTATATGAGTTTAGAAGAGGGAATTAAAAAAGCGTTCATGGCGGGTGTAGGTCTTACTGCTTTTGCTGTTGAAAATGCAGGCAAAGCTATAGATTCACTTGCTAAAAAAGGGGAGGAAGTAGCAAACAGCAACAAATTTATCAATGACAGCAAAGAATATGCAAAAAAGGTAAAGGATGATATTAAAAATTCCGAGGCTAAGAGGCATTTTGATGACATTGCTGATGCTGTAGATAGCATGACAAAGGAAGACCGCGAGAAGTTAAGAGAAAAGCTTAACGAGGCTGACAGAGCTGCAAAAGAGACTTTGGAAGATGTCGTCCACGCATCAAAAGAAAAATTTGAGGAATGGAAAAAGTCAGAAGATAGTGAAGACTGTGAAGGTGCTTCCACAGCAAATGATACCGCAGAAGATAAAAAATCGGACTCAGACGAGTCAGATGGCAACTGATAGATTTATAATAAAAAAGGTAACAGGAGTAATTCCTGTTACCTTTTCTATTAGTTTTTATCATCCATCAGTTTCGGACGATTCACAATATTTCCCGATACCTGCTTATAATATGTAGCTACAGCTTTCTGGCTGACGTTATATTTCTTTATTCTTTGCTTCTTTTCGCGAATAGTCTTATCTACAAGAGGCATATTCCTTCTCTCAAGAACCTCTATTTTGGTTCCGATATCTGTGAGAGTCCTTATCTGTTCCTGAAGATGCTTTACTCTTTCTGCATAAAGACCCGGTCTTGCCTTCACTGCATCTTTGACCAACACATAAGTCTTGTCAAAGCCATCATCAAGGATATTAACAAGGTCGATAAGCTGATCCTTTTCATCCATGTGGTATGAAAACTTATCCAAGTCAAAATCAGGAGTCTTTAGAAGCTCTTCTTCTGCCTTTGTATGATCAAGTATCTTTTGAAGCGTATCAATTTTACGGTCAAGCGAGATGCTCATACTGTCAAGGTAATCATCTATCTCCATGCTCATCCCTTCTTTGCTTTCATGAGCTGAACCCAGATATCTCTGATATCTCTTATATCCTTTAATGCCGCATTGAGCGGTTCAGGCTTCTTGCTGACATTAGCATCAATAAGATTTCTCATTATAGCGTTATAAATCACGTCGAAATCCTTTGAAACCGGATAAGCGTCATTTAAAGTATTCTGAAGTTCACTTATTATCTTTTCCGCTTTCATTATATTGGTGCCAGCAGTAGGAATATCCTTCTTTTCCATTGCTGCAAGAGCAAAATTGCAAAATTTGATAGCTCCGTTGTATAGCATCAAAGTAAGATCCTCTGGTGATGCTGTTGTTACTGCTGTTTTTCCATAAAGCTGTGCTGCATTCATCATGACTAATTTCTCCTTGCTGTTATCAGCTTATTGTATAAGCAATAAGCAAAAAACACTATACGATTACATGCCGCCTGTAAGTCCCTGTATATTTCCTGTAGAATCCTGAAGCTTCTGCATCATGGTTTCCATTCTAGTAAACTGCTTATAGTATCTGTCTTCAAGACTGGCGATCTTCTTTTCCATATCACTGTATTCTTTTTCGTAATTAGTCTTCTGATCTTTTAACTGCTTATCATTATAAAATTTCTGCGAACTCTTGTAATCGTTACTATCATTGAGAATTGCGTTCATGGCACTGTACATCTTGCCAAAAATCGTTGAGAAATCCTTAGCAACCTTGTCAGGGTCACTTTCAAGAGCAGCCCTAAGTTTATCAGGTTCACCGCTGGTTACATCGTCATCCTTATCACCATCGATGTGAAGTTTACCCTTTTCAAGGTAATTCTTTGTGCCGATACCATAATTTCCAAGTGAAATATATTCGCTTGTTTCCCTGCCATCTGAACCTTTTGCATGAACACCGATTATACTCTCACGCATTGACGAAATAACGTTATCAAGATATTCATCCCTTCTTAAAAGAGAATCTTTTATCTTATTCTCCCATTTTTCTATCTCGTCATCACTCATCTCATCCTTCTGCTCAGAAGTAAGAGGTTCGTATCCCTTTGCCGCATCAGCGTTATAGAGCGTATTCATTTCCTCAAGAAGTTCATTGTAGGACTTTATGAAATCCTTTATCTTCTTGTACACTTCATCAGTGTTGCTCTGTACTCTGATAGTAGTTGGCTTATACTCATCATTTATATCCTTTTCAGAAACCCCTGTTAGGTCAATTTTCAAACCATTAATTGTATTTGAATTTGTAGCAGTCTCATAATTCACACCATCAAGCGAAAACTTTGCGTTCTTAGCATCTTCTACATGACCTGACTTTAAAAGTGTTCCTATAACATTATTTTCTGCATTAGCCGCTGTAAGAGTAAAGCCATTATCTGCGCCTTCACCCTTTGAAGCAAGATAAATCCTGCCCTGTGATGCATCGTAGTTTGCGTTGATACCAGCATTCTTAAACTGGTCAAGCAATCCACCAAGAGTTGTATTATCTTTATCTATAACTATAGTGTGATCTACACCGCCAACATTTAATGTAAGCTCTCCGCTTGTTATTCCGCTTAAAGCATTGCTTCCATTTTTATCAACGAGATCCTTCAACTTGGTCTCTTTTGTAGCTGCCGAACCATCAGCTGCCTTAATTTTTTCCGAAGTCCAGCTCTGGGTAGTAGCAAGCTGACTGACAACAAGTGAATGATTACCCATTACAGCACCGGTGAGTGCCTTTACTGTTCCTATTGAGGAATTGGTAATGGTCGCACTTTTGGTGTTATAACTTGACTCAAACCTCATATCAGTGAGGCTGTCTTTAAAAAAGTTAGTAATCTTTTTATTAAGATCCTGCCACTTTTCCGTTTTCCAATCAAGCTTTGTCTGCTTATTCTTTATCTTATCAAGTCTGCCCTGCTGTACTTTAACGAGTTCCTTTACGATAGATTCAGTATCAAGACCAGATACCATACCCGACATTCTAATAGGCATAAGCTTACCTCCTTATCTTTTCTCATCAACCATGATACCCTCAAGGTCAAATAGTCTTTCTATCATTTCAAGTGTCTTTTCCGGAGGAATCTCTCTGATGACCTCCTTGGTTCTTGCATCATATACCTTTATGGAAATACGCTTTGCCTCTTTATTGTAGGCAAATTCGCATTGACGCAAACCTGTATGCTTAACTTTATCATTAGCCTGAGTAACAGCATTTTCAAGACGTTTTTCGAGTTCTTCGTCTGTCCATCCCTGCTGTTTATCCTCATCCTTTTCATTCTCAGCAGTCTTAGGCTTATTAGTTGGTTGGGCCGTTTCCGTCACCGTCATATTGCCCATATCCATCTGATAATTTCTGGTACCATCCACAAGTCTTGCCCCGGCAGAACCGCCATGAAATAAATTCACATCCATAAGTGTACCTCCCTGTACAAACCCACTTTAAAATACCTGCTTGTTGACTGCCGCAGCAAGCATATAGTTCCTTCTATCACTTTATATCGGCAGAATCATCCATTAATTTAACAGGTTGTTCAATACGTTAAGCTCATCTTTAGAAACAGTCTTGGCTGCCTCTTTATTTGCTGTCTGAATCTGTGTATATAACTCTTTTCTATAAACCGGCACATTTCTCGGTGCCTTTATCCCTATTTTAACCTGATCACCCTTAACCTCAAGGATGGTGATTTCTATGTCATTTCCAAACATAATGCTTTCGTTTGTTTTTCTTGATAATGCAAGCATAAATTCCCCCTCCCTTCAGTCTTATTCCTTCTTTGCTTTCATCTTCTCTACTGCTTCGCGAACATTCGTTCTGATCTCGTAATCATCGTTATTTACAACAATCTGAATACCAGCCCTGTTGTTAGGATTGATGATAAACGGAGCCTTAAAATTGGCTGTCGTATCCTCAGGTCTTCCGGCAGGAACCGAAAGAGCAAGAAGTATAAGGAGATCTTCATCTTCAAAATCCCCCAATGGCTTCATAAGTTCATCTTCCACTGTAGGATTGTAGGTATCTGTTAATAAAAAAGGATTTATAACCGGAAGTGCGAGTTCCGGATCATCCAAACACTGAAGCCATGAAATCGCATTCTTTTTTTCTTCCCTTGTCGTGTCGAAAATAAGGGTCCAGTTCTTCATATCCTCGAAGCCCATTATCCCTTCGTTGAAATTGATTATCTTTTCATCATCTATATCAATCTCGCCGAATACTCTGGAGTTAACTTTCATAACACTCTCCTTAATTTAAGAAATAAAATCAAGCAATGAATTCTGGATAACCTTGGCACCCGCATTAAGTGATGCATTATAAACATTCTGTGCAGCACCGAAATGAATAATAGTATCTGTCATATTGGCATCTTCATTATTACTCATAAGTTCTGTAGAATCATCACTCTGCTCCTCAAGACGACTGAGTGTAAGGTTAAGCCTCTTCTCTCTTGCTCCAAGATTGGCAAGTGCAGTATCTATTCCAGTCTGAAAATCTTCTATCTTATCAATCGAAACAGAAAAACGTTCCTGCATCACCTTTTTCTTTAGGACAAGTTCAACATCGAGCTGCTTAGCTATTTTTTCAAATTTATCAAGCTGTGTCTGATCAGTAGTTACATCAGCAGAAGGATCAGCCTGTTTTTTCTTATATATCTGAGCCTGAACAGTCTCTATATGCTTTTTAACATCACTTATTCTGTTCTCACAAGCCTTTACAGCATCTATACTGTATATTATACCATCAAGTTCTCTGCCAAGATCATGAGTAAGACATTCTTTTGCCTGAAGATTTATATTAAGTCTCTGGTTGAAGCCTACTTCGTAGTTTATATCCTGATCTTCGACTGTATATTTTATCTCTTCGCCGTTATACTCCGCAGGAATCGCACTTCCATCTGCTGCCTTACCCGCCTCTTTTGAAAGTGCCTTTGAAGTACAGGTAAAATAATGCTCAGGTCTAAGGTCATTCTTTTCAAATTCAGTCTTCTGAAAATTAACTGTGAAATTTCCCTTTTTTGCAAGAATGTCCTTCGCCAGTGTATCTGAGAATACAAGCTCACCGGTATCCGCAAGATACTTAACTCCGTTTGCAGGTGCCTCGTAAGCATCCTTATCTGTAGAAGCCGCAGTTGCTGTCACTGCATGTGGTACTGAGCCATTCTGAGTGGCACCGGTGCTGTCTTTATATGTATAGCTTATAGTTGGAGCAACATCTTTGTCTGTCTTATCATAAGCAAGCTTTACTATATAAGACTTTGTATTCTGCGGTGCATCCTTATAGTCATCTTTGGTCTTAGTTGTATCCGAGAAATCATCACCTGTCGCATATCCACCCACAGTAACAGTATTCTGTCTTATATCATCACTCTTAAACTCCTGAGTAATAGTATACTGCTTTGAATGATCTTCATCAAGATAAAGGAGACTTGTCTGAGTCTTGTACCCGGTAAAAAGATATCTTCCGGCATAACTTCCGTTTCCTTCTATATAAATCTGATCCCTGTACTGAACCATAGTCTCATAAATCTTGTCACGGTCCGGTGTGGTAAGAGTATCCTGTGTTCCCTTTACAGCGAGTGCCTTAAGATCTGTAAGGATACTTCCATCATTTTTAAGTGCACTTTCTGTTTGGCTCATCCAGTTCTTAGCATCAGGAACATTTTTCTTGTAAAACTGTGTGATCTGACCGAGTGAATTGCGCAATTTCAGTGCGCGCACAGCAATAACAGGATCGTCTGATGGTTTTTGTATCTTCTTTCCAGTCTGATATTGCTCTTCCACAGTCATAAGGCGATTCTTATTATCATTTATATTACTAAGCGTCTTGTTAGTTATAATCTGATTTGTAACGCGCATAACCTGCTCCTTTATTGTACTTTCGCGAAGCGAAAGTGCCAAGTATCGCAGTTTACTGCGATACAGAACTTTTTTTCATTTATACTTTCGCGAAGCGAAGCTTCTGAATATCAAAATGTTAAATCATCTGATTTATCAGAGTATTGTAAATCTGGTTCATTACCTGGACTACATGAGCTGAGAGATTGTATGCCTGTTTGAATTTAACAAGGTCTACAGTCTCTTCATCCTGATCTACGCCAGATATTGAAATTCTCTGATTATCGATATTTTCAACTATCTTTTCCTGATTTTTTGCAACCGCATTAGATGCCTTGGTATCTACACCTATATCAGAAACAAGTGTTTGAGCAAATTCATCAGGCTTTCCTTCATCAAACATGTCAGAAAGGGCACGTAGAGAATGCATTGCCTTTATATTTTCTGTGTCCTCGACATTTCCTTGTCCTACGGAACCCTTCTTACCTGCGGCAATCCTGTCAGGATGGTCTGCAACTTCCTTGGTAACAGAAAAGTTCTTTGCAGTAAGCATGTAGTAGGACTTGTATACTGTCTTATTCACACTATCGACAGCAGTATCATTTGCAAGTGCCTTGCTTGAGATAAGTATCTCATCATTTTTAAATGGATCCGCTATCCCTGATACTGCAAGTACGTCCTTTGTGCCGTAATCATACTTTGTGCCAGGCCCTGTGAATGTATAATTATATCCGGTTACCTTGTCAATGCCGTTAAAGAAGTCGATACCCTCTTTTCCATTCAGGTCATCACCCATCTTGTGCTGTTCATTTACATGCTTTGCAAAAACTCTTACAAACTGGTTTATCCTGTCCATATAATATGGAATGCCCTTGTAATTAAGTGCTCTGCCAATCTTGGCAACGCCATCCCTGGCATCACAACTATCCTTTGCAGCCTGCACAGCATCATCACTCACATCATCTGCAAGTGAGAAGGTATATGTGAATACATCCTTTCCTGTAGCCGCATCCTTGCTGCTTGTAACCTTTATCTCGTTGTATTCAAGCTTACGTCCGCCAATGTTGAGTATACCATGAGGCGGCATGTTCATAAATTCAACTGAATTTATATTAGTATCTGTAACAACAACCTTTGCAGGCTCTGTGTCTGTCTTCAATGTAATGGCATTTGCCTTCACTGTTCCATTAAAATTGTCCTCATTGTTGCCGTCACGCATCTCGATCATGCCCTGAAGCTCACCGCCAAGATTCTTTTCATGAAGGTCAAATGACTGTCCGTCCTGCCATTCAAAGTCGTAAAGACCATCTATATCAGTATTATTTGCATTAAGCTTACGTGGTTTTGCAATAATCTTGTTGCTTGAATATACATCAACGAGATTTCTGCCGTTTATCTTTACAGTAAGAGCCTTGGCATTGTTAAAATTTGCAGGAAGATCATTATCTGTATCTGTAAGACGTACTTCCTCAACCTTTACATTGCAGATCTTGCTGAGTTTATCTATTATAAGATTTCTCTGGTCACGAAGATCATTTGCAAAACCGCCGTTTACTTCAATAACATTTATCTGCTTATTGAGAGTTGCGATCTGATCTCCATAGGAATTTATCCTGTCAATCTTGCTCTTTATCGCAACATTTATATCATCCTGAAGTGCTTCAAGATTTCCCGCAAGATTATTGAAATAATCCGTCATGCTGAGAGCGGTCTGGCTTAGCTGCTGCCTTGCTGCAAGGCTTGTAGGATTCTTCTGAACCTCATCAAGCGCATTCCAGAAAGACTCCAGACGCTCTCGCATGCTTCCGGTATCATTTGACTCGTTGAAATAGTTTTCAACCTGGTCAAGATAATAAGCTCTCATTGAAAGTCTTCCCTCGATAGAGTTGTTTGTCCTGTACTTATTATCATAATACTCATCACGAACCTGGGTGATCTTGTCCGCAGCAACACCAGTACCAGCCATACCGTATGAAAGACGAAGCGATATAGGGTCATTTGCATGACGGTTAAGTATCTGCTTTGTATATCCTTCTGTCTGTGCATTGGCTACGTTGTGCGAAGTAACATTGAGAGCCGTCTGATATATATTAAGGCCTGTAGCGCCTATATCTAATCCAAAAAATGTTGATGGCATAAACTTCTCCTTCCTTTATTGCGGCACTTGATGGCGGCACCGCAAGTGATGCCACAATTTCAGTATCACATCTTTGATGTGATACTGGGCGGCACAGCTACGCAGTATCGCAATTTAAGGTGCCATTCTATTGATCAAGGTGTCGAGCATATCATTTATAACTGTTATGTAGCGTGAATTTGCATTGTATGTATGCTGGAACTTGATAAGGAAGGTAAGTTCCTCATCAGCGTTTACACCAAGTACCATCTGTCTTCTTTCATCAACACTGGCAACTGTCGTTTCCTGACTTTTTTCTATCTTGATAAAAGTATTTCCGGTATTGGCAACCTCTCCGGTAAGTGCTGTGTAATATCCAAAGAAATCATTCTTTGTAAGAGCGCCCGGATTAAGAGTCGCGAATTCATTTGTAAAGATAGCTGCCATTCTGTCTGCTGTCTTTGCACTGTAGTCTCCTGTCTTTTCTTTATAGGAGATTGGAAGTTTTGCCACTTTATCTTTTACTGTTATATTGATTTCCGACTCATTAAGGGTGAACATAGAGTACAGGTCATCCTTATTCTCATTATTATAGACTCTTATATTCTTTTCTTTGCCGTCTGTATCTGTATACTTAAGATCAAGAGTTACAGCATTGCCATCCTTGTCAGTATAGTTTGCCTTGGCGTCGCTGTATCTTTCAACACTCTTTCTCTTGAAAAGAGTATTTCCCTGCTCTGCCGCTGAATCAAGTCCTATAGGCGCTTCGAGCGCATTAAGCACCTTGAAAGAAACCTGCCCGGTTCTCTGCTTTGCATTAAAGAAGTCTGTTTTAAATACATGCCTGCTTTCATTATATCCGGCTGTAGCAAGCTTGTTCATATCTGCGATCGTGATATTGGCAAGATATGCCTTCTTCTTTCCATCCATATCAACCTGATCTGTTATATCATTTCCTTCAGAGTCAAGCCACTTATTATTAACAAGTCTATTGCCATCCTGATCAGTCCAGATCATGGTGCCGCCGGTTGCCTCTACATTTACGATCTGACCTCCTACAGTATCACCCTTAGCAATATCCTCATCCTTTAAAGGCTGTGTAAGGTCTGTGCCAGGCTTTCTCCATATCTGGATACCATGTATATCTCTGTCGCCTGCTATAGCAACATTTCCCTGACTGTCTGTAAGCTTGACTGTACCGGTGAAGGTTGCTGTAAAGTTTGGTGAAAGAATATCATCAAGCATAGTAGTAACGCCATGTATAAGCTGGTCAAATTCTGCCTGAGTATTAACTATTACAGATGGAGCGATATCGTTATTATATGTCTCAAGGAGGTTATTGTATGCTCCCATGGCAGACTCATATCTTGCCTGATTAGCCGGAAGAAGGTCTGTCTTCTGAGAAAGTGTACCCTTTTCAGTAGTCCTAAAATCCCCTATCTGTGGCTTTATCGGTATATCTGTGTATCTGCCTGTCTTTCTTCCTCTTGAAAGAAGAAGGCCCTTTACATAGCCTATATCATTGTCTCTTGCAGGTGAAAGTTCAGTCTGTGTATTAAATACTTCAAGACCGTCCTTCCATGTTGGGATATAAAGACCTGTGGTATCAGCATTTACGCTTTCACCTGTCCTCTTTGCTATATCTCCAAGTGTAGTACACTGAATTTCATTATAACCAAACTCTGTAACAAACTGGCTTCCTTCTATGCTTACAACCTGGGTTCCGTCAAGGTACTCTCTGGTTGAAATATTCGCGAGCTTCCCAAGTTCATCTATAAGCTTATTTCTCTGATCTCTGTAATCATTGGCATTTTCAGGACCAGCCTCATACTGAACAATCTTCACATTTAACTGATGAATTTCTTTTCCGATCTCATTTATCCTGTCAACTGATTCCTTCACCTTACGGTTAAGGTCATTTTGATATTTAACAAGCTGCTTATATATATCCTCACTGCGTTTAAGGAAGCTGTCTGCTGTCTCAATAAGATTAGTGCGGTTTACTATGCTTTCAGGCTCCTTCTGGATTTCCTGTATTGCAGTCCAAACATCCTGAAGCTCTTTCTGGAAAGTAGAACCCTCAAGTTCTCCGAAAAGATCCTCTATCTCGCTTGAAGCATTCCTCTGAGCACTATAAAAGCCTTGCCTCCCACACTCATGACGATAAGTGGCGTCGAGAAACTTATCTCGCACCTGTCTTATTTCCTGAAGCAAGGAGCCAAGGCCTGACTGATTCTTACCTTCACCACCCTGCGTCTGCACCTTATGATAAAGAAAATCAGAAATAAGGATCTGCTGACGCGTGTAGCCCTTGGTATCTACGTTTGTAATATTGTGCGCAGTCGCATTGAGCGCTGCCTGAGCTGTTGTAAGTCCGGACACACCTACTCCGAAACTTGTAAATAATCCACCCATGATGTCCCTCCGGTATTAGCTCCTGGCGTCGAACATCCCTGTTCCACTGCCTGGCATTTCAACTTCTCTGGCCTTATCATACTGACCAGCCCCCGGTGACATCCTTGTACTTTGTATGACATTGAGATCAAACTCTATCATATCCAGGGATTCTTTTATAAGCATCTGGTTTCTGTCGTTGATCGCCCTCAATCTCTTAAGAGACTTTTTCAACCTGTCATGAATATATCTCAGAGCCTCCTGCTCTTTTTTCTGCCCGCTTATCAGTTCGATTATCGTACTGAAATTAAGCGTGTCCGGATCCTTATTCATGACAATTCCTATATTTTTAATAACCTCAGATCTCTTCTTTTCAAGATTGGTAAGCCTGTCTACTGCAGACTGTTCGCTTTCCGTGATCGCATTAAGAGAGTCAAGGTCATTTTCAACAATAGCCTTTGTTTTCTTATCAGCAATAGGAATAAGCTTCTCATAAAGCTCTGTCTCCTCGCTGAGCGTAGTGATAAGCTCTTCTATAAGACTGGCCATTATTTATTATTCCTCCACAAGCTTTGAAGCTATATCGTATGAAGATACAGAATATGTACCGCTTTCATAGGCAGCTTTGAGGCTTGCGACTCTGTCAGCACGTACATCAGGGGTCGCAGCAACTGCTGCCTTTACTGCCTGAAATGTTCTGGCTGTATCAGAGATTTCCACTGTGTCTTTGCCTGCAGAAGTTTTCTTTGCAGAATTGACCTTGCCAGGCTTCTTTACATCATAAATCTTGCCTACGGCATTATACGCGTCTATTCTCATACAGTCACCTCTTGGATCTTAAGTCCCGCTTTCTAAAACTAACTATGTTTATATACTGAGTTAACAAGCTCAGTTTAATGTTTACAATCTTTATATCGGACAGTCAGAAAAAAAGTTTATAGCAGATTTACGCTTTTTGTGGATAAATTTCTTTAAGATTTCTCTTTTATTGAAATTTTAAGTATATTATTGTAGCAAATAACCTCCAAATGCCCTATTTTACTGTCTTTTTAAAATATAAATTTTTATTAAGTCTCAATAAAATTTCTTTTTCCTTGACAGCCAAATGCAAGTCTTTTATCATTAAAGTATTCATGTATACAATATAACAAAAAGGGGAAAGAAATGAAAAAGATACCATTTGTTACGTTAGAGGAAGTTGAAAAGATCAGTCAAACATGGCCTACACCATTTTATGTATACGATGAAAAACGGATTCGTGAAAATGCAAGAAAAGTAAACAGGGCATTTTCATGGAACAAGGGCTTCAAAGAATACTTTGCCGTAAAAGCCACGCCAAACCCTTACATCTTAAAAATCCTTCACGAAGAAGGGTGCGGAGCCGACTGTTCTTCCTTGGCAGAGCTTGTTCTTGCAAAGGTCGCAGGCATCACAGGAAACGAAATCATGTTTTCTTCAAATGATACTCCTGCAGGTGAATTTGCAGCAACAGCAAAGCTAAATGGCATAATAAACCTTGACGACATAACTCATATAGACTTTTTAAAGAAAGAAGCCGGTATTCCCGAAACGATCTGCTGCCGCTACAATCCGGGCGGAACATATACTATCAGCAACGGGATCATGGATAACCCGGGCGACTCCAAGTATGGAATGACAAAAGACCAGCTTTTTGAAGCTTATAACAGACTCCGCGAACTTGGTGCAAAGAAGTTCGGTATTCATTCTTTCCTTGTAAGCAATACAGTCACAAACGACTATTATCCTATGCTTGCGGCAGACCTTTTCCGTCTTGCAGTAGAACTTAAAGAGAAGACCGGCATCAAGCTTTCTTTTGTAAATCTCTCAGGCGGTGTCGGAGTTCCTTATGAACCGGGCAAGAAGGGTAATGATATTGAAGTGATAGGCGAAGGTGTAAGAAAGGCTTTCGAAGAAATCCTTGTTCCAGCCGGACTTAGCGATGTTGCAATATTCACAGAGATGGGGCGCTTTATGCTTGCTCCTTACGGAGAACTTGTAACTCAGGCAATCCATGAAAAACACATTTACAAAGAATATATCGGTGTCGATGCCTGCGCCGCAAATCTTATGCGCCCTGCAATGTATGGTGCCTATCATCATATCACTGTCCTTGGCAAGGAAGATGTGGCTTGTGACCACAAATATGATGTAACAGGTTCTCTTTGTGAAAATAATGATAAATTTGCAATAGACAGGATGTTACCTCGGATTGAAATGGGAGATTATCTTGTCATTCACGATACCGGTGCCCATGGATTCGCAATGGGTTACAACTATAACGGCAGACTTTGGAGCGCAGAGCTCTTAAAGCAGACCGATGGTACTTTTAAAGAAATAAGAAGAGCCCAGACCCTTAAAGATTACTTTGCAACCTTCGATAATACCGAATTTGCAAAAGACTTGCTGTAAAATTTCACTCCATAGAACAAATAAAGTCGGTGACAGGTAAACCTGCCACCGACTTTATTCATACCCTAAACTATCCTTATTATTTTTCTAATTCCTTAAGCCTTTCATTCGGCAGCGTTGTGTGACAGGCAAGTTTAATGACGCTTTCGCTCTCATCCCTTGCATTCAAATACCACATAATGGCTTCTTCTCTGTCTCCATTTGCACAAAAGAACTCGCCAAGCTCAAAGCAGAGTTCGCTTGGAACAGCTACCCCAAAGTTCCTATCACTCGCAAGTCCAAAAAGCCTTGCAGAATATTTCAACAAAGAGATGCTGTCGCCTGAAAGTCTTGCTCCCTTTACAAGCACAAGGAGTGCTGTGACAAGATCCTCAGGCTTCTCTCTTGTCTCTGCTTCTTTAGTAAAATAAGGAATTGCCTCGTCGAAATCTTCCTTTTTCCCCGAAATAAAAAGCTCTCTTGCGTACATATTAAAGAGGTGATCTGAAAGAAGCCCATCCCTTTCTATTGCTTTTATAAAAGCCTTGAAATCCCTGCCGGAGTGGTCTCCTTCCGGAGCATGTATTATCCTTATATCACTGTCGTAAACAAGCGGATCAAGCCTTACAGATTCGTGTAAGGGATCGATCCATGTAAATTTACGCAGTCTTTTGAATAATTTCGGACGCAATTCTTCATCAAAATTGTAGGTAGTGTTTCCTGCAAGCTGATTTGTGTAGTACATCTGGACTATTTCTATTTCAGGAATCATTACCTGTTTCAGTTTAATGAACTTTTCCCTGTTTTCTGCATCAAGGATCTCGTCTGCGTCAACCGAGTAAATATAATCACAAGTACATTTGTCAAAAGCAAAGTTTCTCGCATCACTAAAGCTTCCTGTCCAGACAAGATCATAGACCTTGTCTGTATATCTGCCTGCGATCTCCTTTGTGCTGTCAGTGCTTCCGGTATCCACGATCACAAGTTCTTCATAAAGCCCTGCAAGAGAATCAAGACACCTTCTTAAAACCTTCTCTTCATTTTTAACGATCATACAGACAGATACACTTATCATATCTTTACCCCACTTGCAAATGTAGCCTGAAATTTATTATCCCTTTATCAGTTCCTTGAAAACATCGCCACGTTCTTCGAAGTTCTTGAATATCCCGTAGCTTGCGGCAGCAGGGCTCATAACAAGGGCATGTCCTTCTCTGGTGCGCTTTTTGCCCTCCTTTACTGCATCTTCAAGGTGATCCACTAAGATCACTCTGTCAGAATTATAAAGCTCTGCTGCCCTGTCCTTCATTTCAACATGGATACGCTTTCCTGTCGCCTCCATAAGGATGATATTAGGAATTTTATCCTTTGCAAGGAAGTCAATAAGTGAAAGGTAGTCAATCCCCCTGTCCATGCCGCCGATAAGCACCGTATCCACATCCTTGACAGTCTGTATCGCCGCAATGCAAGCCTCCGGTATGGTTGAAATAGAATCGTCGTAGAACCTTATCCCGTCATAAGTCCCGCAGTATTCAAGCCTGTGGGCAAGCGGAGTGTAAGACTTCACAGCCTCCTTTATCTCCTCTTCACTAAGCGCCATATCCATAAGAACGCTTGCTGCAATGGTTATGTTGAAACGATTATGTTCTCCCTTAAGCGGGATCTCATCCTCATTTATATCTATAAGGTCATCATAAAAGACTTCTGTAACGCCGGACCTGCAGCGTCCTGCCTCCGGATATACCTCCTCACCGCAGTAAAGAAAATCATCCATACCCTGATTTGCATAGATATTTTCCTTCGCTTCCTTGTATTTGTCAAAGGTACCGTAATGATCGAGATGTTCAGGATACAGGTTTAAATAAAGAGCCCAGTGCGGCGAACAATGGTTATGTTCAAGCTGATGGCAGGAAAGTTCAAAGACAACTATGGAGTCCTCTTCTATCTCTGTCAGCCTTTCGAAAGCAGGTATACCTATATTTCCAAGAAGAACAGCCTTCCTGCCGCAGGTCTTAAGAATATGGTAGATAAGGGTTGTGGTCGTACTCTTTCCCTTGGTTCCCGTAATGCCTATAGTCTGACTTCCGTAAACTTTAAGAAAAAGCTCTGACTCACTTGTTATCTTACAGGAATAATCACTAAAATCTCTGTCAAGCACAACTCCAGGGCTCTTCAGCACATAGTCTGCCTCATCCATAGCCTTTTCGTAGTCGCTGCCGCAGATAAGCCTTATATCTCCCGCTTCATTTCCAAGTTCTTCTCTTGTTATCTCCCTTGCATCAGCAATTGTCAAAGAAGCAAAGCCGCCTGCTGCCCTCACAGCCATAAGATTTGCCTTGCCCTCTCTGCCAAAGCCTAAAATAAGTACCTTTTTACCTTCAATATCCTTTGTAAGTTCTTTTACAAGTTTTGTATCTTTATATTCCATGATACTTCCATCCCACCTGTTAATTTCTTTCAGGCTTTAATCTGTCTATAAGAAAATCCGGTACATTATTTGTCTTTTCAAAAAAGTTAAGATAAATATTATCCTCTTCCCTGTATGGAATGTAAAACGGTGTCTCCATATATTTTCTAAAAAGTGCCGGTATTTCTTTTCCTTCTTTTGTAAATTTTGCTATCGTCTGCCTGATTGCAGTATTAACCTCATCCCTGCTGCCCACGCACTCAAAAGGCTTCTGGTCTACCATTCCGCAAAGTTCAGAAAGCAAGTCCCAGAGTTCCATATCTTCAAGCATATTTCTTCCAAAAATCTCTGTAAGCTTTTCGATTGAAATGAACGGCGACATGATAACAAATACAAAAAGACACTTTGCACAGTGACCGCACCACTTATCTTCCTTGCTACCCACATTGCAGCTTCTAAATATCTTATGGTACTTCGGGTGCTTTGCAAACTCTCTTGCAATCTGGTATTCACTCCAAGGTCTTAAAAGTGAAAAATATAGTACACCGCTTCCGATATACTTTCGTTCGTAAGCAGTAAAATCTTCTTCAAACTTAAAGCTCTTTGAATACTGGTGATTTACCGTGCTTCCTGCAACTGTGCTTTCATTAGCACTTGATTCATTTGAAAGAGCTGCATAAGGAAGTCCATAAAGGTAGCCTGTTAAAATACATGAAAAAGCTGCCATTGCAGAAAATGGTGTGTGTCCGTTAAGAAAGCCCTGTTTATTAAGTTCAAGCATCCTCTTATCAAGGGTTCTTTTGGCAACGATTACCTTTTCATCCAGATACTCTGCCGCCTTTGCAGTAGCAAATGTAGCCCCCCTGCCATTTATCATATAGCAGTATGACTCTTCCTTGAAGTCAGAAAGAAGTTCAAGTGATACCGCTGAATCCTTACCTCCTCCAACAGGAATAAGGAAGGTCTTTGTATCGCGTGAAATTTTATTAAAATCAAAGATATCCACAGGAACAGCCTTATTTTCACCTGTCTGTCCACATTCTTCTACTGCATACGGTCCAAACGAAATAGAGCAGAACCCTTCCTTATCAAGCGGAATCTCATTAGTGTAGAAGAACTCTCCCAAACCGTAATAATACTGCTCTTTCCACCATGAAAGCGCCGCCTCATCTATAAGGCTCGCCGCACCCTTGACATCAATAACAATACTCTTTGGGCAGGCAATCTTATAGTAGCTTACAAGCTCTATCATACCGAGTGAAAAGATAAGCCTGCTTAAAGTAAGGTTGCTCTTTATTTCAAGCGCAAGATCTTTTGTCTTATCCTTCTTTGGAATGAACCATTCCGGAGTAAATTCACTAAGTCCCGGTACACTGAAACAGAATTTCAGGTGAAGTATATCTCCTGTATCCTCCACCTGTATCTCTTTGTAGATAAACTCCGGAAATTTCTTCCGGAGTTCGTTGTATTTTTTCAGATTGTCACTCATAGCTTAACCCTGCCAGCCATCTGTAGAATAAATAAGCACGATCTTCTTAAGTATTTCAACTATCTTGTACATAGCAGTTACAGAAACGTACTCATATTTTCCATGATAATTCATACCGCCTGTATTAAGGTTAGGGCAAGGAAGTCCCATGAACGAAAGCATAGCACCATCGGTACCGCCTCTTACCGGCTGAGTTATAGGGGTAACGCCAAGCTCTTCCATTGCCTTTCTTGCATTGTTTACAAGGTGCATGTTCGGCTCTATCATTTCACGCATGTTGAAATACTGGTCTGCAATCTCTGCCTTTGCACTGTCCTCGCCGTATTTCTTATTTATAAATTCAACTGCTGCCTCAATGATTGCCTTCTTTTCAGCAAACTTTTCCTTGTCATGGTCACGGATAATGTATGAAAGCTCTGCCTTTTCGCAGGTTCCGTCCATTTTAACAAGGAAGATGAAGCCTTCTCTTCCCTCTGTGCAGTATGGGTCTTCATATACAGGCATGAGGTCTGCAAATTCGCGGGCGATCCTCAAAGCATCCTTCATCCTCCACTTTGCACTGCCTGGATGGATAGAGCTTCCGCTTACAGTAACCTTTGCAGAAGCTGCGTTAAAGTTTTCATATTCGATCTCGCCAAGTCTTCCGCCATCAACTGTGTAGGCATAATCGGCACCAAATTCATCCACATCAAAATACTTTGTTCCATGACCTACTTCTTCATCAGGTGTGAAGCCTATCCTTATTTTGCCATGTTTAACATCAGGATTTTCCATAAAGTAGGAAGCCATTGCCATGATCTCTGCAACGCCTGCCTTATCATCGGCACCAAGAAGCGTGGTTCCGTCTGTCACGATAAGGTCTTCTCCCGTAAAGTCCTTTATCTCTGGAAATTCTGAAGTTTTAAGGACTATATCAAGCTCCTTGTTGAGGACTATATCTTTTCCATCATAGTTCACTATTTCACGTGGCTTTATATCCGCTCCTGAAATAGCATCACTTGTATCCATGTGTGAAATAAAACCGAGCACAGGAAGATCCTCATCGCTTGTAGCAGGAATAGTTGCAAAAACATATCCATGAGGTAAAAGCTTTGCATCGCTTATCCCCATTGCCTTTAATTCATCTACAAGATGTTCAGCAAGCTTAAGCTGCTTAGGTGTGCTTGGCACCTCTTCAAGTCCGTCCTGTGACTGAGTATCATAGGAAACATAATCAAGAAATCTTTCTTTAACTGATGCTGCCATCTTACCATTTCACCTTTCCGGCGCGAGCGCCTCTTTTCTTATCCTTAAGTCCGTCAAGTCTGTATTCGTCACCTTCAAACTCTGCCGTTTTAGCATCATCTGTGACAACTGCCGCATATTTTACATAATCCTCGGCATCAAGACTGATTCCCTTTACACCTCTTCCGGTCTTCTTCATCTCTGAAACTTCATCAAGATTATAGGAAAGTCCCATTTTCTTTCTTGTAATAAGAACAACTCTCATTCTGTGCGAAAGCATTTCCGCCGCAGAAAGCATTGTCACTCCTGCAAGCCTGTCGCCATCAGAAAGCTTGCTGGCACTTATCTGAGATCTGTTTGTGTCAAATTCTGCTCCGCTTACAAGCTTCACATATCCTTGCTTTGTCACAAAGAAAAGCATTGATTCAAATATATCTGAAAAAGAAGTATATAAAAGAACCTCTTCCTTGCCAACCTTTGAAAGATTGTGTACAAGCGTACCCTTATCCTTCATCCTGCACCTTGGAATATCCATCGCCTTTATCTGATGCATACTTCCTTCAGCGGTAAACATACAGAGCTTATCTGTATTCTTCATAAGGATATGATGCGTATATTCATTAAGAGAATCCTCGGAAGCCTTGCCGTATGCAGCAGTATCAACTGCTTTTGCATAGCCGAAGCGGTCAATAAGAACGTAAATGTCCTCTTCCTTTATCTCTTCAACATATCCTGTCGCAGTGAGATTTTCAAGCTCTGTCCTGCGGTCACGCCTGAGAGCCTTTGCAGCTTCTTTAAGAGCATTCTTCATTACCTTATGAAGTTCATTTTTATCTGAAAGAACCTTATTGCACTCATCAATCTTTGCAAGGAGCGTCTCGTCCTCTTCCTTAAGCTTTAATATCTCAAGCCCTATAAGTCTCTGGAGTGGCATTGCAAGTATCGCGTCAGCCTGATTTTCTGTAAAGTCAAACTTTCCGGCTGCTTTCCTGCTTTTTTCGTTCTTGAACTTTATGCCCTCTGTTTTTCCTTCTATAAGGCATGTCTTTGCCTGACGCACATTTTCACTGCCGCGCAAAGTCTCAATGATAAGGTCGATCACGTCAACTGCCTTGATAAGACCTTCTACCACTTCAAGGCGCTTATTTGCTCTGTCAAGCTGATGCGTATATTCTTTAATGTAAAGTCCTGCATTGAATTCAAGAAATTCTGTAAGCATTGCCTTAAGTGAAAAAAGCACCGGCTGCTTATCCTTTACTGCAAGCATATTTACTGAATAGGTGTCTTCGAGACCCGTTTTCTGGAAAAGTCCATTTATAAGGTTTGCGATATCTCTGCCTTTTTTCACCTCGATAACAATGCGCACATCTGCAGAAGACTCGTCTCTTACATCATAAATCTCATCAAAAACTCTGTCTTTCATGAGATTCATTATGTTTTCAACAAGCTTTGTCTTATTTCCGGAAGCTGTAAATGGAATTTCCGTAATAACAATAGACTTACGACCGTTGTCACTGTCTTCTATCTTGTATTTTGCCCTTATCCTTATCCTTCCCTCGCCAGTCTCATAAATGCTCTTTAAATCATCTGCATTCATGATCTGTCCGCCTGTAGGAAAATCCGGTCCCGGAATATACTTCATCAGCTTTTCGGTTGAAATATCCGGATTGTTGAGTAGGGCGATCGTCCCATCTATAACCTCTCCTGCATTATGAGGCGGAATATTGGTGGTCATTCCGACTGCAATACCTGTAGTTCCATTTATAAGAAGAAAAGGTAGCTTGGCAGGAAGTATTACCGGCTCCTTTTCGCTCTCGTCAAAGTTTGGAGCAAAGTCAACGAGGTCATGATCAAGCCCTGTAAGAAGGTAGCCTGCGCCTTTTGATAATCTTGCTTCTGTATAACGCATTGCGGCGGCAGAATCACCATCTATAGAACCAAAATTTCCATGCCCGTCTACAAGAGGAACAGAAAGGCTCCAATCTTCCGACATGTGGACAAGCGCATCATAGATTGAGGAATCACCATGCGGATGGTACTTACCCATGGTATCACCTACTATACGGGCGCTCTTCCTGTGCGGTTTGTCGGGGTCAAGCCCAAGCTCGCTCATAGCGTAAAGTATACGCCTCTGAACAGGCTTAAGTCCATCTCTTACATCCGGCAGGGCTCGGTCAATGATCACGCTGACCGAATAATCTCTGTAGGAGGTTTTCATCTCCTCCGAAAAATCTTCTACAATAACATCCATATATAAATCCTGTTTTTTATTATTTTACACATCAAGTTTCGCGTACTGGGCTTCCTGCATGATGAATTCGCGGCGCGGCGGAACAAGTGATCCCATAAGGAGGCTTGTAACCTGATCAGCCTCAACTGTGTCACTTATATCAATTCTTGCAAGCTTCCTTCTTTCAGGGTCAAGTGTCGTCTCCCAGAGCTGACTCGCATCCATTTCGCCAAGACCCTTGTAACGCTGCACGCTTATAATCTTTCTTTCTTTTATCTTTCTGAACTTCTCAAGTTCATAGTCGTTGAACACATACTCGCTTTTTTTACTCTTCTTCTTTGCCTTGGATGCAAGGTCTTCGTAATCCACCTTATAAAGCGGCGGAAGCCCCCTGTACACCTTTCCTTCTTTTATAAGGTCAGGCATAAATCTGTAAAAGAATGTAAGCAGCAAGGTTGAAATATGTGCCCCGTCAACATCGGCATCAGTAAGAATTATTATCTTGTCATAGCGAAGCTTATTTATATCGAAATCGTCCCCGATACCGCAGCCGAAACTGCTTATCATAGACCTGATCTCATTATTTGCAAGGATTCTCTCAAGCGGAGCTTTTTCCACATTAAGGATCTTTCCTCGAAGCGGAAGCACTGCCTGAGTCTTTCGGTTACGGGCTGTCTTAACTGTACCTCCCGCGGAATCACCCTCGACAATATATATTTCACACTCTTCCGCCTTCTTTGAAGTACATGCGGATAATTTGCTCTTTGTATCAAAGTCATTTAAAGTCTTTAACACAGCATTTCTTGCCTTATCACTTGCTGTACGGGCATGAAATGACTTCTGTGTCATATCAAGGATTGCTTTCAGGGTATCGATATTTTTATCAAAATACCTTACAACTTCCTTTGAAAATACATCATCCACAGCCATCTTGGCATCGGTATTTCCAAGTTTTGTCTTGGTCTGACCTTCAAACTGAGGATCAGGATGCTTTATCGAAACAATGGCAACTATACCATTTCTGATATCCTTACCATCAAAGTTATCATCTTTATCTTTAAGATATCCAAGTTCTCTTGCATACTGATTTATGATCCTTGTAAGCGCAGTTTTAAAACCAGTAACAAGAGTTCCGCCATCAACAACATTTATGCGGTTGCAATAGGCATTTATCTGTTCCTGGTAGGAATCGGTGTACTGGAAAGCAACTTCAACCTCTATATCACCGGATTCGCCTTCAATATATACAACATCATCATGAAGCACATCGGCATCCTTGTTTATGTATCTTATATAGGAACGAATACCTTCTTTTTCTTCAAATACAGCCTCTTCGCCGCTTATTTCATTTTTAAATACAAGCTTAAGTCCCTTATTTAAAAATGCGGTCTCCTTAAGCTTTTTCTTTATAACTTCCGCCTTAAATTCTACAGTCTCAAAAATAGAATCATCCGGATAAAAAATAACCTCTGTACCGGTATCCTCTTTCTTACACCTGCCGATATGAGGAAGCATGCCATCCACAAGCTTTGTAACAGGCTTTCCGCCATCTGCATACTCATCCTTGTAAATAAGCCCGTCTCTGCGGATAGTAACTTCCATTTTTGTAGAAAGAGCATTTACAACAGAAGCACCTACACCATGCAGGCCGCCAGATACCTTATATACGTTGCTTGAAAATTTTCCGCCTGCATGAAGTATGGTATAAACTACTCTTTCCGTAGGAATATGCTTCTGCGGATGAATGTCCACAGGCACACCTCTGCCGTAGTCCTTTACCTTTATCCCGCCATCTGCAAGCATAGTTATATCTACTTCCTTGCAAAATCCTGCAAGATGCTCATCTATAGCATTATCAAGAATCTCCCAGATAAGATGATGAAGTCCTCTGCTTCCGGTACTTCCTATATACATACCAGGTCGTTTTCTTACTGCTTCAAGTCCTTCAAGAACAACGATCTGACTGCCATCGTATACTGCCATTTATATTCTCCGTTCAATTTCAATGTACATACAAACAAAAAGGATACTGTGCCATTTTTGAATATATGATTCTCAAACGGCACACTATCCTATTCTAAACTAAAATCGCTATAATTTCAAGAAACGCCCTGTAATCTGTGGTTAAACCCATAGGGATATTTATACATCAAGAGCTGTTTCAAGAGCAACTTCCATCATCTTTCTGAAACCGGTCTGACGCTCATCACTGTTAAGCTCTACACCAGTAAGAGGTTCGTCAGAAATAGTAAGAAGGCAAAGAGCCTTCTTCTTTGCTCTCGCAGCTTCCATGTAAAGTGCAGCAGCTTCCATTTCAACCGCAAGCACGCCCATTTTTATCCAGCAATCATTGGCATCAGGAAGGTCGTTGTAAAAAGGATCACTTGAAAGCACATTTCCAACTACAACCTTTGTGCCCTGCTTTTCTGCAACTTCAACAGCCTTGCGAAGAAGTCCGAAATCGGCTATAGGTGCATATGTTCCGCGGATACCATACTGATTTGCCCATGAAGAATTTGTGCAGGCACCCTGACCGATAACCACGTCACGGACATGAACATCCAAACTTAAAGAACCAGCTGAACCGATTCTCATGATATTTTCAACACCGTAGAAATTAAAAAGCTCGTGAGAATAAATGCCGATAGATGGCATACCCATTCCGGCTCCCATAACAGAAATTCTCTCGCCCTTATATTCTCCGGTAAAACCTAACATATTTCTTACGTTGGTAACTTCTTTTACATTTTCAAGATAGTTATCAGCGATATACTTTGCTCTGAGCGGATCGCCCGGCATAAGTACGGTTTTAGCAAAATCGCCTTCCTTAGCATTGATATGTGGTGTTGGTACATTTGCCATGCTTTTGTCCTCCTTTGACTGCCATTATGACACTGAAACGTTAGCCTTAAACATCGATAAAATCTTCTATAGCATCCATGGCAACAGTCTCATCGTCGCCTTCTGTAGTAATAGTGATGTTTTTAGTCTTAATAGTCACAAGACTCATAACACCCATGATGCTTTTGAGATTAACTCTTTTGTCTTCAGCGACAATATAACTTGAACTGTCAAATCTGCATGCTGTCTGTACAAGCTCCGCAATAAAATTCGGAGTAAGTTCAAGCTTGTCTGATAAACTTATATCCCTGCTTACCATGATATGATCTTCTTCCCTTCTGTGAACTCACTGTTTATTCATTCCCCAATAAACCCCACAGTCAATACACAATATAAATCCGATTATATCACATCATCTGGCATTTAGCAACGTTTCGTATCTGCCCGATCAAATTTTCAGTTTTATCGGATACTTACCATATTTCTGAATTTCATTCCATTCCTGAATAGAAACTTACAAACATCATGGCTTTTAACTTCAGAACCATTAAATTCACCCGAAATTACCTTATCAGTTTTACTTAAGGATAAACTTTCATTATTATAAACTTCATTTGTAACAGTATTCTTCCTGTCAGAACTACATGCTGATAAAGTGACAGTTATTATAATAAAAAGAAAAAATATAACCTTTTTCATCAACTCACAATCACATACTGTATAAAATCGCGGTAATAACAGAGCCAAGGATAAAACCTGCGAAGACCTGAAGCGGACTGTGTCCGACAAATTCCTTAAGTTTCTGCTCATTTGAAAGCTTGGCATCTCCCATGTTCTTGAAAAGTTCCATCATCTCATTTAGAACCTTTGCCTGCTTGCCGGTCTCATACCTTACTCCCTTGGCATCATGCATTACAATGAACGCAAATATCGCTGCCACAGCAAACAGAGGGGAATCAAACCCGCATTCGCATCCTGTTGAAAGCGCAACAGCAGTGACGGTAGCCGAGTGAGCACTCGGCATACCGCCATCACCTATCAGTCTTTCAAGCGAAAACTTCCCATTTACGATAAAATTTATTATAACCTTAAGTATCTGCGCTGTTGCCCATGAAACAAACGCTACGGCAAGAACCTTGTTAGAAAAAACACCATCTAAAAATATATCAATGTTCTCCATTTATACCTTTATTTTCTTATAAATACAGGTATAACATCTATCGGAGCTTCTACTTCTATCGTAGTGCCGCCGGTATATGTCTTTCCTGTTTCATCTTCCTGCCATGTTCCCTCAGGCAGATATACTTTCCTGCTGAAAGTGTCAATAGTAAATATCGGCGCAACAAGATACTTATCTCCAAACATATATTCATCTTCTACTTCCCAGCACTTTTCATCCTCTGGGAATTCATAGAAGAGAGTACGGAGAACAGGGGAACCATTCTCATGCGCTTCCTTGTAGAGTTTTTCCAGATAAGGCTTAAGTTCAAGTCTCTTATCAAGGAATTTCTTCATTATCTTGAAATTGTCTTCTCCATAGCTCCAAAGCTCGTTATCACGCCCTGTGAAAAGATAACCACCGCCCCAATCATGCTCACTGTCAAGTACAGGCACATCATGAGGGTCACGATCACCATGCATACGAAGGATCGGGCCGTAAACTGCCCATTCATACCAGCGGATAAGAAGCTGCTTAAACTCAGGAGTCCTTACATCCCCATTCATAAATCCGCCTATATCTGTTGTCCACCAAGGGATACCTGCAATTCCCATGTTAAGACCCGCAATGATAGAATTGTGCAGTGACTCAAAGGTAGACTGAATATCACCTGACCAAAGAAGGGCGCCATATTTTTGACTGCCAACCCACCCTGAACGGACAAGATTTGTAACAGGATGACGGGATGGATCTTTCTTAAGCTCTTCGCTCTCTCCATCATAGAAAGTCTTTGTATAAAGTAACGGATAGATATTGGAGCATGAAAGAGCAGGTCCCATTGCATACCTGTCAATATCAAAATCATATACAGCCATATCAGGCTCGGAATTATCAAGCCAGAATATGTCTATACCATAGTCGAAATAGTTCTTTTTGCATATATCCCAGACATACTGTCTCGCCTCTGGATTTGTAACATCTATAAGGAGGCAGTCTCCCTGGAAATCATAAGTCTGGATACTTCCCCTGTCGGTACGGGTAAGGTATCCTCTGTCATACATTTCCTCAAAATGGATAGACTTGCGATCTACACTTGGCCATACGGACACTACTACCTTTGTACCATTTGCATGAAGTTCATCTATCATAGCCTTAGGATCCGGCCAATAGGTCTTGTCAAACTGCCAATCTCCCTGTCTGGTCCAGTGGAAGAAATCAATAACAATAACATCAAGATGTATTCCAAGTTCCTTGTATTTTCTTGCGACACTAAGAACTTCTTCCTGAGTACGATATCTTAACTTGCACTGCCATAAACCTAAGAGGTCGCTTGCCATTACAGGAGCTCTTCCGACAGCTCTTGTGTAATTTTCAACGATATCCTTAGGTGTGCTTCCGACTGTGATAAAATAATCCATCTGTCTTGTTGACAAAGCAACCCATTCGGTCATATTTTTACCGAATGTTGCATTGCCTACAGCAGGATTGTTCCAGAGCATGCCATAGCCTAATGAACTTAAAACAAATGGTATTGAAGTCTGAGAGTTCTTGTGAGCAAGTTCAAGTGTACATCCCTTGATGTCAAGGTATGGCTGCTGGTACTGACCCATACCATAAAGCTTTTCACCATCATTTGACTCAAATCTAACTGTAAGCTTATATTCACTTGCACCTAAAATAGCAGAAAACTCTCTGTTTACCTTCTTTAATGCAGAAGTACACTTGTTTTCTGTGCCATAGTAATTGCTGTAGTATTCACGAAGGATCTTCATATCATCTCTGTAATAAGTGATGACACCAGCCCCGTTTACATGAGCTCTTATCCTGCCATTTGTTATATCGGCAGATGGTTCTTCTTCGTTTATTCTTACTTTAATATCTGCAGCGTTGTTTGAGACTTTCTCAGTAAGAGCCCAGTCCTTATCTGTAAATGAACCGTTCTTGGTCGCGCGGACTCTTAAGGAATCTTTGCCCCAAGGCTCTATGCGAAGGGTCTCATACTGACGTTTTGCTATAAGTGCTCCATCCTTGTTCTCAAAAATCATTGTTTTCTCCATTCCTTTTTCAGATTTAGGCAGATGCCTTGTTTTCTACCTTATGTCTTACCATAAAATCACTAAAAAAGTACATGTAAAAAAACAACTTACTTCCCGACCGCCCGCTCTTTATTCTCCAAGCCTGATGCTTACAGGTTTTCTTTTCTTAAATACTTCGTAATATTTAAATCCAAGTGAAATAAGAAGCTCTTCTGTCTTATCAAAGTCATAGAAAAGATGCTCTTTTTTATGCCCGTCAGAACCGATAGTTATTCTCTCGCCGCCAAGTTCCCTGTAACGCTTAAGAACCTGCAGTGATGGATTAGGTCTGTCAAGTCCGTATTTAAATCCGGCAGTATTTACTTCCAAAGCCTTATCGTTCTTAATGACCCATTTCAACACTTCATCAATAATCTCACCGAACACAGAATATTCGTAATCTCTAAGTACAGGATTTTCCTTTTCATCCTGACAATACCTTATTATGTAATCAAGGTGAGCCAGACTGTCAAAATCAGAGAAGCTTTCAATACAGTCAAGCATTGTTTCAAAATAAAGGATGACCCCCTTTTTACCGGGATATTTTTTCCAGTACTCGGGAAAATAAGGGTCCATGTCGGCTACTGTATGAATTGAACCAAGCACAAAGTCAAAAGGAGTTTCATTAAGTATCCTTCTGTAATCAGGAAATGCCTTATCAAGAAGTCCAAGCTCTATCCCTGTAAAAACACTTATCTTATCCTTGTATTTATCACGAATCCTTGCCACTTCCTTTGTATAGGCAGGAATATCAAGAATAAAGGCATTGCCGATGCTTCCGTCTTCCTGCTCGCAAAGAGGCATATAAAGGTCAAGGTGGTCTGTAAATGTATACCAGCTAAGGCCACTTTCTATTGCTGCTTTGACCTGTCCTTCAGCCGGTGCCTTTGAATCACCCGAAAATTCCGAATGGGTGTGCATATCTGCTCGTATCATTATCTCTCCAGATTTACAAATCTTGTATACTGTCCCTGCCATGCAAGCTTAACTGTGCCGGTAGGACCGTTACGCTGCTTGCTTATGATCACTTCTGTAATGCCGGGTTCCTCGGTATCCTTATGATAGTATTCGTCTCTGTAAAGGAACATGACCACATCGGCATCCTGCTCTATGGCTCCGGACTCTCTGAGGTCTGAAAGCATAGGGCGCTTGTCGTCTCGCGACTCTACCGCTCTTGAAAGCTGTGAAAGTGCTATGAGAGGCACATTTAACTCTCTTGCAAGAGCTTTTAAGCTTCTTGATATTTCAGAGATCTCCTGCTGCCTCGATTCATTTTTACCTGAACCGCTCATAAGCTGAAGGTAGTCTATCATTATAACATCGGCTTTGCCTTCAAGCTTCAATTTCCTGCACCTGCTTCTAAGCTCCGAAACAGATATACCCGGAGTATCTTCTATAGTAAGATTTGCCTCTCCAAGAGTCCTGCCTCCATCTACAAGATCCTGCCAGTCCTGATTTTCAAGATCACCGCTTCGCATCTTCTGAGCATCTACAAGAGACTCCTGCGACAGGAGACGTCTTACTATCTGCTCACTGCTCATTTCCAAAGAAAATAAAACTACAGACTTATGCTGTTTTACTGAAATATTATGAGCTATATTAAGGGCAAATGCCGTCTTACCCATAGAAGGGCGGGCTGCTACAAGAATAAGGTCAGAGTTCTGCAGTCCTGCCGTCTTGTAGTCGAGATCATAAAAGCCTGTAGGGGTTCCCGTTACGGTTCCTGTCTTTGTATAGGCTGTCTCTATAGCCTGCATTACATTCAGCACGATCGTTCTCATGCTCTGTTCATTTCTTGTATGACGGGACTGAATAAGATCGAAGACCTGCTTTTCAGTTTTTCCCATTATGTCTTCAAGTTTCTCGCGCCCCATATAGCAGTCGTTTGAAATAGAATCTGCTACCTTTATGAGTCTGCGTAACATCGACTTCTGATACACAGCTGTAACGTACTCATTTATATTTATTGAAGACGGAACAGAATTCATGATATCTGCAAGCATACCAACATCGCTTGCTTCCGGAGGCAGGTCTTTTGTCTTAAGCCTGTTCTGCAAGGTTACGATATCTACTGCTATTCCCTCTTCGTGGAGTTCTTTTATAGTCTCAAAAATGATACCAAACTGCCTGTTGTAGAAATCATCCGACGAAATTATCTCACACGCCTCATCAATCGTATCGTTATTATATATCATCGAACCGATAACAGCCTGTTCCGATACTGTATCATGCGGCGGTATCCTCTTTATAACAGCTTCATCAGCCATTTTTTACACCTTTTCCTGTATTTCAACCTTAATTGTAGCTGTTACTTCCGGATGAAGTTTTACTGGGATGTTGAATATTCCAGGGGTTCTGATAGGTTCAGGCAGATCCATTTTCTTTTTATCGATATCAAGTCCGCACTGCTTCTTTGCCTCTGTCGCAATCTCCTTGCCTGATACAGAGCCGAAAGTCCTGCCTTCCTTACCGACCTTTATCGAAAGCTTTACGCTCTTTGTTGCATAAACCTTGGCAAGCTCCTTTGCTGCTTCAAGCTCTTCCTTTGCACGCTTTACCTCTGCTGCTTTCTCCTGCCTTAATGTGTTCATGTTCTGAGGGTTTGCCTCACATCCAAGCTTCTTAGGCATGAGATAGTTTCTTGCGTATCCGTCGCTTGCCTCAACGATATCACCCTTCTTGCCAAGTGATTTTACATCCTGTAAAAGTATTATCTTCATTTTATAAATCTCCTTCTTCCTTCATTTTATCAAGCACAGCTCTCACCTTGTCCATAGCTTCCTCTATAGTCACGCCTTCAAGCTGAGCTCCCGCAACAGACATGTGTCCGCCGCCGCCTATCTTTTCCATAACAACCTGAACATTCAGCTCATCTATACTTCTTGCTGAAATATAAATTTTGTCATTATATGGAGTAAATGCAAAGGATGCCTTGATCCCAGCTATATCCATAAGTGAATTTGCAACCTGTGCGCCAAGTATTGTAGGGCTTTCCACTCCTGTCGGGTCGCAGCTTGCAAATGCATAATGATCAAGATATACCTCCGCAGTGCTTATAGAGCGTGCCTTAAATTTATAGGCATCCATATCAGACCTAAAGGTCTTCCTTATCCTTGTCACATCCGCACCGTTTCTTCTTAAGAAAGCCGCAGCCTCAAAAGTCCTTACACCTGTTTTCACAAGGAAATTATTGGTATCTATCATTATACCCGAATACATCGCATCTGCCTCGGCAGCCTTGATCCTTACATTTCCATCTATATACTGGAGTATCTCTGCAACCATTTCACATGCAGAGGAAGCATAAGGCTCTATGTAGGAAAGAACCGCATTCTGGATAACATCCTCGCCCTGTCTGTGGTGATCGAGAATGACTATCGTATTAACGCTATGGAGCAGTTCCTCACATTCAGTGTAGCTTTCGCGGTTTACATCAACAACGACCAACATTGTATCAGGGCCGGTCATGGTTACAGCCTTATCGCCCGTCACAAAAAGGTCGTCCTCATATTCAGGACTTTCCTTAAGACGCTGAACAATAGGTGCCACAGAACTGGTTATATCGTTAAGTACGATATGTGCCTTTGTATTGAGAGTCTTTGCAACTCTGTAAATACCAATTGCCGCACCGACGGAATCCACATCAGACATCTTATGTCCCATGATAAGCACATTATCCTTTGCTTCTATGAGTTCCGACAAAGCATGTGCCTTTACTCTTGCCTTTACTCGGGTTGTCTTTTCAATCTGAACACTCTTGCCGCCAAAATATTGGATGTGATCCTTTTCCTTAAGTACAACCTGGTCGCCACCTCGTGCAAGTGCCATATCAATTGCAGCTCTTGCAAAATCATACTCTCTTGTATACGATTCATCCGAAACGCCAATACCGATAGAAATGGTAACTGCAAGGTCATTTCCGATATTTACATTCTTTACATCATCAAGAAGCGAGAAGCGGTTCACCTGAAGTTCGGACAGATATTTTCTTTTAAATACGATAATGTATTTATCTTTTTCAAGCTTTCTTATAACCGCATCGATACTCTGCATATATCTGGTTATTTTTCTGTCGACTAGAGCACTTAAAAGCGATCTTCTGACCTCATCAATGCTTTCAAGTGCTTCTTCATAATTATCTATGTAAAGAAGTCCCACTATCATCTGCTGGTCGTGATTTTCGCGTATAAGTCTGTTTATGTCTGTTTCATCGTAGAAAAATACAGATATAACATTTTCAACACCGGAGCTTTTTGTAAAAGCGGCATCATCTATTATACGTCTTAGTTTTACCTTGTAATCCTTTTCCCCTATATGAACGCTGACCTCGGAATCAAGTGCATCACCCTTGGGATATGTTTCCGCATTCAATTCAGGTACAACTGCTGTTATCGACCTTCTTGCAGACTTTTCATCTGTGGTTATATCAAAAAAAGCATCGTTTGCCCAAAGCATGTGACCATCATTATCGATAATGCAGCAGGGAACGAGAAGTTCCTTAAGCATGGCTGATTCTTTTTTTCCAAAGCCCATGCCGAATTTGACGAGTTCCCTGTTAAGGCCGGCTTTTCTATAGCAAAACAGTGCAATGCTAGCAATTATATATAAAATTGCGATTACTGTTGCGGCAAGCCAGAATTCTTTTCTTGCAAAATAAACTAAGATAGCCAGTATTATAACTGGTACAGACATCCAGAAAGGCCACACAAAATATGTCTTGAATCTGGCAGAAAGACTGCCTTTTGGTACTTTTTCCTTCTTCAATTGGGATTACTCCTTGCTATTATTTTCTTTTGCAGGAAAAAGGGTTCCTGCCTTTTTATGATCAAGAATATCTAATATTGCTTCAGGATTGCTTCCATTTTCTATAAAAACATCTATGCCAAGCTTAGTTGCATATCTTGCCGCACTTATTTTACTCATCATGCCGCCGGTGCCTCTTGCGCTTCCTGCTCCCTGTATCATCTCGTTTGAAATGCTGTCAAGATCATCCACCCTGCTTATAAGCTTAGCATTTTTATTCTTTCTCGGGTCGCAGTCGTAAAGTCCATCTATATCCGAAAGGATTATAAGTTTGCCTGCGCCTACAAAGCCTGCAACTATCGCGGAAAGCATGTCATTATCACCAAAGATCTTCTCATTGGACATGATCTCCGCATGACTGATAGAGTCATTTTCATTTATTATAGGAATTATGCCCTTCTCAATAAGCGCCTCAAGTGTGCCGGAAAGATTGCTCCTCTTCTCCTCATTATCAAGATCATCACTTGTAAAAAGGATCTGCCCTGCCATCTTGTCATACTCGCCAAAATACCTGTCGTACAGATGCATCAGCTCACATTGTCCCACTGCAGCAGCTGCCTGCTTAAGTCTTGTCTCCGAAGGCTTTGAACCAAGTCGCATCTTATTTACGCCAACACCTATTGCACCCGAAGAAACAAGTAAAACCTTATATCCGCTTGAAGCAGCTTCCGAAAGCACTCTTGTAAGACGGTCAAGTATTCTTAATTTTATACTTCCGTCTTCATTAGTGATAGTTGATGTCCCTACCTTGACAACTATCGTCTTCTTATCGATCTTCATTCCCCTCATCCCATCACAGGCATGGCTCCCACCGGTATCGTGCCTGCAGCAACACCGGTGTAGGTCTGAAAACCTATCTCAAACTTTTCTCCTCTAAAAAAACATCAAATTACCAAATTGCAACTTGTACCCACACTATATTAGTATACCATGAATAGGATATGATTAAAAGGGTGGACTTTCTGATGACTCATTTAAAAAGAAAAACCTCCGGACGGTTAAGTCCGGAGGCAGATACTACTTTTTCGTGCTGTTGGCGGGTCAGACTGAACACTGCACAAGCGCAGATTTAATCTTTAGACCCTTATACCATTATTATTCTTCTGTGTATGGAAGAAGAGCAAGCTGACGAGCGCGCTTAACAGCAACTGTAAGAGCTCTCTGATGCTTTGCGCATGTTCCAGTAATACGTCTTGGAAGGATCTTGCCTCTCTCAGAAACATACTTTCTAAGCTTAGCTGCGTCCTTGTAATCTATAACGTTATCTTTCTCTGTGCAGAAAGCACAAACCTTTCTTCTTCTGCGGATAACTCTTCTACGAGGAGCTTCGTTCCTCTTCTCGTCTCCGCCCTTATTATTATCCTTTGTGAATGGCATGCTGACTTACCTCCTGGTTATTTTCATAAACCCTCTTCAAAGAAGTTGCCCAAAAGCAACCTAAGAGGGTCACATCATACTGCCTTGCAATATGACTATAATTAGTTAAATGGCAGTTCTTCGCTTATTGCATCCGGGATATTCATAAAGCCGTCAGCTGGTGCTGCTGGTGCCTCAGAACCCGAGTTCTGTGACTGATATCCAGAATTGTCGTTCTGGTAGCCTGCCCCATTCTGTGAAGCTGCTGCCTTGCTTTCCGCGAATTCTATCTCTTCTGCAATAATCTGTACTGAATATACCTTCTCACCATTTTTATTGGTGTAATTGTCATTCTGAATACGACCTGTGAGAACGATCTTGGTACCCTGCTTAAGATACTTTTCAACGAACTCAGCCTGCTTGCCGAATGCTGTACAGTTGAAGAAATCAGCTGTATCCTGATCTCCCTGCCTTCTGAATCTTCTGTCTACTGCAATGGAAAACCTTGCGATTGCCATCTGATTATCTCCCTGAGAATATCTGGTCTCAGGATTACGGGTCAAACGTCCCATTAAGATGACTTTATTCATAGGAAAACCTCCTTATTCAGGCATCCTGTCTAACGCATAAAAATCTTAAAACGTTTTCCATAATACGGATACGGCTATCAAGTTCACTTGGTACTGTAGAATCAGCATCGAACTGGATGAAGTAGTAGTATCCTTCATGCATCTTCTTGATCTCGTATGCAAGTCTCTTCTTGCCCCAGTCGTCTACATTGGTGATTGTGCCGTTAAAACGTGTGATGAGATCCTTTACGCTGTTAACAACAGCTTCTCTGGCATCATCTTCGATTTTTGCATTGACTACTAATGCTAACTCATAGTTATTCATAGTGGTCTGCACCTCCTTTTGGTCTCTGGCCCGCCATATCTCTATAACGGACAAGGAATTTAATTAGTCTCACAAATCGTAATTATAACACGTCCACATTCAAAAAGCAAGCAGAAATATTGAAACCATCGTTCAATATTTCCACCTGCTTATAAAGGCTCTATTTAATTCACGCTTCTCTTTACCGCATCCTGATTTGAAGCAAAGTTTATAGCAGTCTGTCTGTCAATAAGTCCCTGCGTATAAAGTTCTAGAATGCTTGAATCCATAGAGCACATTCCTTCTCTTCCGGACGCATATATGACAGAGTCTATCTGATGTACCTTGTTATCCCTTATCATGGTCTTTATGGCGCTATTCGCCTTCATTATCTCAAATACAGGAAGCAGCTCACCATTTACACTCGGAAGAAGCTGCTGGCTTACAACAGCCTGAAGTACCATTGAAAGCTGAACCCTTATCTGCTGCTGCTGACTTGCGGGGAATACATCTATGACTCTGTCTATAGTATTCGCTGCTCCAAGTGTATGGAGGGTTGAAAGCACAAGATGTCCTGTCTCTGCGGCTGTCATAGCAACATCTATAGTCTCATAGTCTCTCATTTCACCTACAAGAATAACATCCGGACTCTGGCGCATTGCAGCTCTTAAGGCTGTGGCATAAGATTCTGTATCTATATTCACTTCCCTCTGGCTGACGATACTTTTTTTATGCCTGTGCAGGAATTCTATCGGATCTTCAAGCGTAAGAATATGGCAATTCCTTGTCTCATTTATTCTGTCGATAATATATGAGATAGTAGTGCTCTTGCCGCTCCCTGCCGCACCCGTTACAAGGACCAGACCTTTCTTAAGTTCTGCAAAATCCATAACAGTATCCGGTATTCTCATCTTCCTGTAATCAGGCAGGTCAAAATTAACTACACGAAGAACTGCTGAAAATGTGCCGCGCTGTCTGAATATATTACAACGAAAACGACCTAACTGTGGTACTGAAAGTGAGAAATCATCATCGCCGCACTGAATAAAACGGCTCATACTTCTGCCAGTCTTCTCATAAATATCTGTTATGATTTCTTCGGTATCTGTCGGCACAAGTTTTTCATCATCTTTTTTCAAAATGATACCCTCTACCTTATAAGAAACCGGCTGTCCTACAATAAGAAAAATGTCCGATGCATTCTTCTTCACTGCCTCAGTAAGTATTTCATCTGCTTTCATATTTTCCTCCATCAATCAGGTAATTCTATAGTGTATTCCGACTCATCTGTCTCAGTTCTAAGCCGCCATCTGTCTACAATCAGTTCTGTTCCATCATAGCTTATCTTAACAGAAAGGACCTTTCTGCCGTTTACAACTTCATAAGAAAGACTCTTTACTTTTCCGCTTCTTATATCCGTTTCAGTAAAAGCTGTTATATCTGAAAATGAATCTACACTAAATCCGGCATTTCCTTTTCTTTTAACCATTGTATCTATTTCAGCAAGTATGTCCGTCGCCCTTGCATCCATCACATAATATATTTTTACCGAGTCGGCATTCTTTTTTACAAGGCTTAACGCATTCATCGAACTTCTTACCGAAAGCAGGGCAAAAACAGAAAGGCTTATAACAATGATTATAAGAATGATAAGGGCACCGCCTGCATTCATCCTTCTTTTTCTTTCTCTCATTTATTTCCTCTTGTATATATCATCCGTCAGCTCATAGATCAGCTCATTGTTTCTCTTATTATAGGCGCTGACAACTGCTGTATACAATCCATCGACACCAGCTTTACTTTTATTATATATCACCCGTATCTCATAATCTGCACTTACCTCGGATGAATCCGCCCACTCATTGTCAAAATACGCCGAATAGGTATCCTCTGATCTTTTCTCAAATCCTTCCTCTTCTGCCACTTCATTCACATCAAAGTATTTAAGCAGCTCCATAGTTGCACTTGCTCTAGTCTTCGCATTATTAAGAACATCTGCCTTATTCGATATTGAATATGCCGAAACAAAAAAATGTATAAGAAACACACTGATAACTGCAAAAAGAGCTGTCACAACAATAAGTTCCAATGCCAATACTCTTACATCGAAATCGCCTGTTTCTTCCTGCTTCATCAATATTCCATCTCCGATCTGAGCACCACATATGTATAATTGCTTCCGCCGCCTGTATTCGTAGCTGTCAGTCTGACAAGCCCATTGTCACGCATTTCAACCGTTATTGCCGCAGCTCTTATTATCTCAAAGCCATCCTCAGGTTGAAATGGGGCATCCGCATCATGTGTAAATTCTCTTATAGAGCCATCATAGCAGTAGATCACAGTTTCTATATTCTCGCCTTCATCTGTATGTTCCTTAAGGATAAGTCCTGTGCCGTCTGCGATATTTTTTATTTCAACCTTGCCTTTTTCATCGTTTTGTTCAAGTTTTGTCCTGATATAGGAAAGAGCAGTCTGCAGTTCGTAATTTTCCAGATTTTCTTCCGCTATATTCTTATATACTATAACTCCGACATTTATCATGACCACACCGGAAATAGCAAAAAGAGCCATAACTGCTATCAGACTTGCGGCTCTTATCAGTCCGTAATTCTTCCGCAGAAACATCTCCTCACCTCTTCTCGTAAATCTCAATTTCCGGCATTATATTGGAAGCAAACGCATCATAAAATATCACGTATTTCGTGTGGTCATATTTAAGTCCATAATTTTCTTCCATATATTTCACGCTTGGCGGATAAATGCCTTCTGATGCATAGCACTCGACCGCAGTTCGCGTAACAGCCTGCCTTGTCAAAAGAAGTCCCTGTCTTTGTGAGATATCAGCTATATAAAACACCGCTGTTGTAAAAAAAGTTATTGCAGCGACAACTACAGCAATCAGAGCAGCCCGCCTTATGAGCTGTCTTTCTCTTAATGCAGCATTTTTGAAATTTTTCATAGGAAGTCCTCATTACGCTATCGATGATATTATATCAATAAGCGGAGCCATTATAGCAAGCAATATCGCTCCTACAAATATGGCAAGAAGCACTATAAGCACTGTCTCAATTATCTGTGAAAGTGCTGCAAGCCTTTGAGAAACCTCTTCATCATACTGACTGGATATTTTTTCAAGCACTTCATCTACGTTGCCACTGATCTCAGCCACGCCTAAGATCCTGCCTCTGAGCGGATCAATAAGCTCTGCCTCCATCAAGGCATCATTAAGTTTTTTATCGGATGAAAGAAGTGTAATGCATTTATTTACCTTTGCATGTATTTTTTTATTATCAACTACAAGCCCTGACCTCTTTACCGCCTCGACACTCTCCACTCCGCCAGACACCATAACCGACAAGGCAGAGATAAATTTTGCCACACTTATCTTGTCCGCAAGTCTGTGAGTCAGAAGACTATTTTCAAGAAAGCCTGTAATAGCAACATAACCAGCTCTTGTCCTATAAGCGATAAGAACCACCACTATAGCAACAAGCACTAGGAAAATAAGCCCTGATATTATCCTTCCTGCAAGCAGTCCGCCCGAAAAAGCACTAAGATCATTACTTCCTTCAAGTTCAAGAAAAATATCCTGAAACATTGGTATTATTTTAAAAACGATCATAAAAACGATCACAGCCATAAGTAAAAAAAGCACTGTAGGATAACTGATAACACTCTTTATGCTTTCTTTCACTCTCCCTTCTCTTTCATAAAAGGAGGCTAAGGATCTCATGATGTTTTCTATCTTACCGGTAGTTTCACCTACTTTCACCATCTCGCACATATATTCAGGAAATGCACCCGACTCCTTCAAGGCAACATATAAAGTATTGCCTCTATGCACTTTATCATCAATTTCATTGAGAACATCTCTCGTATTTCCCTGCTCAAATTGTTCTGTTAGTATATGCATCCCCTCATAAAGAGGAATGCCGCCATTCAGTACCATAGCTGTCTGTGAGCAGAACGCTGATATTTCTTCTGCCGAAAATTGTTCTCTTTTGGTCATTATATTCTCCGTTACAGCAACATGCATTTTTACGTTCTGTCGAAATACACCCAAAATCAATGCAGCCCGACACAGTAACATTTCTAAACAGACTTATATAGCGTAATTTTAATATAATTTCAGCTTTTTTTCAAGTGCATCATAAGTGAAATAATCTTTTTATTGTATACCTGGCTTTGTCCGATAATGCAATAAGAAGAAAAACCCGGCATGCTATGTTATAGCATACCGGGAAAAATATCTTTTATCAAGCCTTGTAATCTTCAAGAAACGCCATATCATGTGGACCGAAGCCAAGCGGAAGAAGTTCACTTAAGACAAAGACCTTCATATTCTCAGGATCATCGGTACCAAGAATCACTTTAAAAGTTTTGGCATCGACAAATTCATTAAGTGCCTGTCTGCAAACACCGCAGGGAGCACAAATGCCAAGATGCTCTGCATTATCAGGACCTCCAACTATCGCAATGGCACTAAACTCTCTGTCTCCCTCGCTGACTGCCTTAAAAAGCGCTGTTCTTTCTGCGCAGTTGGTAGGTGTGTAGGCTGCATTCTCTATATTGCATCCTCTGTACACTTTTCCGTCCTTTGTAAGAAGAGCGGCTCCTACTGCATGATGTGAGTATGGTGCATAAGCCATCTTTCTTGCCTCAAGAGCTTCACTGACAAGTTCTTTATCTGTCATAAAACCACCTGTTACCTGTTTTTTCTATCTTGTTCAATAAGAAGTTTTATCGCCTCTACGGCAGTAATGATAGCGCCTTCAGTATCATGAACCTGCTCATTTGAAAGACCTTTCTTTGCTCTTTCCTGATTAGCAACAACAAGGAAACATGAACCTACGCGGACTCTTAAAAATGAACCGGCTATGAAAAGCGCCGCGCTTTCCATTTCGGAGGCAAGACAGCCCATGCGGAGCCATGCTTCCCACTTATTCATAAGTTCGTAGCTTACCGGCATTATCTCCGGCTCATGCTGTCCAAAGAAAGAATCCTTGCACTCTACAACACCTACATGATAAGAATTGTTAAGGCTCTTTGCTGCATTTACAAGTGCATTCGTAACATCAAAATCCGGCACTGCAGGGTACTCGATAGGTGCAAATTCTTTACTGGTTCCCTCCATACGGATAGCACCGTTTGCAATGACCACATCACCGCCGATAACATTTTCCTGCATACCGCCACAGGTTCCAACTCTTATGAAAGTATCGGCACCGCACTTTGAAAGCTCATCAATTGCTATGGAAGCACTCGGTCCGCCAATTCCTGTACTTGTAACCGATACCTTTTCTCCGAGAAGTGTGCCTGTGTATGTCACATATTCTCTGCTGTCTGCAACGAATTTAGGATTATCAAAATGAGCTGCTATTTTTTCGCATCTCTTAGGATCGCCCGGAAGAATAACATATCTTCCCACATCTCCTTTTCCGACTCCGGTATGATACTGTTTCCCGGAACCCTCTGTATAATCTACCATTAGCAGACCTCCTGTATTAAAAATTAAAAAACAGATTATTCTGTATCGCTTCGCGATACTAGTCTAAGCCGACTTTCCCATCTTCGATGGGCCCCTCTCTTAGACAGTAATTACCTTGATCCTTTATCGTATGGGATACCTTCGGCTTTTGGTGCCTGAGAGTTCTTTGATGTGAAGATAAGAACTATCATGGTTACGATATAAGGAAGCATCTGATAAAGGGATGCCTTATCTGTAAGACCTTCAAACTTAGGCAGGAATGGTATTGATGAATTGTAAGCCGCAATAGTCTTGAATAAAGCAAAGAAAACTGCTGCTCCAAGGATATTGAATGGCTTCCAGTTACCAAAGATCATAACTGCAAGAGCAAGGAAACCATAACCACCAACCTGCGAATTAAAGCCCGATCCAACTGCGATAGTATAGGCAAGACCGCCGATACCGCCAAGGAAACCGGATATCATAACGCCTGCATAACGCATTTTATATACATTGATACCAACAGAATCTGCAGCCTGTGGATGCTCACCGCAGGCACGAAGCCTTAAACCAAACTTTGTCTTGTACATAAGAAGCCATGCAGCTATAAAAAGCACAACAGCAATCGGTGTCGTTATATAGAAATATTTAAAAATAAGGTTGTTCCAAAAACCTGTAAAAGGCTTCAAGCCAAGGCTTTCCTGAGTAATACGAACCCATGTAGGAATCTGGATGGTTGTAAGTCCCTGTCCCTGAACAGCCCATGTAAACACGACTGCAAAAGCAGGTGCAAAAATATTAAGTGCGGTACCGCCTATTGTCTGATCTGCTCTAAGGTTGATCGCTGCAAATGCAAGCAGAAGTGAAAATACACATCCCGAAACTCCCGCTATGATTATGGCAAGAAGCATGGAAAGCTGTGGATGTACCTTACCAAAGCCGCTCTTGTCAAGAGCACTGAGTGCGAAACAGGAGAACAGAGCTCCTATTATCATGATACCCTCAAGGGCAATATTTATAACTCCTGAATGTTCAGAATACATACCGCCAAGTGCAACAAGCATAAGCGGTACAGCAAAAACTATTGTAAGCGCTATGATATTTGCAAGTGTATTCATTAGTTCTTCTCCTTTCTCTTTCCTGAAAGGAAGTTGGATATAATACCCTTCATAAGAAGAGCAAATGCTGCAAGATAAATGATAACTGCTATTATGATCTCTGTTGATTCAGATGAGAAATTCGGCTGCATTGCAGAACCACCTACCTGAATATAGGCAACAAAGATCGCAGAGAAAATCGTACCTAGAGGATTTGAGTTGGCAAGAAGTGCTACAGGAATACCATTAAATCCCATATCAAGTATGGCTTTCTGAAGTACATACTGAACTGTACCTGAAAGATATGATACACCACCGCCAAGTCCTGCAAGAGCTCCTGCAAAGACCATTGAAAGCACGATAGCTCTGTTTGAGTTGATACCGGCATAAAGTGATGCATCTTTATTTAAACCTACTGCCTTTAATTCATAGCCGAAAGTTGTTCTTTCAAGTATGAACCACATAATAACAGCAATAACAACAGCAATGATGACACTTATATTTATCCATGGTGAATTGCCAAATATAAGCTGTAAGCCACCCTTTGGAATGATTGCCGAAGGGTTTGCCTTTGAAAGGTCTGCAGTACGGTCGGAGTTTGATGCTCCCCATGCACTTGCAAGCATAGTCTTTGTATTGGCACAAAGAAGATTTACAAGGTACATGGCAATCCAGTTAAACATAATAGAAGTAATAACTTCATTTACATTAAAGAGAGCCTTAAAAAGTCCCGGAAAAATACCCCAGACGGCTCCGCCTATAAGTGCAAGAATAAGATTTGCCCACCAAGGAAGCTGAAGAACAGTAGCTCCAAAGAGAGCAAGGAAAGCACCGATTGTATACTGTCCCGGCGCACCGATGTTAAAAAGACCTGTCTTAAATGCAAAGCCTACCGAAAGTCCGCAAAGCATAAGCGGTGCAGACTCATAAAGAACCTTTCCAAACTGATCCATGTTGGAGAAGCCTGTGGTCAGCATGGCGCCCATACCAATTCCTGCCTTTGAAGGATTAAGCACCAGCAATAACAGAAATCCAAGGACAAGGCCTACAATGACAGAGATAACTGATGCCATAATACTTATGAACATGCCGCTCTGCCAGAATGGTTTCTTCTCACTCATTTATTTGCCTCCTTACCCTGTCTTCTGGCACCAGCCATATAAAGACCAAGTTCTTCTACTGTTGTCTTTTTAGGGTCAAATTCTCCAACTATCTCCCCTTCATACATAACAAGGATACGGTCGGAAAGATTCATGACCTCATCAAGTTCAAGTGATACAAGGAGGACTGCTCTTCCGGAATCCCTTTCTGCTATAAGCCTCTTATGGATATATTCGATAGCTCCGACATCAAGTCCACGTGTAGGCTGAACTGCAACCAAAAGTTCAGGGTCCTTATCTACTTCACGCGCAATGATAGCCTTCTGCTGATTACCGCCGGACATAGATCTTGCTATGGTTACAGGTCCCTGACCGGAACGGATATCATAATCACCTATAAGTTTCTCTGCATATTTTCTGACAGCATCATTTTTTATTATACCCTTATTTGAAAATTCAGGCTGCCAGTATCTCTGAAGAACGAGGTTCTTCTCAAGAGAATAATCAAGAACAAGACCATGCTTATGACGGTCCTCAGGAACATGACTGAGTCCTGATTTAGACCTTTCCCTTATAGAAGCATGCGTGATGTCTTTTCCTTCCAGTGTTACTGTACCCGACTTTGCCTTTTCAAGTCCGGTAATGCCATATACAAGCTCCGTCTGTCCATTGCCCTCGATACCTGCTATGCAGACGATCTCACCCTTATGAACATCAAAGGAAACATGCTTTACCGCATCCTTGTCATGTGTACGACCCGGAACAGTAAAATCTCTTACAGAAAAGATAGTTTCTCCGACCTTAGCCGGTTTCTTGTCAACGACAAGCTGAACATCACGACCTACCATCATCTTTGAAAGTTCTTCTTCATTGGTATCCTTGATATCCACTGTACCAATACCCTTACCCTTACGAAGAACCGTACAGCGGTCTGCAACAGCCATGATCTCGTTAAGTTTATGAGTAATGAAAAGAATACTTTTTCCTTCTTTTTTGAAGTTTCTCATGATCTGCATGAGCTCATCAATTTCCTGCGGTGTAAGCACAGCCGTAGGCTCATCAAAAATAAGGACTTCATTGTCCCTGTAGAGCATCTTTAATATTTCAACCCTCTGCTGCATACCAACAGAAATGTCTGAAACAAGTGCCTTAGGATCAACTCTTAATCCATATTTTTCAGAAAGTTCATTTACCTTCTTTAAAGCAGCATCTCTTGTAATAAAACCACCCTTTGTATCCTCTACTCCAAGGATAATATTGTCAAGTACGCTGAAGCACTCAACAAGTTTGAAATGCTGATGAACCATACCAATGTTAAAACGGTTTGCATCGTTAGGATCATTTATCCTAACCTCTTTACCGTCCTTTTTGATCATACCACCATCAGGCTGATAAAGTCCAAAAAGAACACTCATAAGGGTACTCTTGCCGGCACCATTCTCGCCTAACAGGGCATGTATCTCACCGCGGCGCAACTTCAAGGTGACATCGTCATTTGCCTTGATACCTGGAAATTCCTTGGTGATGTGCAACATCTCGATCACATAATCTTCATTTGCCACAGTCACATTCTCCCTTTCATGGAATTTATAAAGATAAGACAACTTAATTGCTGCCTCACACAATATTTATATATTATATCATAAGTTACATTAGTATTCCATATAATTAACTTAAGAACATCGAGTAAAAAAGAGGGCATCCTGCCGGATGCCCTCTCTAACTTTCTATCGTAAACGAAATAAACAGATTCGCTCACTATAAATTATGACTCGTAGTCAACAGTTACATTTGTAACAGCCGGCTTCTGCTCTGTATCAAAACTGTCATCAACAGTAAGAGAACCATCTGAAAGGCTCTTAAAAAGAGTATCATACTGTTCCTGAGAGAATGTGTTGAACTTACTTGTCTCCATAGGAAGACCTACACAGTTCTGTGATGCGCCAAGCTTTGTTTCCTTGCCTGCATAAGTATCTGTGAACTTCCAACCATTATTCATAGCATCTGTAAGTGCAAGGTTTACTGATGAAGCGAGTGACTTCATAGCTGAAGTGATAATGCATGCATCAACACCGCTTTGATCTACGTCAACACCGATCACCTTACCATTGTTAGCCTGAGCAGCAGCAACAGCAGACTGATAAACAGGACCGCCGCAAGCAAATACTACTTCAGTACCATCTGAATACCATGAATCCATCTTAGCCTTAACGTCATCAGTAGCCTGGAATCCACCTGAATACCAATACTTAAGCTTTACATCTGTCTCGTTGAGAGCCTTTGCAGCAGCATCTGCACCCTGAACGAAACCATAACCATAACGGATAACAGCAGGAACTGCCATACCGCCAAGGAAGCCAAGGTTCTTGTAACCATCTGTTACTGCAGCATAACCTGCAAGATAACCTGCCTGCTCTTCGTTGTATGTGATAAGAGCTGTATTTGCTGCAGGATCTGCAAGATCACCAGTAGAAACATCAAGAGCAAGGAAGCAAACGTCAGGATACTTTGTCTGAGCCTGCTCTATTGCTTTTGCGAAAAGATAACCTGCTACTACGATGGTCTTTGCGCCATCCTTAACAGCGTTATCCATCTGCTCGATACGGGCAGCATCTGAATCTTCTGAAGGTCTGTAATAGTTAGCCTTAAGATTGTTAGTCTTGCAGAAAGTCTGAACGCCTTCCCAGGTATACTGGTTGAAAGATTGATCATCAATGTTACCAACATCTGTAACAAATGCTACATCTGTTGTAGATGAAGAACTTGTTGTTCCTGAAGTTGTCTGAGAAGCTGATGTTGTTGAAGTTGCTGAGGTTGAAGCTGTTGAAGCTTTTGAAGCTGAACCTGATGCTGATGTACTGGCTGAATTGCCGCCACATGCTGTAAGTGAAAGTGTCATAACGCATGCAAGTACAAGTGAAAGTACTCTTTTCATTTTGTCCTCCTTTTAATAAAGACATTTTTACAAAAGCAGTTGTGATTATAACACATATAAAACATAATTAAAATACCTTTAGTAATTATTATAAACTATATTAGAAAATCTTATAAATCGAACTTTCTCTATTAAATTGAACAAATTGAAGCATCATGCAAAGCCAAATGCTTCAATAACTGGTTATTTTTTTGACACTGGTGTATAATAAGCAGGAAATCAAAATCACTACATTATGGAGTATCTTATGAAGAATATCCAGTTCACAAAAATGCATGGCTGCGGCAATGATTACATATATTTCGACTGCACAAAAGAAATGATCACTGATCCCGCAGCTCTTTCAATAAGACTTTCCGACCGTCACAAGGGGGTCGGCGGCGATGGCATCATCCTTATATGTCCTTCGACCGCAGCAGACTTCCGTATGCGTATCTTTAATGCTGACGGCTCCGAAGGTGCCATGTGCGGAAATGGCATCCGATGCGTTGCAAAATTCATTTACGATAAAGGGCTTAAAAAATCAGACGAATTAAGGATAGAAGCCGGCATACGAAGTGACGCAGAAAGTATCGCCGGAAATGTTTGCGCAAACGACATAAAAACAATACAACTTTCAATAGAAAACGGTATTGCTGTCGGTGCAACAGTTGATATGGGCATTCCTGAATTTGTACCTGCAAAAATTCCTGTAAAAAGCAATCTTGATATTTTTAAAAACATACCTGTTGAAATAGCAGAAAAAACATGGAACATGACTTGCGTGTCTATGGGAAACCCTCACGTAGTAGTCTATGTAGATGACCCGTCAGCACTAAACCTTTCTCTTATAGGACCGGAATTTGAACATAATGCTCTTTTCCCTGACAGAGTCAACACCGAATTTGTACACGTACATAATCGCCATGAGGTGACGATGCGCGTCTGGGAACGTGGCAGCGGCGAAACAATGGCATGCGGCACAGGAGCCTGTGCATCCGCGGTCGCATCCATAATAAACGGCTACACTGACAATGAAGTTACAGTTCACCTTTTAGGCGGCGATCTGAATATAAAATATGATAGAACAACTGATCACGTATTCATGACAGGCCCCGCCGAGACAGTATTTGAAGGCAGCCTGTGCTTGTAAAGTAACTTATACTACCGGACTTTGTCCGATAATACAATAAAAGGATATATAAATAAATGAAACTAAGCAGATTGATCGAGGGTGCAGGATGTACTCTTGTAAAAGGAGACCCTGAAACAGAAATAACCTCTTTAGTATATGATTCAAGAAAAGCAGGCAAAGGGTCCATGTTTGTTGCCATGACAGGTCTAACGTCCGACGGTCACAAATACATTCCTAATGTAATCGCAGCAGGTGCCGCCGCTATCGTTACAGAAAAAGACATAGAAGCTCCTGATGGCGTTGCTGTGATCAAAGTCAACAATTCAAGGGAAGCCCTTGCATATATTTCAGCAAACTATTTCAACCACCCTGCTCAAAAACTTACAACAATAGGCATTACCGGGACAAAAGGAAAGACCACAACAAGCTATATGATCCGTCAGATCCTCACAGAATCCGGCTTTAAATGCGGTCTTATCGGCACAATAGAGATAATCATAGGTGATGAACATATACATTCACTCAACACAACGCCGGAGTCTTACCTCGTTCAGGAATATTTTGCAAAAATGGTAGAAGCCGGTATGACTCACGTTGTAATGGAGGTTTCCAGTCAGGCTCTCAAATACCACAGAGTGGACGATCTTACTTTTGATGTGGGAGTCTTCACCAATATCGAACCCGACCATATCGGAGCAGGCGAGCACACCGATTTCAACGATTATATGATGTCAAAGGCAAAGCTCTTTTCACGCTGTCGCCTCGGCATTTTCAACACTGATGCAGAACACCTTGACGGAATCCTTGCAGGACATACCTGTGAAGTCAAATCTTTCGGACTTCTTGAGTCTAAGGAAAGAGCCGAAAGGACAGATATTCCAGACATTCTTGCAGGCACTCCTGATTATGCCGCAAGCAAGTCAGAGCTTCTTACAAGTCCCGGTGCGCTTGGCGTAGGCTTTACTCTTACAGCCAGCGGAAGAGCTAAAGAAGCATTTGAAGCAAAGATAAAGGTAAATATGCCGGGATCATTTTCTGTGCATAATGCCCTCGGTGCCATAGCGGCCTGCAAGGAATGTGGCGCAAGTAATGAGGCAATTGCCGCCGCCCTTGCAAAAATTCGCGTAAACGGCAGAGTCGAACTCATGCCTGTCCGCGATGACATAACAGTCATAATAGACTATGCCCACAACGCAATGGGACTTGAAAGTCTCCTTACCACCCTCCGCGCCTACAAGCCAAAGAGACTCGTCACCGTATTTGGCTGCGGAGGAAACCGCTCACGCGACAGGAGATTTTCCATGGGTGAAATATCTTCAAAACTTGCAGACCTTACGATAATCACATCGGACAATCCAAGATTTGAAGAGCCAATGGATATAATAAATGATATAATAACAGGTGTAAAAAAGGCTTCCGGCGAATACAAAGTGGTTCCGGACAGAGCCGAAGCGATAAAATATTCTATTAAAGAAGCTCTTCCCGGTGACGTGATAGTCGTAGCCGGAAAAGGACATGAGGACTATCAGGAAATAAAGGGAGTTCGTCACCACATGGATGACCACCAGCTTGTAATGGACTGCGTAAACAACTAAAGAGATGAGGAGAAAATATGAAAATAAAAATTTCTGATATCGTTTCTGCAACTAAGGGTCACCTTATCCAGGGGGATCCTGAGACATTTATCGACTGCTTTTCAACCAATTCAAAAGAGATTCCTGAACTTAGCGGCAAATCCGTCCTCTTTGTTCCTGTAATGGGAGAAAGAGTAGACGGTCACAGATTTATCGAAAACGCCTGTGAGGCTGGAGCAGTTGCTTTTTTCATAAACGACGACCACAAGATGCCTTCTGTAGCAAAAAATATCTGTGCCATTGAGGTTGCCGATGCCGTAAAAGCTCTTCAGGATACAGCCGCATGGTACAGAGACAATTTCAACATCCCTGTAGTAGGCATCACCGGAAGTGTCGGCAAGACATCCACCAAGGAAATGGTTGCTGCTGCCCTTTCTTCCATAAAAGTACACAGCACAAAAGGAAACCAGAACAGCCAGATAGGACTTCCAATAACTGTATTTGGCATAGACAAAGACGACAAGGCAGCCATCGTTGAAATGGGCATGAGCATGCCGGGTGAAATGGCAAGGATCGCAGCCGTTTCAAAGCCTGACTACGCCGTATTTACAAATGTCGGTGTGGCACACATTGGAAATTTGCACAGTAAAGAAAATATAAGAGCCGAAAAGCTCCATATAACAGACCATTTCAACGAAGAAAGCATCCTTTTTGTAAATGATGATGACCCTCTTCTCCACGAACTTGCAGACCCATCCTGCCCTGCAAGACCAGCCTTGGTAAGGCGCGTGGTCACATTCGGCACAACTCCTCATGCCGATTACTATGCTTCAAGCATTTCAGTTTCCGGCGACGGTACTGATTTTGTGGTAAATTATCCGTTAGGTGAAAATGGGTCGCTCGGTAGCATCCATGTTCACCTTGCGGTCCTCGGTCTTCACAATGTCCGCAATGCCCTTGCAGCCTTTGCAGTTGCCTCTTCATTAGGAATTTCCACAGAAGATGCAAAGAAGGGCATCGAATCCTACAGACCGCTTGCAATGCGCGGAAATATAATAAAAGTAAACGGGATAACCCTTGTAGATGATACCTACAACGCAAGTCCTGATTCAATGAAGAGTGCCATAGATGTGCTTGGTTCAATGCGCGGCGGTACAGAGCCTATAAGAAGAAGAATCGCTGTTCTTGCCGACGTGCTTGAACTTGGCGAAGATTCCGAAAAAGAGCATTTTTCAGTAGGCACATTCATAAGAGACTACAATGCAAAGGACCCTGATCACAGAATAAATATCCTCGTTACCGTAGGAAACGACAGCAAGCAGATTGCCTATGGCGCAACTGCTGATATAGGTGCTTTCAACCCTGAAGTAAAGAGCTTTGACAGCAATACAGATGCGATTGACTACCTCAAATCAGAAATAAAAAATGGCGACGCGATCGTGGTAAAAGGCTCCCGCGGAATGCATACAGATGAAATAGTACATGCACTCGCAGACGGAAGAGCTGTAGACTAAATACAAACTATTTTTCATGACAAAAATTCCCTGAAAAGACTATATTATAGTCCCTTCAGGGGATTTACTTTCGTTTTATGACTACATTTGGGAAATCACCGGCAGTACAAAGATAAAGCGTGACTTTTACAGCCCCATTATAATTTAAATGAGCTCCGCCATCAGAAGTATCGTAATTCCAGTCTATTCCGACATCATCTGCTACAAAAGGATCTGTCATATCTATATAAAGCAGATCATTTTTCCTTGCGAATTCATCTATCTGCTCGCTCCATTCACTGTACCAGTGCGGATATAAGACCGGAGACTTGTAAAGGATAAGCTTTGTGCCTTTTTTTTTGCAGAGGTCAGCTAACTTCTGCAGATACACCATATTTTTCTCAGGCAGCTTCGATAAAACAAGCGGGCTTTCCGGCGGCAGCATTTCCATAGGCTGCACTCTGTAATCCGGCATATATCCCCTCTCGCTTACCTTTGGCTTTGCAAACATATATTTTACATCTTCAAGCCCCAGTTCCTTCCACCTGTCATGGTAGCGAAGAATTGGGAAAATATAGCTTAAAAAGCTCTCATCCTTCCCTATCGAATCCCTTATAGCCTTTAGCTTTGCAAATGACATCTTCATTCCGTCCAATGTCATTCTGTTGTACTCTTCTTTGGCACTGTCTTCATATTGCATTTCCTGAACACTCAATATCATATATTCAGGCGTTTCGTGCTTAAATGTATCCTCTGCAAGGTAATACGACTGCCATATCCTCTGGCTCGGCGTCCCTCTTACAAAAGACCACATGCCTGTCCTTGTGTAAAAAAGTGCAGGTTGAAATGCTTCGTACGCCTCACAGTCTCCCAACACAACAACTTTATTATCATAAACTTCACATTTATAATAATCTCCTATCAAAGACCCTTCCGGCACTTTGCTTACAAATTTAGGCATAAGAAGTCTTTCGGCAAAAAAAAGCGATGCAAAGAACAAAGCTATGACCAAGATCACGCATATAGCAGAAGGGAGAGCTCTTTTAACTGCTCTCTCCTCCATATTTTCACCTGTCAAATTTTGCCTCCGTGAAGCTTGGCATAAAGGTCTTCACGCATCTTTGCCACCTTCATGGTAAGATCAACGTAATGCACATGCGGCATTTCCGGTCTCAGTTCACTTTCCCAGATATGGTTTTCAAGCTGATCCTTTATATATGCCTTTTTTGTCTTTATATCAGGAAGCTCTATTGCAAGCTTTCCATCAATAATATGTGGCACAAGGAGCTTTTCAACCCTTACCGGTGTGATCTTTCTTACCGGGTCAAAGGCATCCGGATCGAGGTTTCTTACCTCTATGCTCTTGCCCGCCTCAATAACCTCGTCATAGGTTGAAATGATATCGCACTGGGCCTTATCTTCCTCGTCATAGACTCTCCATGCCATAAGCTTGCCCGGTATTATAGCCTTGCTTGCAGAATCAGAACACTTCATCTTAGGGGTATAAGTTCCGTCCTCTTCCTTAACCGCAACCAGCTTGTACACTCCGCCAAACACCGGATCACTTGCTGCCGTTATAAGCTTTTCACCTACTCCATAAGAGTCAAACTTTGCACCCTCATAAAGCTCCATATCAGCCATTTTCTTTTCATCAAGAGAGTTGGATGCTACAAGCTTTATATATGACTTACCTGCCGCATCAAGAGCCTTTCTAAGCTTCTTATAGCCGCGGGCAAGGTCTCCGGAGTCGATTCTTGCGCTCTTTACTCTCATATCAGGATCATCAGGATATTTCTCAATAAGCCAGTCATCAAGCTTTATAAGATTTGGCAGACCTGAATCAAATATAGAGTATGTATCAAGCAATAATGACACATTGTGAGGGTATGTCTCCGCATAAGCCTTGAAAGCAGCAAATTCTGTAGGAAAAAATTCGATGAAGCTGTGAGCTATAGTGCCGACAGCCTTCACATCCTCGCCAAACTTCATTTCAGCAAGACAATTTGCCGTACCGACACATCCTCCAAGAATAGCAGCATAAGCTCCGTCATTTCCGGCAGACTCTCCCTGCGCTCTTCTTGTACCGAATTCCATTACATTTCTGTGACTGTGAGTAGCAAGTCCCGTTACCCTTGTAGCCTTGGTCGTAATGAGAGAATGGAAATTCATAGTCTGAAGAAGGTAGGTTTCTATAAGGATAGCTCCCACCATGTCGCACTCAACGCGTACCATAGGAACCTGAGGATAAGCGACAGTTCCCTCCTTAAGAGCGTAGACATCGCCCTTCCACTTATATGTGCGAAGATACTCACAGAATTCCTCGCTCATACCCTTTGTGCGAAGCCATGTGATATCTCTGTCAGTAAAATGGTAATTCAGCAGAAATTTAACCAGCTTGTCCTGACCACAGCTGATAGAATAGCCGAGATTATCAGGATTTTTTCTAAAAAACATGTCAAATACAAGGATTTTATCCTTGAATCCATGTAAAAATAATGAATTGGCCATGGTAAATTCATAAAAGTCTGTCACCATCGCAGGATTATCATAATCCTCATCAGGTATATATGGTTCAACATTTACTGTACTCATTTTCAGTCCTTTCTAAAAAAGCCATTGTTAATCTATGATACCACATAAACCATTTACAATAAAGAAAAAAAAATACTTTTCAATTTTCTTAAAACATAGTATAGTATGATAAAAGGGGCAGAAGTCCCAATCATGTGCTTTCGCAATGATTTGAGAATTTATACCCCGCACAAACAGTCAAAATGGAGGTTCACACACTAATGTCCGTTTCCACTTCCCGGTCCTCTGCCCCAAAAAAGACAGGCAGGATCCGTAACAAACTTCTTATCACGATTATGCCGATAATTTTCATATCTATCCTCGTGATCATTCTTCTTGCAAGCTACTTTTCAAGAAAGTACATGACACAGATGGCTGAAAGCCTCTTAAATTCATCAGTCACAAGTCAGAAAACATCTATAGAATCATGGCTTGACAAAAATCTCGAGACATTTTCATCTGTAAAGCATACGATCGAAGTCGAAGGAACCGATCCCGAATCACTCCAGATGCTCCTCGACGCTTACTATGATTACAACAAATATGCTCCGGATGGCATCTTTGTTGCCACAAAAAGCGGTATGTTCTACAGGGCAAGCCAGTCAAACCTTAATCAGACCGGCATAGTTCAGTCAACATGGTTTAAAGAAGGTATGACCAGACTCAACATAGATTACGGTGCCGCCCATCAGGATAACAACGGCAATTATGTTGTTTCTGCCACAGGTACTATAAATATCGACAGTAAAGACGTGTGGGTGATCGGTGCCAATGTGCCGCTCGATCAGGTAAGCATCATGGTCAACTCCAATGTAAACATGGACGGAGCCAGCTCATTTCTCATAGATACAAAGACAAATACTATACTTGCCCACAGAGACGCCGAACTCGTTTCAACACAGATTTCCCCTGATTCAGCAGACCCCGTTCTTGCCGCAACTGCCAAAGCAATTGCCGAACAGGATTACAGTCAGAAGACTATCGCAGGCAACTGGGTTGCCTTTGCAAATATCAGTGCTACCGACTGGATACTTGTCTCACAGGTTCCTACAGGAATAATCCTTTCAGATGTCAACAAGTTTTCAAATCTGCTCTTTGTAATAGGTATTATCGCAGCACTTATCATTGCCCTTATCGTTGTTCTTGTCATCAACAGAACGATCAACCCTCTTGCAGGTCTTACAAAGAACATAGTCGATATGTCATCCGGCAACTTTACAGTAAAAGTGGCTGCAAGCAGCAATGATGAGATCGGCGTTATGGCAGACGAAGTCAACAGTTTCGTCGGAAGCATGCGAAATATGATCTCTGCTATCAGCAATGAATCCGACAGGCTCAGTCAGGAATCAGACAGCTCATCTGATGTTGCAAACCTTATGACCTCTGCGAGCGAGGCTCAGTCAGAAGCCATGAAGCAGCTCAATGAGACAGTAAACGAGCTTGCTCTTGCTGTAAATGAGATTGCCCAGAATGCAACGACCCTTGCAGGTGTCGTTTCCGATACAAAAGAAAATACTGCTGCCGCAAGCGAAAGCATGACGGAAACTGTCAATATATCTGCTTCAGGACGAGAAGACATGAAGCATCTTTCAAGTGCAATGACAGGTATCCAGCAGTCCAATGATGACCTTGTAAATTCTATAAACAAGGTCGGAGAAGCTTCAGAGAAGATAACAAACATTGTAAGCCTTATAAGCGACATTGCAGAAGAAACAAATCTTCTCTCACTCAATGCATCTATCGAAGCCGCAAGAGCTGGCGAAGCCGGAAGGGGATTTGCAGTTGTTGCAGATGAGATCGGTAAGCTTGCAAACAACTCAAATGAGAGTGCCCAAAACATAGGCCGTCTTATTGAAGAAGTCAATTCTCTTATCGCTGAAGCAGTTGAAAAGGCAGGCAGCAGCTCAGAAAGCATAAAAGAAAACGCAATAAGGATAGAAGCAGCAATAAAGACCTTTGATAAGATTTATGAGAACATAATGACTACAAACGATCAGGTTGCCGAAGTCGAAGAAAATATCTCAAAGGTTGACAGTGTTGCCACAAATGTAGCTGCCATCTCTGAGGAGCAGGCTGCCAGTGCAGATGAAATCCAGACCACAAGTGAAAATATGGTAGAGCAGGCAAAGAATATCGCCGACAGTGCAAAGGAAGTTTCTGCCAGCGCAAGAGATCTTGCAGAGACCTCAAATACACTCACTGGCTATGTACAGAAATTTAAGATCTGAGAGAGGTGATTTGCGTGAATAAATTCATAAAAAAACTCGGAGTGCTTGCACTTACCTGCACTCTTAGTGTTTCTTTACTTGCAGGCTGCGGTGCTAAAAAGGAAGCTTCCACAGACAGTACAAGTGCCAATACAGAAGAAGATGCAAAAATTAACGGCAACGGTATAAAGGTTCTTTTCAGTCTGACTGACAGAGATGATACCTTCAGAGCAAAGCTTGCAGAATCCGTCGAAACCGCCGCCAAAAGCTGCAACGTAAGCCTTGATACAAAACTTTGCAATAACGATACAAAAGTACAGCTTAAAGACATAAAAGAAGCTGAGGCAAACGGATACAAGGCAATAATCGTAAGACTTGCGGATGCCCAGACAGCACTGCAGATGGCAACAGCCACAAATCTTCCTGTTATATTTATAAACAGTGCTCCAGAAAGTTCAGTTCTCAAAAAAGACAAGGATATATATGTAGGTTCAAATGAATATGATGCCGGAAAAATGCAGGTTGAATATGTCCTTAAAAAGCTGAACAATCCTAAGAGCATGAACATCATCATCCTCAAGGGTGAACGCGGACATTCAGGTGCAACACAGCGTACAAGTGCAGTAAAAACGGCGCTTAAGGCAGCAGGAGTTGATTATACGATCGTATTTTCAGATTACGGCAGTTCATGGAGTCCTGAAAACGGCAGAGAAATGATGGATGCATTTTTCAAGACCGGACAGACCGTAAATGCTGTATTTTCAAATAATGATTCCATGGCGATCGGTGCTGTTGAGTCTATGAAAGCTCACGGCTTAAGTCTTAGCACGATTCCTGTTGTAGGAGTTGACGCGACAGCAGATGCCTGTGCTTCCATAAAGGCAGGTGAAATGCAGTTTACCGTACTTCAGAATGCATCTATGCAGGGTGCCAGAGCTGTTCAGGCGGCCGTAACCCTTGGCAACAAGAAGAGCATTTCAACCATAACCGGTGCCAGCAAAGATAAATGCTATATCTGGGTTCCATTTGAACCGGTAGATTCAAGCAATGTAGATAAATACTGATAAATCTTTGTAAATAAAAACACGTTTTCATGAAAATATCATCATGAAAACGTGTTTTTTATAGTAAGCGAAGAAAATAATTGCGGATAGAGCTTGCTCTATCCAGCATTAATTCTCGGCGACGGTATATTTAAAGCTCCTTAAATATATCCTTAAGAGCAGGATAAAGCTTTGTATATACCTTGTAGCGTTCTTCATAAAGAGCAGCAAGCTCCGGCTCTGGCTTTATAGTCTCTGTCTTCTTTACAAGCTTTTCTGTTGCCTCTCTTACGTCCTTGTATTCACCACATCCTACGGCAGAAAGGATAGCTCCGCCATATCCAGGACCCTGCTCTGTTTCAGGAACAGTAAGCTCGATATTCAGCACATTTGCAAATATCTTCTTCCAAAGAGGACTCTTGGCACCGCCACCACAGATCATGCTTGTCTTTACATTTATACCAAGCTTCTTTGCTGCTTCAAGACTGTCTCTCATGCCGAATGCAACACCTTCAAGAACAGCCTGTGTCATATCCTCGCGGCTTGTATCCATTGTCATTCCGATAAATGAACTGCGTGCCCCCGGATCATTATGAGGAGCTCTTTCGCCCATAAGATAAGGAAGATAAAATACATGGTTTTTGCCCAGCTTTTCATCCTTTATGCCTGTCTGCTCACCTGCATAATCCTTTGTACGGATGATCTCGTCCATCCACCATTTATTGCATGATGCAGCAGAAAGCATGCATCCCATAAGATGATAAGCGCCATCTGCATGTGCAAATGCGTGGAGTGCGCTTCCGCTTGTCTTAAAGGACTCACTTGAAATAAATATCGTTCCGCTTGTACCAAGTGAAATATTGCAAGCACCCTCTCCCACTGTACCTGTACCGATTGCTGCTGCTGCATTATCACCTGCTCCTGCAACAACCTTTACACTTTCCGGAAGTCCGAGACTCTTTGCAGCATCAGAAGTAAGGGTTCCTACCACATCAAAACTTTCATAAAGCTTTGGCATCTGTGATTCATTTATGCCACAGATATCAAGCATTTCAACGCTCCACTTCTTTGCAGATACATCAAGAAGCAGCATTCCCGAAGCATCAGAATAATCAGTACAATGCACACCTGTAAGTCTGTAGTTTACATAGTCCTTAGGAAGCATCACCTTTGCTATACGGTTGAAATTTTCAGGCTCATGCTTTTTAAGCCAGAGTAACTTTGGAGCTGTAAAGCCTGCAAATGCAATATTTCCTGTATATTCAACAAGCTTATCTGTGCCGATGACATTATTAAGATATTCTGTCTCCTCGCCAGTTCTGCCGTCATTCCAGAGAATAGCAGGTCTTATTACATTATCGTCCTTGTCAAGGATTACAAGACCATGCATCTGACCGCCTGCGCCGATACCGGCAACCTCATTCGTATCTATCCCTGCTGTAAGCTCTTTGATTCCCTCTTTTACCGCCTTGATCCAGTCATCCGGATTCTGCTCAGACCAACCAGGTTTTGGAAAACTTAAAGGATATTCCTTTGATACGATATTTACGATAGTTCCGTCACCCTTCATAAGAAGAAGCTTTACTGCACTTGTTCCTAAATCCACCCCTATGTGATACATTACTTTGTTCCTCCTGATATATTTGTTAAAACAACGGTGTTGAAAGATACCTGTCGCCGCCATCAGGGAAAAGAACCAATATAGTCTTTCCCTCATACTCCGGTCTTTTTGCAACTTCTATTGCAGCTGCAAGCGCAGCCCCCGAAGAAATGCCTGCAAGAACACCCTCTGTTTTACCCACAAGTCTTCCGTATTCAAAAGCAGCCTCATTTTCAACTGCGATCACTTCATCATAGATCTTTGTATTTAAAACTTTAGGTACAAAACCAGCGCCGATCCCCTGAATCTTATGCGTACCTGCTGTGCCCTTTGACAACACAGGAGACGTGGCAGGCTCTACTGCTATTACTTTTATATCAGGGTTCTGCTCCTTAAGATACTCCCCTGTTCCTGTTATAGTACCGCCGGTTCCAACACTGGCAATAAAGCAGTCCACTCTCCCCTCGGTATCCTTCCAGATCTCCGGACCTGTCGTAAGCTTATGCGCCATAGCATTTGCAGGATTGTCAAACTGTCCCGGTATAAATGAATCCGGATATTCTTTTGCAAGTTCATCCGCCTTTTCTATGGCTCCGGTCATGCCCCTTGCCCCTTCTGTAAGCACAAGTTCGGCTCCATAAGCCTTCATGAGTTTTCTTCGCTCTTCACTCATGGTTTCAGGCATGACAATGATCACCCTATAACCTCTTGACACTGCAACGCTTGCAAGTCCTATTCCGGTATTGCCGCTTGTAGGCTCTATTATCACACTGTTCTTTTTAAGAATGCCTTTTCTTTCGGCATCATCAAGCATCTCTTTTGCTGCCCTGTCCTTTGCAGAACCAGTCGGGTTGAAATACTCTAACTTTGCAAGTATTTTTGCCTTAAGTCCAAACTTTTTCTCAATATGGCAAAGTTCCAAAAGTGGTGTGCCGCCTATAAGCTCATCCACCGATGTATATACTTTACTCATGACATTCCTTTCCTTTTTTGATACTCCAGACATTTATAATCGTCTAATGCGATGTCCGGGGCTGCGAGACATCACAGCGTGATGCCTCACTTATCTTACAACTACATTATTGACGTGTCAACGCAATGATGTATACATTTAATCGTCATTTTTTGCTATATAAAAAATCAAATCTTGCGGATATCATTTTAACCATCTTCTTGTTGTAAAATGACGGTTGACTTTACTCTGTGTTAGCATTAAAGTAATGACAAATATAACCCACATAGGAGTATTTTAAAAATGAAAATTTATAGTATTTATGACGCTGAGTTTGCCGAATACGGCAGAATTGTAGAAGGTATAGACACCAAACCTTTTGTAGATGCCCTTAACGAACATACACCTTGTCCTGATGGCACCGATTATGTTCCTTGTGAAAAGGCTCTCCAGACCCTTCCATGTGCAGGAGAAGTCGGCAAAAGCCTGTTCGGGGGACTTCCCGTTCAGTTTGGCTGGTGCAACGGACATAACACAAAATTAAACTGCTTTGAATACCATAGAAGCAGTGAATTTAACCTTGGAACTACAGATTTCATCCTTCTTCTTGCAAAAGAACATGAGATCAAAGATGGAAAAATAGACAGTTCAGTAACAAAAGCCTTCAAGGTACCTGCCGGAGTTCTCATCGAAGTCTATTCAACATCACTTCACTATGCTCCATGCCAGGCATCAAAGAATGAAGGCTTCCGTGTAATGGTTGCCCTGCCTGAGGGAACCAATGTAGGTGTACCAGAAAGCCTTACCTCTGGCTGCAAGGAAGATAAACTCTTAAGAATGACAAACAAGTGGCTCATCGCACACAAGGACGCTCCCGAATCCTCAGACGGAGCCTATACAGGTATCACAGGTGAAAATATAGATATCGCAGGGATCATATAAATTCATTAAGTCGGTGGCAGATATTTTTGCCACCGACTTAATAATATCATTATCTTGCAACTTTCTGTCACTTTTACGCTACCTGCGCATCCGTGATAACTATCTCTCCCTTTGACTCAGGTATATCTCTGATAATCTCATTTACAGCTGGTACTTTAATGTTACCCGATAATGGATTTTTGATACTTAAAACAGGTGTAATGATTTCTGCCTCCACCTCTGATCTCTCAAAACAAAGATCTGTATCAATCATCTTGCATTTAATAAGCCTAAGTCCTTCACAATAACAAAATGGTTGTGTGCCAATAATTGTGCAGTTGATAAGAGTCAGATTCTTTGAATACCATGCAAGGTATTCACCCTTTATCACACTATCTCTTACTGTTATATTCTCCGAATGCCAGAAAGCATCCTTTGTATCAAAATTACAGCCTGTAATCTCTGCATTCTTTACATACTGGAAAGAATACTTACCCTTAAACTCTACATTTTCAAAGACGAGATCAGACGATCTCATCATGAAGTATTCGCTCTCAGCCTTGCTGTCCTTGATATGAAGTCCTCTTACTGACCAGCCAAACTCAGGGGATATAATATCTGAATCTGAAATTGTTACACCACTGCACTCCCTAAGAGCCTTGATGCCATGCATCTTTGTTCCTGAAATTTCGATGTGGTCTGAATACCAAAGAGATGCTCTGCACTTATCTGTCATCTCGGAATCAATAATCTTAAGTCCATGCACATGCCAGCCCGGATATCTTAAATTAAAGAAAACTCTATTTGCTGTAACGTTGCCGCACTCCTTGATGGCACTCTCGCCATCAGCAAGACCATCAAAGGCACTATCTTCAATCACGATGTCTTTTGAACCATAAAGAGCACGCTCTTCATCCATTGTTTTATTCTTTATTATTGTCATTTCATCAACTCCTAACTTCAATCCAAATCTGCTTTTTATCCTTACACTTTTAATATATACCGCCTCTTTCAATATATCCAATGCTTATGTATAATAGTTATGTATTCATTTTTTGAATAGTAGGAGGTAAAGTCATGGAATTACGAGTTTTAAAATATTTTCTAGCAGTATGCAGGGAGGAAAATATCTCTGCAGCTGCTGAGACTTTGCACGTATCACAACCTACACTTTCCAGACAACTAATGGATTTAGAAGATGAGCTTGGCAAAAAACTATTTATCCGCGGAAATAGAAAGATAACCCTGACCAAAGAGGGAATGCTCCTTCGTCGCAGGGCTGCTGAAATTTTAGATATAGTCGATAAAACCGAAACAGATATCAGATCATCCGAAAACGAAATTGCCGGGGATATTTACATTGGTGCTGGAGAGGCCAGATGTTTTGAGTATATTGCCAAAGCGACAAAGGAGATTATGCTGGAGCATCCCGATGTTCATATACATATATCAAGTGGTGATTACATGGACGTTCTTGAAGGTCTTGAGCGAGGTGTGCTGGATTATGGTCTCATTTTCCATGATTTTGATAAAGCTAAATATAATTCTATAGAACTTCCATCCATGGATAGATGGGGAATACTGATGCGAAGAGATTCACCTCTTGCAAAGAAGAAATATGTTACTCAACAGGATCTTATAGATAAGCCAATTCTGGTGTCAAGACAGGTGATGAATGAGCCCGCCGGTGCCAAGCTTAAGTGGCTTGGCCTGCCGGATAAAAAAATGAACATAGTCAGTACCTTCTCCCTGATTTATAATGCATCCATTATGGTGGAGGAAGGTATAGGCTACGCTTTTACATTCGATTATTTAGTAAATACCGAGGGCAATGATAAGATTTGCTTCCGCCCTCTTAAAGATACAGAACCGGTTGTCGGGCATGTGATATATAACAAGTATCAGGTGCTTTCCAAAGCTTCTCAATTGTTCCTTGATACATTACAGCACACAGTGTAATTATAGATAGATGGTCTAGAGAAGCTGGTAAAGTTGCTGATCTACTTTATCGTTATACCTTTGAAATTCATTGTTTCGTATGCAAAGAGGTAGGGACTACAACAGTGCAATCATAACCTCTGCCAGGTATTCATCTTGTCTGCAATTCTAGTATTACCAATTTCCTCTTCATATCTAAAATTAGGCGTAAAAAAATTCGCCCCAGGTTGGGACGAATTTCTTAATACTTATTCAATGATATATGCTGCCACAATCTCTGCTATGTACTCTGTATGAGGAGAATTGTTCAGCACTGCATATTTGTCATCCACTGCATGTGGGTATTCATGTTCCATAAACTCAGGATCGATATTGATCTCGTTAAGAGGCTGAGTTTTTTTGTACAGAACCTTGCACTCAAGTGTGAGTGGGAACTCCTTTATTCCAGGAACGCTGATAACCTCAGGTTCCTCCAATGTCAGACCATTCTCTTCAATCTTATCAAGCTTCCATCCGGTCTTTGTTCCGACTTTGCCAAGGATAGATTTATCAAAATCACCCATAGGAATATTTACAGTAAACTCCGGATTCTTCTCAAGCTGCTCGTGAGTGAATCTGCTTTCTCGGACATAGATCGTAAAAATCTGTCTATTCCATTCCACTCCCAAAGAGCTCCATCCAACTGTCATTGTGTTTACCTTGTCAGCCTTTGTTGTAATAAGTATTCCCTTGGCTGTCACCTTTGTAATTTCCTTAGCATAATCAAACGCATCGATTTTTTTCTTCATTACAGTAGGTCTCCATGTTACATAACTTTTTTGCTGATTGCATGTACCGGGCACTCATCCACTGTTGCTATTACAGTTGAATGAATATTCTCTAACAAAATCTTAAGATAATCCTCTGTTCTCATAAAAAAATCCTAACCTGCAGTTTACAAAATGCTATTAAGCTTGAATCTCCTCTGGACCAGCTGTGAATGAATACTTTGTGCACTTTGCATTATCAAGACGAAGTACTTCAAATATACCATCACCGAGCTTATACATATTTGAAAGTGAAGGCTCAAGATCTAGCATCTTCTTTCTTGATTCATCACTATCATCGCGAACTAGAGTACCAGATACTCTAACCCAGGAACCATCCTTACCCATTCCTGAAAACTCAACGTTTGGATGTGCCATAATCTGCTTGTACATATCCTTTTGGTTATTTGTGCAGAAATAGATTCCACCGTTAATCTCTTCTACCGCACTGATAGGACGTACTCTGGACTGATCTCCATCAATTGTTGCAAGATAAAAAACACCTGTGTTCTTAAGTTCTTCTACATGAGTATCCGCATCAAATCACCATCCTTTAATCAAGCAGAGAATATAAAATTACATCCTACTCATCTCCTCATATTTGTCTTTGTTAAAAAAATTATACCATATCCAATCACTGCCGTACCTGCGATAAGGCAGATCATTTCAGCAAAATACAATATCGGTCTGTCGGCATCTGTAAAATATGCAAATGCTGCTCTCATAAACAAGTAATCATATATCTGCAGTCTGATAAAAGACATTACTGCCACCCCTGCTATCAAGAGCATAGCCAGTGTTTTTGGCTTTCCTGAAATTTTGCCTTTTTCTTTCGCACTGTCAATTTGACTTCTTCTATTAGCCATCACGGACATCATAACCTTCACATGCATCCCAAGATGCAGAGACATTAAAACCAGCCCCCACCATCCGGCTGTCATATGAATCTTCTTAGATGTAACTGTCGGAATGAACTTCGGCAATGCTTCAAAAACATAAGAAGACTGTGCAATCCCGCTCACTCCCAATAGAATCATATCCACAAAAAGAAGCAGATTTATGATTGTCCCGACAGTTCTTGACGCGCTATACCTTCCTTTGATCAGAGATGGAAACCATTTGGCATTCAGGACGTGATGAAGAACAAATAAGAAGACCATCATATTCCCAAGCCATTCATGAAGTTCAGTGCCCGTAATCAGCTGTGCCATAATAAAAGGAAGCATGACTGTCATGGCAATATCTATTATTATCTTTATTCTGGTTTTTCCATTCACTGAAATGAAACCTCTACATTTCCGGAACCAACGATATCCGCAATACCTGCCGGGTCATCAATTGTTCCTATTTTTGTATAAATCCAAGCGATAGAAGCCATTCATCAACTGTCCCCTGTGCCTCTGCCACATCTCTTGCCCTTACTTCAAGTCCATTCTCCTCAAATATCGCATTTGGTGAAGACTCCTTCATTTCCTTAAGGCTTCCTGAAAAGCCACTGGCATCTGATGTAGTAAATGGGATAATAGTTTTCCCTGAAAAATCGTACTGTTCAAGCATAGTCCTGATAAGCATAGGACATGAATAATTCCAGCATGGCCATCCAAGGATGATCGTTTCGTAATCGGAAATCAGAGAAACATCTGTTTTAAGCTCAGGTCTTGCCTGATCATGATGTTCTTTTTCAGCTCTCTCAACGCAGGTATCATAATCGTCGGAATATGGCTCTGCTGCTTCCAGCCTGATCATTTCTGCACCGGTATATTCCTGTATCCAACTTGCAATCTGCCAAGTATTTCCTGAGTATGAAAAATATAAAATCAGCGTTTTATCGATATCCCTTGCAGAATCATCTCCAATTTCATCCGCTTCAGTTTTTAAGGCTGTATCAGTTGAAGCCAGTGTATCTACAGAAATATCCGCATTCGTAGATGAATCTGTATTATCTGCTTTTCCACATCCTGCAAAGACTCCCATGCAGAGCACAGCAAGAATCAATACAATTGAATAAAGTCTCTTCATTACTTAAATCTCCTCGTTACTCAGCAATTTCGATAAGAACATCATAGCTTCCGTCAAGAGAACTGATATCTGAAAGTGGACAATCAATTACACCTATGTTTACCTGAGAACCATACTGCTCAGACACATCTTCATCTTCAAAAAGAATGGTGTACCATGGTGCATCGATAGCATAATCAATATCTCCGTTAAGCCACCCATAATGAACTTCGTCCTCCTGATATGGCAGATTCAGTTCACTGGCAGAGCCGCAGAAATCGTGAGAATAGCGGTTCATATGTACGGTTACAGGGAGCATATCGATAAGAGCCTTCGCAGTTTCGCTGTCATTCAGGACTCCGGGGATAACAGTATCTCCGAAATGCATATTGATCCTTGTTCCGTTCTCAGGCAGCTTTCTTGTAGGCATTAAAGGGTCTTCAGTCTGCATATCAGCTCCATCCTTCGCAACCCTTTTTGCATTATCTTCCTGTGCTGTATCCTGTTCAGATTCATTCAGCTGCTGCGTTTTTGCATCCGACTGAATTGAAACTTCTGCAGCTGCGACACTGTCAGCTTCCTTATTATCCGGATTGACACTACCGCATCCTGCCAAAGCCAATGCTGTCATTGAGGCAGCCAATATGTTTAAAATCATTTTTGAGTTCTTCATAAGTTAAATATTTCCTTTCTTTCTAATTTCACTAATCTTCTACTTATCAGACAAGTTTTTATTTACAGAATCACCTTGCTGCATCTCCTTCTCTGTCTTGTAAATAAGGAAATCCATGCAATCCACCCTGCGCTGGCTCTCATGAAGTTCTTCCATCAGGGAACATCTGCAATGCTTTAAGTACTTCAATTGTTCTTCAGGTGATTTTGATACGAAGCACTCTTCATACTTTTTTATCTGTTCCGGTTTGCATCCCGCATCACAAAGATTTTGAATTTTTTCTTTTTCATTCATGGTTTAACCGCTCCTTGTGACTTTAATATAAAACGAGAAATTTATATTCGCTAATGGTATTTTTGAATAAATGATATTCATTTTTGGCATAACGTGTTATAATTCAGGTATAGACGTGATTTAGCAGTATTAAAAAAATATGTTTTGGAGTTGATCATATGGAGATAAAAGCTTTAAGATATTTTCTTGCCGCTGCAAGAGAAGAAAACATCAGCCGTGCGGCAGAAGCTCTGCACGTATCGCAGCCTACAATGTCAAAACAGATAAAAGCTTTGGAAGATGAGCTTGGACAAAAGCTCTTTGAGCGACACAGCTTTAATGTAAAGCTGACTGATGAGGGAATCCTTCTCAGGAAAAGAGCTGCCGACCTTGTGGATATGGCAGATAAGACACTTCTTGAATTTCAGAACATCGACAACGTGACCGGTGGCGATATATATTTTGGTCTGGCCGAATCATATCAGCTAAGGCACTTAGCCAGAGTTATCAAAAGATTTCAGGATGAATATCCGGATTTCCACTATCACACCATAAGCGGTGACAGAGCACTTGTTACTGAGAAATTAGATAAGGGCATACTGGATTTTGCCGTAATCGTAGAGACTCCTGCCGAAAGCAAATACGATTACATTACTATGCCCGAAACAGATAAATGGGGACTTGTATTTAAAAAAGATGATCCTCTTGCAAGGAAAAAGAAGATCACCTTCAAGGATATTGAAAACCTTCCACTATATATTTCTGAATCTGCCATTGATTCTGACCTTACCAGATGGTGCGGAGAAGACGCTTCAAAACTACATTTTCAAGGGTATTTTAGCCTGTCCTACAACGGTTCTGTATTTGCCAAGGAAGGCTTAGGATATCTGCTCACCTATGACCATCTGATTGATACAAGCGAAAAAAGTGGGCTAGTATTCCGCCCACTTTCACCTGTACTTGAAAATCCGCTTTATCTGATATGGAGAAAATATCAGGTATTTACACCTATCGCAGAGAGGTTTCTTATCGAGATGCGTAATTACTGCGAAGCAAAATAATTGCATTTTTAGGTGTTCTAAAACTGCTACTATTATCTCCTTAAATATTTAATCATTCATCCGGCTGTTGACCGTCATGAGGAAGCCACTTGCACACTGTAAGCTCCATATTGGTAAAGGTTGCCTTAAAGGATGAATCCTCCGGACTGCAGGCATAGATTCCAAAGCTGACCTTTCCCTTTGCTTCCCAGACATGACAAACACGCAATTGCTTGTATCTGATGCCATCTTCACTGCACTCTATGCAGAAATCATCTTCTCTTCTGCTTAGGCGATACCACATTGATTTTATTGATGCATCTATTTCTGTGGTCGCCCAGTCAGAATAGCCATGATTAGTTACAACGCTGCCTAAATGCTGGAACTCATCGTTTTCATACTCTATAGAGCCCTTCAGCCAGTTCTCGCTGTCCAGATACATTACAACACCACACTGGTCAAAACGATGCTTACTGTCAAACTCGGTTTTCACAGTAAAAGAAAAGAACTCCTCATCTGTCGTCATCTGAAGAACAGGTGCATTATCATTCCTGAAATGATAGTACGTCCTCTGCCACAGATCTGTATGTGGTGCCGTAACTACTTCAATCTTATCTTCATCGATATGACATTCCTTTGGTTCTCTCGTCCATATCAGATCATGTACATTAAAATTCATAATAGCAACTCTCCTCCCCTATCACCTGCTCAGGACTGCCATCTCATCAGCTAAAAATCAAAATGAGCTCGTCTTTTATAACTGATCATATCAATTTTTTACCTGTACGTTTTTCTTCATCTTTCCCCGCTCCTTAAAAAAATTCTTACAGTACCATCACAAGTGTCCCTGCTGTAATAAGGACTACTCCAATAGCAGACTTAACCGTAAACTGCTCGTGGAGAAAAATAAAAGCCAGGGCGAGCGTAATAACAACACTAAGCTTATCAATCGGAACAACCTTGGATGCCTCGCCCATCTGTAATGCTTTGTAATAACACAACCACGAAGCTCCTGTTGCAAGTCCTGATAGAATAAGAAATATCCAACTCTTCCTGCTTATCTCCGATATACCTGTCTGTGCATGTGTGATAAAGACCATCATCCAAGACATTCCAACAACTACTACCGTTCTGATCGCAGTAGCCAGATTGGAATTAACTCCCTCAATCCCAACCTTAGCCAGAATAGATGTAAGTGCCGCAAAAATCGCCGAACCCAAAGCAAACCAGAACCACATAAATTTACCTTCTCTCTTCATTTATTAGTGCAAGACTTCTATTTCTGCAAAGTTTGATATGCTTACCTGATCTACGGACATGCATTTATCCAACCTCATAAACCACGTATTCATGATCAAATATATACCCAAGTTTTTCAGCCAGCCTGACTGAATTCAGATTCTGTGCATCCCAGCTTGGATATAAACTGGTTTTGTCAATAATGGTTGACAACTTTTTCTCGTAATTTATAAGAACTATGCTGCACCCTTTGTATTAGCATAGTATCCCTCTCTTTTAACAACTGGAGGGATACCTCCAATAGAAGTACAGATTCTCCTGTTATTCCAATAACTCATAAAGTAACGCCATATAAGAACCTTGACATCATCCACGAGCATTTCTCTGGTATCGTGGCGGTTATAGAGAAGTTCATTCTTCATCCTTGCCCACATGCTTTCACATCTGGCGTTATCATGACACCTTCCACCTGCTGAATTCATGCCATTTTCCTTAGCAAGGCGTTTGTTTTCCTTCTCCAGTTCCTTAATGCGTTTTCTTTAAGCCACCAATTCCTCGTTAAGGCTCATTGCCTCTTCAGGTGTAGTTTACTGTGCCTACATCGAGATCACCTTTACGAGCTGCACTGGCCTATCCGTAGATAGTACTTTTGGGTATACCAAGTTCATCTGCAGCCCTACCTTGGTCAATTTCATCTGCAAGCTTTAAAGCTTGTATTTTGTAATCATTGTCATAACGTTTGGTGATTCTCTTTTCTTCCATAATTGATATATCCTTTCTCTGAGATTATTAAAAATCTACGAGAGGAATCTGTCAACTATTATTATACAAGATCAGATGACAAATCCTTAATAGTTATAAAAAGCCTAAATTTTGGGGAAAACTATGGACACCCCTAATCCTCCTGTTCTGCATATCCCGACATTGCGACATAGAAAAACAGACATCAGCTAAAACACTGACATCCGTCACAATTATATTTCTTCTTAAGTTTACCAATTTAAGAACACGTCCCTCAAAACTCTATATCCCATAGCATTCCTTCAACCGCTCAATTATATCATCGAAAGTGACTCCACGGATACCAAGAGATTTTGGGTCTACACCCTCATCTATTACCTTATCTACAAAATTTGAAGCATCACTTTTGATCCGCCCATCAATCTCCAGTCTTTTCTCTGGAGACAGATTAGCAGCCAAACGCACAACATCATTCCTGTGCTTTTTTATATTCTTGCTATCTACTTGTTCCCCACGGCTCTTCCGTTCAGACAGATCCAGCCAGGCTTTCATCTTAAAGAGGATCAAATATTCCATATCAAGAACCGATAACCCTTCAACCTCCACAGCTCCCTGCTTTAATAATCCCAAAGTCGTAAATTAGTTACTCAAAACGTTTATTAACTCGTTTTCATCTCTTCATAATGGGCGTAAAGCCTTGAAAATACTG